>CALFYE010000125.1 GCA_937952145.1 uncultured Myxococcales bacterium
CTTCTCAGTGATCTGGGCCTTCTCCTCAAGGAGATCCAGCGCCTTCTCGAGGCGGAGCTGGCCGCGCAGCTGCTGCAGGTTGGGATCCTCGCGCTGCATCTCGGCCTTGAGGCGCGCCACGCTCTTGTCGCGCTCCTTGGCCAGCTCTGAGAGGTGCTTCTCGACGTCGGCTTCGGTGACTTCGACCTTTTCTTTGTCCGCCAGAGCCATCATGGTGAATTCGATCGACAGGTTGCGCACCGCCTCGGCATGCGCGGCCTGACCGAGCTCTTCCGGCGTCGGTGGCGTGAAGGGCGCGTCGGGGTTTTCCTTGCGCTTGTCGGCCATCAGGCGGAACTGGATCTGCATCCGGCCACGCGGGTTCTCAAGCAGGTTGCGAGCCAGCTTGTTGACAAGGTTGGGCGGTAGCGGAACGGTGTTGCGCTGCACCAGGGCCTCGACGAGTGCGATCCGCATTTCGTGGCGCGCTTCCTCGACATCCTCGGCGAGCAGGTCGTCGTGGATCTTCTTGCGCAGGGCCTCCAGGGTATCGGCCTCGCCGGTATCCTTGGCGAACTCGTCGTCGAGCGCCGGCAAGCGCTTCTCGTGAGCGCTCTTGACCGTCACCTTGAAGTGACCGGTCTTGCCGGCCAGCTCCTTGACGATGCCCTCGGTGGGCAGCGTCAGCTCGATCGGCGAGTCTTTGGCGTCAAGCGGCATACCCATGAGAATGGCGGGCAGACCGGGGAGTGGCGCCTGATCCGGCTTCGACAGGTCGATCTTCATCTCCTTGTCGTTGTAGGTCAGGTGTCCCAGGCTGCCGTTGAGCACAATCGAGAGCGTGTCGTTTGGACCCGCCAGGGTGCGACCTTCGATCGGCACCATCTCAGTGTTGTTTTCGCGTCGCTGCTGCAGGGCGTCATCGACCTGCTTGTCGGTGACCTTGGCAGCGCGCTGCGTGACCTCGATGCCGTCGCAGTCTTTGATATCGATCTGTGGCAGAAGCTCAACGCGAGCCGTATAGGTGAGCGGCTGGTTTCGCTTGGCTTCCGGCATCGCTTCCAGCATCGGCTCGGTGGCGATGCGCAGCGCGGACTGCGTGATGATCGAACCGATGCTCTCTTGCACCAGCTTTTGCGCGACATCCGCGCCGACACGCTTGCCGAACATGCTCTCAAGCACCGCGCGCGGCGTATGGCCCCGACGGAAGCCTTTGAGGTTCACCTGCCGGTTGAGCTGCTTGAAGCCTTCCTCAAACTTGGCGTTGACCTCTTCTTTCGCGATCTCGACCTTGAGGCGCTTTTCAACGGGCGAAACCTCTTCAAACTCGAACCGGACGGGAGATGCTTGGGTCATCAGAGACATCCTTCTGTGTGCGCTTTCTAGGCTCTGTTGGTGCGCCGGGAGCTTCGTGAGCTCGGCTGCGAAGTCAGGACAGTATATCGATCTTGGGTTCTCTTGGCGTTTTGCTGAGCAGTTCTGCCAGCTTGGGCGGTAGCCATGGGGGCCCTCCGCTAGGGGCACCCTCCGGGGGCGGGTTGGCCCGCGAGGTTCTGCGCACCGCCCTCGATCCATCGGGCAAATAGATCGATGCTTTTGGCATCAAGGGGCTGGTTCTGGGGCATGACCTCGCCGAGTGGCTTGCTGCTGCCACTTTCCGCCGAGGTCAGGGTCAGCTTGCGATAGAGAAAGCTTGTGCTTTTGCTGCCGGCGACCACGCGACGGGGGTAGCCGTCTTTGGCCGTCGAAAGGAAGGTCGCACCATCCCGGTTTCCAACTAGCGAGCAGTAAGAGTCAGCAGCAACGAGGGAGAGGCTGCCCGCTTTTCCCGTGCCGTGGCAGGCGCTGAAGGTACAGGCCGTGTTGATGAGGGCCTGGACTTCGGAGTAGCTCGGTGGAGGGGAGGAGCCACAAGCCAAAAGCAGGCCGGCGGCGATGGCCACGCCCGCTTGTCGAGGCTGCATAGAATGGGAACTCCACGGCAACATGGAGCGGGAACCCTAGCACGGCCAACCGGCTGGCGGCTAGATGGTTCGCGGCGTCGGTAGCCCGGTCGCACAAAGCTGCAGTTTTTGTCTGCGACTCAGGCGTTTGATCGCTGCTTCGCGACGTAGGGCCGCGCTGTGGTCGGCCACAGCTTCCTGGTACGCTAGCGCCACCGGTAGGCGTCCCCGTGTGTACCTGACCTGACCCGCCGCATGCCGACGCAGGCGACGCGGCACATTGTTCGTGCAGCCGGTGTACAGGGTCTCGTCAGCGCAGCACAGAATGTAGACGGTCCACGGTGTCACATCGGGCACCGTCTGGCGCGACCTGGGGACAGCTTTTGGGGGGGAGCGTCGGCGAGTCATGAGAGGCTCACTTAGCGACTGGCTCGGCAAGGTCGATTGCGTTGACGATGCCGCATCGCAGGTGATAGCTTGCCTCGTGCCAAGATGCGAGTCGATAGTTCGCGCAAGCTGTTCGCAGGGGTCCGAATCGATGGTCGTATGCGGGAGCAGCTGGACAAGTGCCCGCAGCGCGACCGGGTGTTTTTCGAGTCGGCTGATGGGCGCTATCTGACCATCTTGCGCACCGCTCAGCGAGGCGGCGACGAGACGTACGTCGGCAAGATCCTCGATGCCGCAGCGGCCCTCAATAGCATGGAAGATGTCCGCCGGAATGTCTGGTCGATTCTGCAGCGCATTTGTCCCGGGCGCCGTGATGAGTCTGAGATCAAGCTCTATGCGCTGGCCGAAGGCGATGGCGATGGCGACGCGGTCGAGCCGACGCTCTCGAACACGCCGCGCGCACGCAACCCTCGCCACGATGACGACTACTACTAGCGAGGGTTAGCGCTTCTTCTTGGGCTGATCAGCGAGGACGGTGAAGGATTCGCCGCTTCGCAAGAGGATGCGCGTCGAAAACTCGCCGTAGCCGTCCTTGGTTACCTTGATGTGCGCGGACCACTCACGGGTACCCGGCGTCGGGGCTTCGACCATGACATCCCCGTTCGACTTGATCGCGCCGACGTCTTTGAAGTCGAGCATTACGCGCGAGTCGGGGAGGCCCCGGACCAACACCAGCGCCGGACCCACGGCGAGCGAAGCCGTCTTGCCGGCGCGGCCGGTACCCGTGGGAAGGTTGCGGTCGGGGAGCGCTGGCCCTTGGCTGGCTGGCCAGAACAGGAGGGCCGCCAGCACCGCCACACCGAGGCTGGCTCCCACCAGGATGAAGGCCAGTCGGCGTCCTCCCGAGGCCTGTGGCTGGCGCGAGACCTCATAGCTGGTCGGTGGTGCCGTCGTGTATCCCGGCATCGCGGGCCCCGCGCGCCCAGCCTGCATCGCGACCATCGCCGGCTGCATGAACATGCCTGAGTTGGGAACCGGCTGGCCCATCACCACCGGCCCAGACATGCCCATCGGCATCGGTGCAGGAATGCCGTATCCCGAAGGCATGCCCATGCCAGGGGGATACATCTGCGGCGGCATGCTGGGAACACTGGGCGGCGGTACCGGGACTTGGCCGCGCCGCATCTGTAGCGAGGGATCGGAGATGCCGGCCGGGCCAGGCACGATCCCGGAGGCCGCCGCCGGCGGGACAAGCGGAGGCGCAACGCGAATCTCGCCATCGATCGCTTGGCCGAACTCCTGCATGGTCTGGATCCGCTGGTTGCGATCCTTCTCCATCGCCTTGAGGCAGATAGCCTCTAGCTCGGGCGGCACCGGGAAGCGGGCTCGGCGGCTCGGTGGGTCTGGCACCTCGAACATGTGCTTGGTCAAGGTGCCCATGAAGCTCTCAGCTTGGAAGGGAACCTTGCCGGTCAGCATCTCGTAGATGATGCAGCCCAAGGCATAGATATCGACGCGATGGTCGGGAACTTCGCCCCGCGCTTGCTCTGGCGACATGTATTCGGGCGTTCCGAAGATCATGCCGGCTCGCGTCAGACGGCCGCCGTTGTCGTCGACGTTGTTGATCTTGGCGATGCCAAAATCGAGGATCTTCACGAAGTCCGAGCGGCCATCTTTGGTGATGAGATAGATGTTCTCGGGCTTGAGATCTCGGTGAACGATGCCTTTGCTGTGTGCGGAAGCCAGCGCCTTGCAGATCTGACTGACGATGGGCTTGGCTTGGCTGGCTTGCAGCGCGCCCTTTTGCTGAATCAGCGTCGCCAGGTCATGTCCTTCGAGGTACTCCATGGCGAAGAACACCGAGCCCGATGCGGTCTCGCCGAAGTCGTAGACCTCGACGATGTTTTCGTGACCAATGCGCGCGGCGGCACGAGCTTCCTGGATGAAGCGCTGCACCAGATCGGCCTTGGTTGCGAAGTCCTGCGAGAGGATCTTGATGGCGACTTTTCGTTCAATGACGATGTGCTCGGCTAGGTAAACCGCGCCCATGCCACCGGCGCCGATCTTGTGCTGGATGCGATAGCGTTCGCACAGCACGGTGCCGACATAGGGATCGGGAATCTCAGGAATCACCGGCAGCGCGCCTGAGGACTCGGCCGTGTCCTCAGCGGACAAGGGAACCGCGGCGGGCTCGGGTTTGGGCCCCGGAGCACTCGCTGGCGCTGCGGCAGCTCCCTTACTGGCAGCACTGGCCTTAGGGGGAGCTTCCGGTCCTTTGGACAGATTCGGCACTGTGGGGCTAGCGTATCACGGTCCACATAGCAAGAAAAAGCCCCTCGGCGGTGCGGCTTGCGAGAGGCTTCTGGGTGAGCAAGAAGCCTGGCCGTTGGCGCAGGACAACGCTCGACCGAGACTGCAACCGCGATCGGTACCGAGTATCTGAGCTGGGGAGGCGAGGGGAGGTGTCGGGCGGGAGCCCGAGGTAGGGGCAGGTGGGTGAGAACTAGCGAGCTTGCTTGCGGGCCAGACGCCGGCTCCGGCGGGCCGAACGGCTGACGGCGGTGCGGCGACTGCCGGCGGCGCGGATGCGACGTTTGCGCGCGGCTTTCACCTGCTTCTGATGCGAGCGAGCGCGGTACTTCACTTTGCGTTTCGTGCGGGCCATGAGCTTCTCCGTTGTTCTTTCGTTTTGATGGGTGGGGTCGCGCCTAGATACGGAGGGGCGCGGATAGGGTTCGTTCGCCGATCAAGACGGAATGGGTAGGTGGGGTAACAGGGCAGCCACTATACAGAATTCTAACGTCCGGTAGGCAGGCACTATTTGATAAACTGAGGTGGGCCTCTCTACATGAGCAAACTCCCCCCCCCTCCTAGGAAGCCGCCTGCCAAGAACGAGACCTGTCCACTGTGCGGGGTTAGCTACGACCCCAGCACGGGACACGAGTGCGACGATGGCAGTGCGGCCGAGCTTGAACCGGAGCCGGATCAGGCACCGCAGACCGCGCCGGCGCCCAAGCTTGCCCCTGAGCAACTCAAGAGCAAAGACGAACTGGCGGTGCCAGTGCCCGGCGAGGTGCTGGCGGATCGCTACGAGATCCTGCAAGAGCTGAGTCGAGGCGGAATGGGCGTGGTCTACAAAGCCCGCCACCGCGTGCTGAACAACGTCGTGGCCATGAAGCTTCTTCTGAAGCCGGGCAGCGAAGTTGATCAGCGACGCTTCTTGCAGGAAGCGCAGCTCGCCTCCAAGGTCGCGCACCCCAACACGGTCTACATCTCCGACTTCGGCGTTCTGCCCGACGGCCGGCCTTTCCTGGTCATGGAGTACATGGAAGGCCCGGTGCTGTCTTCGCTGCTCAAAAAGCAGCCGAAGCGACAGCTCGACATCCTGCGAGCGACGCGCATCGCGATTCAGATCGCGCATGGCATGCAGACCGTCCACGACAAGGGCATCGTCCATCGCGATCTCAAGCCCGACAACATCTTCATCCTCGAACACGGGGCGAAGGAGGGCGAGAAAGACTTCGTAAAGATCGTGGACTTCGGCATCGCCAAGGACACGACGGGTGTGGCTGCGACCGGCATGCCGCCCGAATTGGAAGCGGCTCTGCAGAAGGCTCGCGACCGGCAGCTGGCGGCGGCGCCGTCGAGTCGATCGACCGATGACAGTTACCGATCGTCGACGGGCACCAACAACACCTCGAACACGTCGAGCCGTACCAGCAACCTGACGCAGGCCGGTGCCTCGGTCGGAACGCCGCGCTACATGGCGCCCGAGCAGGTCGATGGCAAAAACGTCGGGCCAGCGACCGATCAGTACGCGCTTGGCTGCATCCTCTATCAGCTGATCTGCGGCAAGACGCCGTTTGATGCCGAAGGCTCGATGGGCATCTTGGCCGCGCACTTGGTCGAGCCGCCACAGCCGCTGCGTCAGCGCTACCCGGGTCTGAACGTGCCGGAGTCGCTCGACGCCGTGATCCTGCGCATGCTGTCGAAGAAGCCGCAGGAGCGCTATGCCTCGATGCGCGATGCGGCCGCGGCGCTAGAGCACGAAGTCGAAGTGCTGAGCCTACAGCGCGGCGATAAGGTCGTGATGTCGTCTGGCCTGGCTGCGCTTCTGGGCGGACGCCAAGGCACGCACGTCATTATCCGCGGCCGCAAGATCCCGATGCGCGGGGTCATTGGGGCAGGCGTCGGGCTGTTTGCCGTGCTGATGGTGGGCAGCTTCCTCCTTTATCGCTATGTCCTCACCGAGCCGACGAACCTAGAGCCCGGCGAGCTACGTGCGCTGGAAGAGCGAGCCCGCCAGGTCATGCTGGAAGAGCTGCGCTCAGGACCGCCCGAGCTGCGCCTGGTTGCCATGGCGGGCTTGGCGCAGACGCGAGATCCACGCTATCGCGAGGGGCTGGAGGCCCTGCTCAAAGACCCTTCGCCGACGACACAGGCCCAGGCCGCGGACTCGCTCGGTCTGCTCGGCACGCGAGAGTCGGTGTCGCCGCTGATTGATGTCATGAAGACCAGTCGCTCGGTGCCGGTACAGCTGGCTTCAGCGCAGGCGCTCGTTGCGCTCGGTGACGAAGAGGGGCAGAAGCTCCTGGAAAACGAGCTGGAGTCGAAGTCAGAGCAGACGCGCCTGCGAGCGGCTTCGCTGCTCTGTGAGCGCGGCCAGCCCAAGGCGCTGGAGATCGTGGCTAAGGTCGTGGAAGAGAAGCGTGTCTCGGACACCGTCGCGCTGAACTTGCTGACCTGCCTGTCGCATGCCGGCGATGAGAACGCTCGTCAGAAATTGCGCATGCAGCTGACCAAGGCGCCGACTCCCGATGCGCAGATGCTGGCGGCTGCCAAGCTGGCGCAGCTAGGACAAGAAGATGGCCGCGCCTACCTGCGCGAGCGGCTGCGCAAGCCGGGCGGTGAGCAGCTGGTGGCGGCTCGCTTCTTGGCAGCTCCCGACGAGCCCGGCGTGGCTGACCTGTTCCGACAGGTGCTACGCGAGCGCGGCTCGGCCCCTTCGGCCAAGCAGCTGGCGGTCGAGGGTCTGGGCCTAAGTGGTCGCATGCTTGACGCTCGCCTGCTCGGCAAGCAGATGGATGCCGCCAAAGACCCAACTCTGAAGCTGGGGGCGGCCACCTCCATCGTGCTCATCGCGCGCAGTGCTCCGACGGCGCTGTCGGATGACAGCATGCGCTGGGCCCGCGGTGCCCTGGCCGATAGCAAGTGGGCGATTCGCGAGGCGGCGGTCGAAGTCATCGGTGACTCGACGGCGGAGGATGCCGTGCCGCTCTTGGCCAAGCTGCTTACCGACAACCACCCGATGGTGCGTCAGACGGCGGCTCGCGCGCTGGGCCGACGTAAAGAGGACAGCGCGGTCGCGGCTCTGCGCGGCGGTCTGAAGGACGGCGAGGCGGCGGTGCGTCAGGAAGCGCTGCGCGCTCTGCTCAAGCTCAGCAAGAGCCAGTCGACGGGCGTTCGCAAGAAGCTGGCTGAAGACGCCAACGCAATGGTGCAAGAGACGATCAGCGGCGGTACCGACTCGGAAAAAGCCCTGGCGCGTACGCTGCTGCTGGGCCTTGGCGACAAGTCGCAGCTCGACGGGCTGCGCGATCTGGCGAAGAACGGCAGCGCCGATGTCCGACAGCTGGTGGTCGATAACTTGAGCGGTCAGAGCGATGTCATGCTTTCTCTGCTCGCCGATAGCTCGTTTGCCGTGCGCTTCGGTGCCGCCAAGCAGCTCGCCGAGGCGGGTGACAAGCGTGCTATCCCGGTGCTGCGCGAGGCTTTGGAGCGCAAGGGACCTGAGGCACTGCAGGCCCTCGTGTTGCTGCGCAAGCTGGGCGAGAAAGTCGATCTGCCGCCTGGCCTAGTCAGCGCCGTTTCGTCGGGCCCGCTGGCGCAGCGCCTGGCCGCGGCCGAGACAGCATCCCGCCTGCCGACCGAGCTCGCGCTAATGCTGCTGCGTCCGCTGGCGCACGACGCCGATGCGCAGGTTCGCCGCTTGGTGGCCGGTGCCGCGGCTGAGCTGCCGGCCGGTCCCGATGGTCCAGCCGGTGTGCCCATTCTGCGTGTGCTCGCGGCCGATCCCGATCCCGCCGTGCGTGCGCGCGCCTCGGCCCTGCTGGTTCAGCTATTGCCGCTGTCGGCCCGCGTGGAAGAAGGCACGCTCACCAAGTCGCAAGCCGCCGAGCAGGAAAAGAAGGAAGCCGAGCAGCACACCAGCGAGACCAAGAGCAAGCCTGCCGAAGACGGCAACGAGAAGCTTGTGCTGCCCCCGCCGGCGCCGAACCCCGACATGGCCAGCGGGGAAGACGACGAGCCCCCGGCTCCCGACGGTGTATCGGGGACTGGCTTCATCAAGATCGAGGGTCCCGCCGGCGTCGAATACGCGCTCGATCGCGGGCGCTGGCAGAAGATCGGCGCCGAGCCGATTAAGGTTGCGGCGGGCAAGCACACCGTCCTTGCGCTCTCTGGAATTCAGAAGGTCGAGGTCAAAGACAAAGAGACTCTGACCGTCACCATCTCGGAGTCGCAGGTCGAAAAGTTGGCCGCGGCGGGGCTTGAGGCGCTTGGCAAAAAAGACCTCAAGAAGGCGCAGAAGCTCCTCGAAAAAGCGACCACGCTCTGCAACAAAGAGAAGAAGCTGGCGGCGCGTTGCAACGAGCTCCTGATCGAGATCCTGTTCTCGCTGGGCCAGCTCTATCAGGAGCAGGACAAGCTGCCGCAGGCGATGAACTCGTATCAGCAGGTTGTCGACCTGGGAAGCTCGCTGAAGGGACATGGCGACCGGGTGGCGGCAGCGCAGCGAGCCATGAGAGAGCTCGCACCCAACCTGGGCCGGGTCATCTTCCCAAAGAAGTCGAAGAAGTCGTGCCAGGAAGTGACGCTGTACATGCTGCCCGGCACGCACCAGATCGAAGTCGATGGCGAGTCACAGACCGTCAAGGTCCGCGGCCAAGAGACCGTGCGCCTGGGCTCGTGCCCGTAGGCCTGCCCAGCTGATGAGGGTCACCATGCGAAGAAGAGCGATTCACGTTTCGGCCAGGGCGCGCTGGCTTGCCACCCTGCTTCTTTTGGCCATTGGCTGGTCGGTGAGCGTTGAGGCACGGCATCACCGATCGAAGAAATCTAAAGAAGACGCCGAGGCCAAGAGCGACGAGGGAGCAAAGCCCAGCCCCGATGCGGCTGCAGCGGGCAAAGATGCGGGCTCTGGGACGGCAGCAAGTGCGGCCGTGCCCGCTCTACCGGCAAACCCCAGCGACTACCCGGCGGCAATCAAGAAGGCCGAGGACGCCTACCGTCAGTCGCCAGGCCCTGATGTCCTCTTGCAGCTCGGCATGCTGGCTGATGCGCAGGGCAAGGTCTTGGACGCACAAGACTTCATGCGTCGCTACCTGGCGGATCCTCTGGTCGATGCCAACGCTCCCGGTCGCGCCGAGGCCGAGCGGGTGATGGCTAAGCCGCGTCCGGCCAGTGGCGAAGTGCAGATCATCGCTGACCAGAACGGCATCGTGACGCTCGACGGGCGCTTGGTGGGTTCGTTGCCGCTGTCGGCGCCGCTTTTGGTCTCGCCGGGTAAGCACAACGTGAACCTAGAGATGCGCGACCGCACGATGAAGGGCCAGATGAAGGCGGTCGAAGGGCGTGGCATGGAGATGAACTTCAGCCGTGCCAATGGCGCCGTGGTCGTGACACTGCCGACGGCGGTGATCGTCGTTCCACGCTTCGCTGGCGCAGTGCCCGGCCAGGAGATGCAGCGGAAATTCCAGCAAGCGGCTGAGCTGGGCGTGACCCAGGGCCGCTTGGCAGTGTTCAGCAAAGAGGTCGCCGTCAAGAAGGCGGAAAAAGCCGCCGAGTGTCTGGACACCGTCGAGTGCCAGGCGCAGCTAGCGGCCGATAACGACGTCGACTACGTGCTGATCGTGCAAGTCGATCGCAAGGTCTCTGCGCCGCCGGCTCCGGTCGTGCGTCCCGGTGTCCCGCCGCCGCCACCCGCTCCCGGCAAGGAGACCTGGGGGATGCGGCTGTCGCTGGTCGATGCCGACACCGTCGATGTGGCGTCGGCAGCGGAGCCGAGCTGTCCCGGCTGTGGTGGCGATCAGCTAGTCGCCACGATCAGCGAACAGGTGCGCAGCATGATCAAAGAAGCCCAGGGCAAGGGGCGTGGCTCGTGGGCGATCACCTCGGAGCCGCCGGGGGCGACCATTCGCGTCGGCGATCGCGTGATTGGCAAGACGCCGCTGTCGCGCGCCGCCTTCGCCGGCAGCTTCGAGCTGGTCTTCGAGAAGCCGCAGTTCAAGACCGAAAAGAAGCAGGTCGAGGTGCAGAGCGGTCAGAAAGCGCAGGTCGCGATCACGCTGACGCCGGAAGAGGTGAAGGTGACCCCACCGCCAGTCGTCGTTCAAAAGCCGGTCGCCCCGCCGGTCGCGCGGCCGATCTGGCGCATCGTCACTGGCAGCGTGCTGGCGGCGGCTGGTGTTGGACTGCTGAGCTTTGGTATCTCGGCGCTTGCCGTGAACGGCCAGTGCTTGGCTGAGCCGATTGCTCCGGCGACCAAGTGTCTCGATCGCTACTCGACCGGGACGGTGGGCGGCGCGCTCACCGGTGTGGGGGCCGCGGTCCTGGTCGGTGGCGTGCTCATGATCGCCATCCCGAATACCAGCAAGCCGGCTCCGGCGAAGACCGCAGCGAAGCAAGCGTGGCTGGGGGGCAGCGGCGCCCTCTTGCCGTCTGGGCCGGGCCTGGGTCTATCGGTTGGGCAATGACTGCGGAGGCTGTGATGCAGCGACTACCTTCCTCTCTTCTGTTTTCGGCATTCGCTCTGCTTTCTCTTGCGGAAAGCGGCTGCGACAAGGTGTGGGGCTTCTACGCCACTGGCGATCCTGACAACTGCGTGCGCACCACCAATAGTTGCGCCGCCGACGAGTTCTGCAATCGGCAGACCCAGGCCTGCGAGAAGTACCTGCAGACCATGTATCCGCGGGAGGATGTCCTGATCCCGCCGACGTCGCCGCCCAGCTTCTTGTCACCCGGGGGCAGTGCCGCCGGACTCACCTATCCGCGCGACATCGCGTACTCCATCGGCGCACCGATCGAGTCGATCCCGACCGCCTCGCCGATCCCGACCATCTACTACACTCTCGACGGCACGGACCCGACGCCGGGTGGGGCGACAACGCTCTCCGGGCCAAGTCCGATCAGCCTGGGCAGGCTGGCCGGCGGCACGACGCTGCGCTGGTTTGCTGACTACGGCAGCCCCTTTAACGCGGAAGCACCGCACAGCTTTGCCGTCGGCACGGACACGACAGCGACTAGCAACGCCGGCTTCATCATGGAGAACCCCAGCCTGTACGGGGGCAATGGCCCGGTCGTACTCGTCCCGCGCGCCGCGCGCGTCAACCTGAAGATCGCACTGCAGAGCTGGGCCAGCAGTCCCGCCGGTACCTGCCCCAAGTGTCCAACGCACGTCGTGGTCACTGTGCCCTCGCTGGGCCAGGTCGGCTGCCACACCAATATCGAGAACTTCGGCGTCTACCCCGGGCAGACCTTTCAGATGTTTGTCTCGTTCACGGCGCCGACCACGCTGGGCAAGTTCCCAGTCCAAGCCGGCGTGCTGCAGCAGCCTCGCTGTGAAGGGGTCACCGCGGCGCCGGCCAACACCGTCGATGTCGCCCTGCTGGTGACGCAGTAGCGCCCGCGTCGCGCCCCGCCGCCCGCCCAGGGACGGTGATGGCCGACGACTTTGAGACTTCTCCCGCCTACAATCCGCGCATGTCGTCGTCGCAATCGCGCGACCCTGCACCCACTCAAGGTCTGGCGCCGGCAGCCTTCCCCTCGGCACCTACCGAGGAGCAAGCTGCCGGAAACTCGAGCCCGGTCGCTGCCCCAGCGTCCGCATCGGCACGACTGCCGGGCATCGACGTGGCTCGTGGACTGGCCGTTCTGCTGATGCTGCAGACTCACGCCTTCGATGGCTGGGTGAGCCCAAGTGCGAAGGCCGGCCTGGGCTATGCGTTCAGTCGAGCGCTGGCCAACATCCCGGCGCCGCTATTTCTGCTGCTCGCGGGCGTGGGACTTAGCTTGGGGGCGCAGGCGGCCGCAACGCGCGGCCAGAGCGATGCGCAGCTTCGTCGGCAGTTCATGCGGCGCGGGCTGTCACTGCTCGGCTGGGGCTATCTAGTGAGCGCGATCTACGTCGCCATCGAGTGGCCGGTGCCTCGCGCCGATCTTCCGTCGCTGATCCTGCGGGCCGACATCCTGCACTGCATCGGGCTATCCCTGCTGCTCTGTGCGGCCCTTGTGCTGCGGCGGCGTTGGCTGCTCTGGCGCGTGCTCGCACTCGTCGGGCTTAGCCTCTTCCTGTCGGTCTACATCGGACGACATCGGCTGGTGGGACTGCCGGGCGGGCTGGCCCCACTCGCGGCGTTGTTCTGCGACGTGCCGCCGTACACCCGCTTCCCGCTGCTGCCACTCATCGGCTTCTGCGCCGTCGGCGTGCTGCTGGGCGAGCGTCTGCTGGTCCGCAGGCCCAGTCCGCAGCGACTCCTGGCTTGGCTTGGCGCTGCCGTCGCCGTCGCGCTGGTCTGCGGGCTGCTGACGCGAGCGACGCTGCAGCACTTTGGCGGTGTGCTTCGTCGCAGCCATCCAGCGGTGGTGTGGAACTTTGGTGATGGCTGTGCGCGCGCCGTGGCCTGCCTGGCGATCGGTGGTCTGCTCGCCAGCCTTGTCCAACCGGGCGCCTGGGGGCTGGGCATCCTGCGTCGCTTGGGGGGCGGCTCACTGCTCGCCTATGCATTGCACATTCCGTTTTGCTATGGCCGGCTCGCTCGGCCGCTGGCTGGCCGGCTAACCATGGCGACGGCGCTGGCCTGCCTTCTGCTCCTGGGCGCGGCAGTGTACGGAGCGCTAGTTTTGCGTGATGCGCTGCGTCATCGTCGGCGCCGCTCGGTGGGTTGAGATCAGCACTGCCCCTAGTTCCTCTCGTCTGCACTTTCACAGTACGCTGAGGCTTCCCCATGAAAAGGAGTCCGCAATGCCTGCCTTGCCCTTCAACCTGATGGATCTGCCGGCCTTCAAGCCCCTGGCGCTGTTTTCCTCGCTGCTCGTGCTCAAGATGTTCGCGGTGGCGTTCTCCACCGCACTGACGCGCAGCAAGTCCGGCGTCGTCGTCAATCCCGAGGACGGCAAGGTCATCAAGAATGCGCACACCGAGCCGCAGGATGCACCGAATGTGCTGCGCGCCAAGCGGGCTCATCTCAACGACTGCGAGAACATCCCCGGGTTCCTGGCGCTGGCCATCATTCTCACCCTGATGGGCGCTTCCTCGACGGCGGGCTGGGCCTACTTCGGCGTCTACTTCTTCGCGCGCACGCTGCACAGCATCTGTTATCTGAGCGGTGTGCAGCCGTGGCGGACGATGTCGTTCTTCTTGGGCCAGTTCGCCATGCTCGGCGTGGTCGTTCAGATCCTCATGAAGGCCTTCCACTAGGCCGCCTCAGGCCGGCTGCGTCGTCGGAAACGGCAGACACAGCTGCGGACTGTCAGCACGCTGCGGCTCACTTCGGCCCGGCACTCTGGCAGTACGCAAAAGCGGACTCCGCCCCGCACTTACCTCGACGGTGGCCGCTGCATCCAGCATCCCTTCTTCCTCCCGTTCTTCGACTTGCCTCGACGGACTCCCCGCTCCCAGATCGCACAGACCCGATAGTGACACTCCCAGCAGGCGCACCGGGCGGCTGCCAATCTCGGTGCGATCGAACAGCGCGACGGCTCGCTGGGCCAGCGCTTCGGCCTCGCAGCTAGGCGTCGGGCTACTGCTGCTGCGCGTGATGGTCTGGAAGTCGTGGTAGCGCAGCTTCAAGGTCACCGTCCGTGCGGCTCGGCCGTGCTCGCTCAGCCAGGTCGCGCAGTCGGTCGCCATCTGTCGCGCGGCTTGTTCTAGCGGCTCGCGCTCGCGGAGGTCTTCGGGAAACGTCGTCTCGCTGCCCACCGACTTGCGTTCGCGGCTTGGCTCGACGGGACGCGGGTCGATGCCATGGGCCAGGTTCAGCAGCGTGTCGGCGAAGCTGCCCACCACCGTCCGTAGCTGATCAGCGGTGGTGCGGCGCAGATCGATCAGCTTGTGGAAGCCCGCGGCGCGCAGCTTTTCAGCGGTGACCGGCCCGACTCCCCATAAGGCATCGATGTCGAGCCCGGCCAGGAAGCGCTCGACTCGTTCGGGCGGGATCACCGTCAGTCCATCTGGCTTGCGATACCCCGAGGCAATCTTGGCGAGAAACTTATTCGGCGCCACCCCGGCCGAGGCGGTAAGCCCAGTGCGCTCGAAGATCGCCGCCTTGAGGCGCTGCGCGACGGTCGATCCCAGCGTCTCGCCCCAGCTGTTTTCGCTGACGTCCAGGTAGGCCTCATCCAGCGACAGCGGCTCGACGAGCGGCGTGACCTGCCGAAACAGCTCGAAGACCTGCGCCGAGACCTGCCGGTAAGTCTCAAAGTTTGGCGGCACCACCAAAAGCTGTGGGCAGAGGCGCAGAGCCTGCGACATCGGCATGGCCGAGCGCACACCAAAGCGCCGGGCCTCGTAGCTGGCGGCGGCGACCACTCCGCGATGACGACCGCCCACCGCGACGGGACAGCCCCGCAGGGCCGGCTGATCCCGCTGCTCGACCGAGGCGAAGAATGCGTCCATGTCGACGTGGACGATGCGGCGCAGCGTGCTCTCCATAGGGATCCGTCGAACCTCTCTTGCCTCTCGACTCCCTGGCGATTTTGCCGGCGGCTCTGACAGCCCTGGCGGCGGTGGACGGCTGCGGATTCTAAGCAACCGGCTGGCAAGTTGATACATAATCGCAGGGCGGCGCTCCGCGTCGCTGCCTTCGCTTAAGCAGCGATTTCTCCTTGGGCATGCGTATCTTCGTCGTATGGGATCTGGCCTCGCCAAGAGTTCGCGATCTGCTCAGCGGACTTAGCGAGACTATTGCCGAAATCCCGGCCAGCGACGGAGCAGAACCCATCCCGGTGCAGTGGGAGAGCGTGCTGCCCGACACCGGGACCCGCAAGATCTCGCGCTCGATCATCTGGCGCGGCATCCAGCAGGCCGACCGCGTGCTGGTGCTGTTCGACGCCGAGCAGCCGGAGCCGAGCGTCGGCTGGAAGATCGGTCTGGCACTCGGCTGGCGCAAGGCGATCCACGTCGCGTGTGTGGGGGCGGCGCTGCCGCGCTGGGTGCAGACCGGCATGCTGAGGGCGCTGCAAGTCAGCTTGGTGAGCCACGCTGCTGGGGTGGCTCAGCTCCTAAGAGGCGTTCCCGTCTCGCTGCCCGAGCCCGAGCCGCAGCGCGCCATTCCCAGCGGCATCCACAACGTCGGGGCGATCCAAGATCCCGGCATCCTGCTTCTGTGTCCCAGCGGGACCGCTGGACTCACGCTGCGCGAGACGGCGCAGGATCTTCTCTACAACTGCTACTTCCTCCCCGAAGAGGTCCCGAGTCTTGGCGAGCTCTTGAAGCTGCTCCGCGATCGCTCGGGCATCTTCTGGGTGCTGGCGCCCGACGGTGCGGCCGAGGTAGTCAACACCGCGCACGCCATCGTCGCCGGCATGTCCGAGGCCAGTGGCTGCGATGTCACGGTGCTGCGTTCTGCCGACTGCGCGGCGGTGCAGGATGTGCAGCCGCGCGAGCTTCTGTTCCGCAGCATCGCCGAGTTCCGGCAGAAGCTGATGCCGTCGCGGCCACCGCCCGACTCACTGCCGCCGCAGCCATCCCCGCTCGCAGGATCGGGCCTGCAGCCCGAGACCTCAGGCAACATCGTCGTGGCGGCGCAGGTGCTGGCCGACATCGAGCCGGGTCACACGCCGCCAGCCGTCAGCCGCGATGGCAGCTCTGAAGAGCAGGCGATCGAGAGGTACCGCACCCGCCGCACGCACGCGCTTCTGGCCCTGGCCGCGCTGGCGATGGCGATTGCCGGGCTCTTGGCGCTGCGCGGCACCTCGCAGCAGCATCGGCAGAGCCCCGCCAGCCCGGCTGATGCTGGTGTCGAGCCGCGTCGCTGATCCGCCGTGGCTAGGTAGAAAAATCTACCTGCCCAGGTGCTCGGCGAGAAACGCGTAGGTGTCGGCCCAGGCCCGCTGCGCCTGACGGCGAAAGACCAGCGCTTGGAATGCGTGGACTTCGTCTTCGTAGTAGCGGGCTTGGTGGGCGATCCCCAGCTGGTCGAGCGCGCGAGCCAAGCGGCGTGTGTCATCCAGCAAGGGGTCGCGCGTGCCCACGCTTGCGAAGTAGGCCGGAGGCTGTCGCCCCGACGGCAGCGTCCCCCCGCGCTCGGCCAGATCCTCCAGCAGGCACAGCGGGTCGGCGAGCGAGATCGCTGCGTGATCGCGGACCTGACCGATATAGGCCTCCGAGGTCTCGCTGAGCCGATCTTGAATCCACAGCGGCAGGTTCTTGCGTCGCGAGAAGCGCTCGGCATCGCTGACCTGCAGAATGCCGCACATCGGCAGAACCACGCGCGGCACCACACCACTTTCGTGCACCGCCCGCGCCCACGGCGCCTCCTGCGGCAGCAGCGAAAGCAGCGACAGGGCAGTCACGAGGTTCGCCCCCGCCGATTCTCCAGCGAGCACCAGCCGACGGAGATCGCCCTGGTAGTTACCCGCCTTCTGACAGACAAACTGCAACGCTGCCGCCGCGTCTTGCAGTGCTGCCGGGAAGGGGTGGCGGGGCGCCAGCCGGTAGTTGATCGAAAACACCAGGAAGCCCCGCCGCGCGAAGGCCAGGGCCATGACCCAGTGCGTATCCTTCGACAAGATGCGGAAGGCCCCGCCGTGGATGTACAGCACCACCGGATGCGGCGCGGCATACACCGCCGGATCGCGACCCGGCACCAGATCCGGCGACAGGGAGCGAGGGATGTAGATGTCGAGCAGGTGATCGCTCTGCCCACTTGGCAGGTAGGGCACGTTGCGGATCACCTCCACACCGTGGTGAGCCGGGCGGGCTCGGGGATGAAGCCGCCCCAGGTACGAGACCCCGGTCAGCCCCTTGTCGAAGATCAGGCCGCCGATCCGTCGGCGCAGCTGCGCAGTGAGCGACATCACGCCCCTCCCACAAACAGCGAGCGCACGCTCAGCTCAAGGCCAGCTGAACCAGGGGCTTCCAGGGTCAGCGGCTCGTCGGGCAGGAGGTCAACCAGGTTATCGCTCCAGCCGAGTACGCGGTCATCCGTCGCGCGCACCAGCACCGCTTTCGCCGGCCGCTGCACGCGCAGCTCAATGCGATCACCGTCGCGACGAAGCTGCAGGCCGGGATCGCGCAGCGCCTCTTCTGCAAGCAGATCTTTGAGCGGCTGCGGCCACAGCACGGCACGCGCCAGCACCTGCTCGCCGGACTCCGTCGTGGCCACCAGCTGCGCGCCATAGATCAGCGGCTCGCCATTCGGCTCTAGCTGGAAGACGCCCAGCTCGTTGCTCTGATTGCCCACCAGCTTGCACGGCTGTTCCTGCTGCCCGTGCAGCGAGCCATCGGGGCGGAAGGCGCGCAGCCGGATGCTCAGCGGGGCGTCACCCAGCTCGTCGCTCTGGCGATCCGGGGCGACCACCCAGACCTCGATCCCTGTGCCCCCAGCGACGGGAGCAAGTCCTAGCACCCAGGGCAGAAGCTCGCGACGCACGCTGTAGAAGCTGGGCTTGCGCCGCGGCGTTTCGCCCTCGTTGCAGTAGCCCAGAAGCGACCAGCTGACCGAGGGCCAGCAGTCATCTAGCTGCCACACCAGGGCGCCGCTGCAGCGGCGGTCGGCATCGAAGCGGCGACGGAAGATGCGCACCGCGTAGGCCATCGCCTCGGCCTGGTTGACCTGCGAAAGATACAGGTAGCCATCGGTACCGGGATGGGGCGCGATCGGCAGGTTGCGCTCGATATACTTGCCGATGCGCTCGGGTCCGTCTTGGCCGTAGTTCAGCCGACGCAGCGTCACCGGATCGACCGCCTCGGGGGCCAGCGCGGGCTCGACCACCGATCGCTCGGGCACCGCCTGCATGCCGAACTCGCTGGCGAAGCGGCCGATCAGTGCGCCGTAGTCTTGGTAGTCGCGCATCGCGCCGTGCCAGACGTCCCAGATGTGGCGGTCGCCTTCGCTGGGCGCGCCGGAATCGACGTGATGGCGCGAGTACGGGCTACCCCGCCAGTACGGCCGGCTGGGATCGTGCGTCTCGCACACCGTCGGCAGCACCCCTTCGTAAAGCGCGCGGCCATCGAAGCGGGGGGCGGTCAGCGACGACGGACCGGGGGCTGGAATCGGCTCACTGGGACCGGCATAGACCCCGACCGACTGCGCGATCGAGTAGTCCTCATTGTTGCCCGCCCAGACGACCAGGCAGGGGTGGTGACGCAGGCGCTTCACCGCAGACGTGGCCTCGCGAGCCACGCTCTCTTGGAACTCGGGCAGCGCGGGATACAGGCCGCAGGCAAAGCCAAAGTCTTGCCAGATCAGCAGGCCCCGCTCGTCGCAGAGATCGTAGAACGCATCGGTCTCGTAGATGCCGCCGCCCCACACCCGCAGCATCGTGAGCTCGCCCCCGACCGCTTCATCTAGCAGGCGCGCATAGCGCTCTTTCGATACGCGAGTCGGCAGCACATCAGCGGGAATCCAGTTCGCACCGCCGCAGAAGATCGGCCGGTTGTTGATCTCGAAGTAGAAGTTTTCTCCGTCGGACAGCCGCTCTTCGACGAGGCGCAGACGGCGCGCTCCCAGGCGGAGCTCGCGACGATCGCAGAGCCTGCGCAGGCCCTCCATCGCCGCCCAGTGCAGCTCCACCTTAAGCGTGTAAAGCGGCTGCTCGCCGTGCCCGCGCGGCCACCACAGCGCCGGCTCATCGATATCGAAGACGTCGTGCACCGTGCCCTGCGGCGTCGCCACCAGCGGATAGCTCCGCTCGCCCAAGAGCGTTCCGTCGGGAGCGTAGAGCTGGGCGACGACTTCGTACTGATCGCCGCGATCGCTAGCCGCTTCGATCTCGACCGCCAGGGCCAGCCGCGCGGTTCTTAGGTCCGCCGCGACCGTCAGCGGACAAGACACATCAGAGAGTCGCGCCCGGGTGATCTGCAGCCGAATCGGCTGCCATGGACCGGCGGTCAGCACCGTCGGAGAAAAGTCCCAGCCGAACTGATACTGCGCCTTGCGCAGATAGACCCGGCTGGTGTCGCCATTCCACACCGGGCGCTTGCCGTGCACCGCTTCGATGGCCTGCGCACTGCGCAGCGGGGCCTGAAACAGCAGCCATAGATCGTTGTCGCGCCGGCGCAGCGCCCCGCTTTCGGGCAGGGTGATGCGGTGGGGCACGAACATGTTGTCGCTGTGCAGGATCTCGATGCCGTTTAGCCACAGCGTCGCGACCGTATCGAGGCCCTCGCACAGAAGCTGCACTGCCTGGCCGTCTTCGACGCGGAAATCGGCCGGCAGATCAAAGCGGCAGCGATACAGGAAGTCCGACTCGTGGATCCAAGTCGCCGCCGCTAGCGCCGCGTGGTTGTAGGGGTTGCCGATGCGGCCGGCCTGCCATAGCGCCTCATAGGCGGTGCCTGGCACTTGGGCTGCGATCCATCCCGTCTCATCGCTGAACTCGGCCGCTTTCGCTCGCTGTCCGACTTGGCTGGGCTCGCGCGGCTTGAGCTGCCAGCCTTGGCTGATCACGATCTCGCGCATGGCCCGAGGCTAACCGCTCGGCAGCGGCGGTGTCTACAAGCGCGTCATCGATCGCCGCAGTCGGCGTGTCCGCAGGTGGTTTCCAACCTAAATCCAGCCGCAAGCACTCGAAAGCATGGGAACGCCCCCAAAAGCAGGAGATGACAAGGATCCTTTCCTTCATGTAAAGATTCCGCGACATGAGGTCGCCCCCTTTGGACTGTACGGCGCTGCGACAGCGTCGAGAGAGCCTGGGCCTATCGCAGAGCGATCTGGCGCAGCAGGCCGGACTTTCGCGTCAGACCGTGAACGCCATCGAGACCGGACGCACCGTGCCGGCGCTGGATGTCGCGCTGGCCATCGCCACCGCCGTCGCCGCCCCGGTTGAGTCGCTGTTTCGTAGGGCCGCGCGCCGCTCTCGTCCGCGGATCGAGGCCACGCTGATCGGTCCTTCCCCGCGGCTTGCGGGCACGCGCGTGGCGCTGGCCCAGATCGGCGATCGCTGGCTGTCGTATGCCCTAACGCGCGACCGCCTGACCCAGCCGGCCGATGGTGTCCTGCGCCCTAGTCGGCGCGGGCGGCAGCTGGGCCAGGGCCCCGCGCAAGGCCAGGTCCAGGTCCCAGTCCAGGTCCCAGTCCAGGTCCCAGTCCAGGTCGACGTCCACGCCGATCTGGCGACGGTGCGCGACACCGTGGTGCTGGCTGGCTGTGCTCCGGCCTTGGGCCTCTTGGCCGAGTCGCTGAATCGCAAGCCGGGCGCTGGCCGCTACTTGTGGCTGCCCCTGGCCAGCAGTCCCGCGCTGCGCGCACTCGGTGAAGGTCAGGTCCACGTGGCCGGCGTGCATCTGGTCGATCCCGAGAGCGGCCAGGAAAATCTCTCGGCCGTGCAGAACGAGAGCGGGGCTGGCCGGCGGCTGGTCCTGACGCTGGCCCGCTGGGAGATTGGCCTGGTTGTCCCGGCTGGGAATCCGCAGCGTCTGCGTCGATTGCGTCAGCTGTTCCCGCCGCGCGCCCCGGCCGACCGGCGCCGTCCCGCCCTGCGCATCGTCGGACGCGAGCCAGGATCGGGCGTGCGGCGCTTCCTGCAGGGCGAGCTGGTCCGGGCTGGCCTGCCTGCGGATCGCGTGCTGGCTCGGCTGCCGGTGGCCTGGGGGCACCTCGATGTCGCGCAGGCCGTGGTGCTGGGCGCGGCGGATGTCGGGATTGCCACCCGCGATGCCGCGCTGGCCTATGGGCTCGACTTCGTCCCGCTGCGTGAGGAGCGCTACGACATCGCCTTCCCCAGCGCGCTTTCCGATGACCGCCGCCTTGGTCGCTTGCTCGACACCCTCAGCTCCGCTGAATTCCGACGCGATCTGACGGCGCTGGGCTACGACGCGCGCCCCTGCGGCAGTCGGGTCGCCGAGCTCCTCGCTGCTTGAGCTCAGCCGCTCACCCCCAAGATCAAGAGATCACGAGATCACAAGATCACGATGCCGAGCCCCATGCCGAACATTTCCCACTCTCGTTCCTTGCCCCGGCCGCAAGCTGGCGCGCCGTTCTCTCTGATCTGCCTGCTTATCGTTGGCTGGCTGCTCGTAAGTGCGGGTCGCGGTCGCGCCCAGCCGGCTTGTGACGATGGCGCCAAGCTGCCCAATCCCATCTTTCTCAGCGTCGGGGACACTCAGGTCAACCTGATGAAAGAGCTCGGCGCCAAGCTGCGCCAGCACGAGGGGATCACGCTGGTCTATCGCGCCACCGGCTCGTGCACCAACCTCGATGCGCTTTATGGCGACCTGCGGATGACCGGCAGCCTGTCGTACATCCCGGACGGCTACGACCCGACGAGGACCCCCACGCCACCGACCTGTCTGGCCGCCGCGCCCGGGGTGCCCGTCGATATCGCCAACTCCATCGTCTTTCTCAGTGGCTGCCCGACCCCCAAGCCCGCCGACGTGCTCGATACGTTGGGGCCGGTGCAGTCGTTTGTCTTTGCCGTACCGCGCGCCAGCAGCCAGCGGGCGATCACCGCCGAAGAGGCCTACTTCGTCTTCGGCTTCGGGGGCGCCGGACAGGTCGTGCCCTGGCTCGATCCGCGTCAGCTCTACATTCGGCCGACGACCAAGGGGACGATCCTCAGCATCGCCGCCTCGATCGGGGTGCCCGCCGGGCGCTGGCAGGGGACGCCTTTCAACCTGTCGCAGGATCTCGCCAGCCAGCTTGCCGCCGCCCCCGATCCCGAGCGGGCCCTCGGTATCCTCGGGTCCGAGGTCTACGACAGCCTGCGTCCGACGCTAAAGGCCCTGGCGTTTCGCGCCTACGGTCAGCGCCGCGCCTACTTCCCCGACAGCACCGAGAGCGCGTTTGACAAGGCCAACGTCCGCGACGGGCACTATCACCTGTGGTCGTATACCCACTGGCTGCAGCGCCTCGATCCCGGCGGTCAGCCCAAAAAGCCGCTCGCCGCCCGCGTCATCGACCTTCTGGTCGGCAAGACCGTCTCGCCCCCGCCCGCCTTCGAACCACTTTCCAGCACCAGCCGCGTCGGCCTGGTGCCGCGCTGTGCCATGCGCGTCGAGCGCAGTCAGGAGGGCGGCGACTTTTCGCTGTATGCCCCCGACCAGCCCTGCGGCTGCGTCTTCGAAGCCAGCACCACCGGCACCAGCCGCTGTGCAAGCTGCGGCGTCACCCAGCCCTGCGCATCGGGCGTCTGCCGCCACGGCTTCTGCGAGGAGCGCTAGCCCATGCCCACCCACGATGCGCTGCGTCCCCGATCGCCGCGAGCCCGCGTCCGCGATCTGCTCGCCATCAGCCTGCTTCTTTTGGTGGGTTGCCCCGACGATCCGCCGCCGCCCCCCGCTGATCTTGGCAGCTCCGCCAGCGATGATATGAGCTGCTACAACCAGCCCACCACGCACCTTGAAATTCTCAACGCCTGCACCAGCGCGCAGTCGGTGAGCAAGCAGCCGGTGCTGCCCCTCCTGCGAGCCGATGGCACGCTGCCGCCGCTGCCCTGAGGACTTGTCCCGAGGGGCTGGCGTGCGACTCGGAGGACTGCTTAGGCACCTGCTGCTGTCGTGCCTGGTCGTCGTGGGTGCCTTGTCCTCTGTCGGGGCCGCCGAACCCGTTGGGCTTGAACCGCCGCGGCTTGCGCTGTCGCTGTCGGGCTTTGTGCAGGCCGACGTCTACGCCTATCGCCAGGACTCGCAGGATCAGCTCGATAACGGCAGCGGCCAGCCGCTCAACGAGACGCGCTTTCTGATTCGCCGCGCCCGCCTGCGCGCCCAAGCCGAGGCACGAGCCCTGCCCACCCTGCCGCTCGGCGTAGTCTTGGAACTAGACGGCTCGACGGTGAGCGGGGCGCAGGCGCGGCTCTTAGGTGCCGAGGTATGGGCGGCTTGGGCAGGTCAGACCGAGCCACGTCCGTGGCTTTCTGCCGGCCTGGGCCTGTTTAAGATTCCGTTTGGCCGAGAGGTGCAGGAGTACGATCCCGACCGCGTTTTTTTAGAGCGCAGCCGCGTCGTGCAGGCCCTGTTCCCCGGCGAGTACGACCTGGGCCTGCGATTGCACGGCGGGTTTCGTTTCCTTCGTTACGCCGTCGCGCTGATGAACGGCGCCCCGGCCGGCGATGTCCAGTTCGCACTGCGCGATCCCAACCGCAGCAAAGAGTTGCTGGGTCGGGTCGGCGTGGATGTCGCGCTGTGGCGGAAGCTCGCGCTGCGGGTCGGTGTCTCGGGGCTGTGGGGGACGGGCTTTAGTGCGGGCTCGCCGGCCACCAAAGACAGCCTGAGCTGGCGCGACGACAACGACGATGGGCAGGTCCAGCTCAGCGAGCTTCTGCCGCTGCGCGGTCGAGCGGCGGTGCCCTCGCAGGACTTCAGTCGCGATGCGCTGGCCGCCGATGCCCAGCTGGTGCTGCGTCTGCCGGTCGTCGGGGCGCTGACGATCGCGGCCGAGATCCTGTGGGCGAGAAACCTCGATCGCGGCCTTAGTCCAGCCGATCCGGTGGCCGCCGGGCGCGACCTGCGCGAGCTTGGCTACTACCTGTCCATCGTCGGGGAGCTCAGTCGCTACGGCCTGTGGGGGCTGCGCTACGACCACTACGATCCCGATGCCGATAGCCAGCAGCAGTCGGGGCTCTCACGCGTGCCGGTCTCGCTCGCGTTTTCGACGCTGACCGCCACCGCGGGCCTGAGCTATCCCGGGCTTTTGCGGCTCAGCATCGAGTACCAGCACAACCAAAACGGCCTCGGGCGGGGGCCGAGCGGCCTGCCCACCACGCTGGGTCGCGATGCGCTGCTCTTGCGGGCCCAAGGATCCTTCTGATGCCGTGCCCAGTGCGCAGGCCGCCTGTCTGGACGCTGCTTTTCGTCGCGGTCGCGGCGCTGGCTTCCTGCCAGTCGGCTTCGAGTGAGGTCAGCAGCACGATGCGGCTGCGCGTCGATGGGGCGCAGCTTGTGCCGGGGCTGCCGAGCCGCCCGCAGGCCGCTGCACCGCGGGTGCTGGGCCTCAGCCTGCTGTCGATCCGTGTCGAGCCGGGTCAGCGCGACAAGCCGATAAGCGGAACTCTGGAGGCCGCGGCGCGGGCTGCGGTGATTTACCTGGATGGCGATCGCGCCCACTACATCGTCCCCGCGGGACCGGCCGATCTGGCTGCGCCCGGCCAGCCGACCTTTGCGGCCCGGCTGTCGTTTGCCGCCTGGCTGTCTTTGGGACCGCAGACCCTGTGGGTGCACGCCGTCGACGAAGCCGGGCAGCTGGGCCCGGGCCAGCGGCAGGATCTGCAGGTCGTCGCCGATCTCAGTCAGCCGGGGGTGGAGCCGGCGCTGGCCATCACGCTGTCGTGGAGCCGGCCCGCCGATCTCGATCTGCACGTCGTCGAGCCCGATGGGAAGGTGGTGTGGTCGCGGCGCAAGGGGGGGGCGGCGACGGGCGGGAGCCACGGCGTGCTCGACTGGGACAGCAACGCCGGCTGCCTGCTCGACGGCTGGAATCGCGAGGAGGTGTCCTACGCGCTGCCACCGCCCCCCGGGGTGTATCGCGTCCTCGTCGATGCGCCATCGCTGTGTGGCCAGAGCACGGCCTACTATTCCGTCCGCGTGACGGCCCGCGGCGGGACGGCTCCGCTTGCCGAAGCCCACGGCCAGAGCCTGCCCAGCGACACCCGCGGCGAGCACGGCGCAGAGGCGGGCACCCTCGCTCTGGAGCTTCGCCTGCCATGAGGCGGGCCCCTCTCGTCGGCTGGGTCGGTCTCGTTACATGGACCTGGCTACCGACGGTGGGTCGCGTCGCGGCCGAGCCGCAGCCGGACTTCGCAACGGTGGTCCGCAGCCTGGGAGCGGGGGCCCGTGCCCGCCCGGCGGAGTCGGTTCTTTCCGTCGAGGATGCCGGCCAGCTAGCCGGTGGCCTGGGCGATCCGCTGCGCGCTATTGAGAGCCTGCCTGGCGTCGCTCGTCCCGCGCTGGGCTCGGGCAGCCTGCTCCTGTGGGGGGCGGCGCCCGGAGACAGCCGCGTGATCTATCTGGGGATGGAGCTGCCGTCGCTGTATCACGCCTCGGGCCTGCGCGGCGCGCTGCCTTCGGCGCTGCTGTCGAGCGTGCGCCTGGTCCCGGCCGGCTTTGGGGCCGAGTATGGCCGGGCGCTGGGCGGCCTGGTGCTGCTCGCGCCGCGCGTGCTCCCCGACGGCTGGCATGGCGAGCTTGCCGCCGATCTACTGGATGTCGGCGCGACGGTCAGTGGGGCGCTCGGCCCGCGCCTGCGACTGCTGGCGGCCGGGCGCTACAGCTACCTCGACCGTCTGCTGTCGGCGCTGTCGCGACCGGATCTGGGCGACTACTTCCCGCTGCCGCAGTACTGGGATGCGCAGGCGCAGGCGCAGCTTGCGCTTCCGGCCGGGGCCCGGCTGCGCGCGACGATCCTGGCCAGCGGCGACACCACCGTCCGCGCCCACGCTCTTTTCGAGCCGGGCCGCGTCCAGCGCGAGACGCAGAGCACGACGAGCTATCGCCTGGGCCTGCACTACGAGCGTCCCGCGAACGGCGACGGCAGCGGCGCCAGCGACGGGGCAGGGGGGCTTCAGCTTGCGCCCTGGCTGGGCCTGGATCGGCGCAGCTACCACGCCAACTTTGGCGGGCAAGACACGGCCCGGCTCAGCGACGACTGGCTGTACGGCCTGCGGGCCAACTACCGCCAGACCCTTTACAGCAGGCCAGCCGGGTTTTCGATCGCGCTCACCCTGGGTGGCGATCTGCTGGGGCGCTATGCCCAGGTCAGCCGCACCGGCACCCTCAGCCGACCCGCCCGCGACGAGACCGGCGTCGTCTTTGGCCAACCCCCGGGATTCCTCGTAAATAGCGATGCCTGGTCCGTACATCTCCTGGATATGGCGCTCTACGCCGCGCTCGGGCTGCGCCTGGGCCGGCTCTTCGTCGAGGCGGGCCTGCGCGGCGGGGCAGTCCTCGGCGATGTCAGCCGTCTCTTGCCGCGGGTCGGGGACTCGCCGCCGCTCGGGGGCCGTCAGATCGAGGCCCAGCTGGCTCCCCGCCTGCTGGCCGCGCTGCAGGCCCACCCCACCCTGCGCCTGAGCCTGGCCGGTGGGCTCTATCAGCAGCCCCCATCGCCGAGCGATCTCAGCGCCGTCTTTGGCCGTCCTCGCCTAGGCAGCTCGCGCGCCCTGGCTCTGACTGCCGCGTCGAGCTTTTTGCCCCACCCGCGCCTGCAGATCGAGCTTTCCTTCTACCTGCGCCTGCTCGATCGGCTGGTCGCCCAGAGCCCGCTCCCGACGCCACCACTCGCCGGCGCGCTGACCGCCGACGGCAGTGGGCGGGCCTACGGCGGGCAGATCCGCCTCCAGCTCAGCGAGGCGACGCTGGGGCGGGGACGCTGGGCGGCTCAGCTTGCGGGCTGGCTGGGCTACAGCCTGTCGCGGTCCGAGCGTCGCGAGGCCCCGACCTCACCGACGCTGCCCAGCCTCTACGACCAGACGCACAGCCTGCAGGCCACGGGGCGCCTGGGGCTTCGGCGACTATCGATGGCGCTGCGCCTGCAGTACACGACGGGGCTGCCGCGGCCGGCCGTGCTCGGCAGCTACTACAACGCCTGGACGGATCAGGACGAGCCGCTGCTCGGTCCGCTCGGCAGCGCCCGCCTGCCTGACTTTCTGCAGCTTGATCTGCGGCTGGAGTACACGTTCCTGCTGCCGGCGGGACTGCGCCTCTGCACGCAGCTTGAGATCCAGAACCTGACCAGTCACCAAAACGTGCAAGAGCTGGCCTACAGCCCCGACTGGGGGAGCAGCGCGCCGATCACTGGCCTGCCAACGCTGGCTGTGCTGGGGCTGCGGGTGAGCCGATGAGTGCGAGTCGTCGTCACATACGCGCTGTGCACTCTATGGCTGCAGCGCTTGGCTTGCTGCCGAGCGTCGTGGCCTGTGTCCCTGATGTGGGCCCGCCGCCGTCTCGCCTGCTTGCGCCGCGCGTCGTCGCGGTCACGGCCGACCCGCCCGAGGTCGCCCCCGGCGAGAGTGTCCGTCTGCGCCTGTGGGTGGCCAAGCCCGACGGACCGGCGACCGGCGCCGAGCTTGCCGATGCTCGCTGGCACTTCTGCACCGCGCCGACCCCGCCCAGCGAAGACAACGGAGTCAGCGCGCGCTGCCTAAGCGATCCCGCGGCGCTGCTGCCTATCGCCGACAGCGGGGCCGAAGTCGTCGCCGAAGTCCCCGCCGAGGCCTGCGCCTGGTTCGGTCCGCAGGCTCCGCCCGCCGGCATTGACGATCCGCCGGCCCGTCCGCGCGACGCTGATGCCACGGGCGGTTACTACCAGCCGCTGCGCATCGTCACCGCGGCGGTTGCTCGACCTACCGTTGCCGCGGTTCGCATCGACTGCGGCCTGGCCACCGCCCCGCCTGAGATCGCCTCTGACTTCCGCCGCCGTTATCGCCGCAACCGACCGCCGCCACCGCCTCAGATCGTCATTACCGATGCTGCGCAGCCCCTGGATGGCGCTGCCTTACCCGCCGGCCTCAGCATGCCGCTGTCGGTGAGCGTACCGACGAGCGCTGCCGAAGACTATCTGCGCTTCGACCCCGCGAGCCAGACCCTCGCGCTGACCCCCGAGACCCTGCGCGTCTCGTGGTTTGCGACAGCCGGCACGCTCGCCCACAGCGTCACGCCGCTCGACGATCTCGCCGCGGGCGATTCGGCCGCCAACAACCTCCTCGATCTCCCCGCTCAGCCCGGGCCCCTTTTTCTGTGGGCGGTCCTGCGCGACAGCCGTGGCGCGGCCTCGGTTCTGTCGAAAACACTTCGGGTTCGCTGACGGTGCGCTGAGCGAATCAGGCCCCACCACATCAGATACACTGAGCCAGACGCTGCGCCGATGCGCGGGAGGTGAATGATGTCTGTCATTGTCGGGTTGCCACCGGGGCCGCGGCCGACGCCGTGGCTAACGCTGCAGGCGATGCTCGATCCCGATGCCGTGCTGCGAAAGTTTGCCGTCGAGTACGGCGATCCGGTGACCGATCGCTCGGTCGGCCGCCCCGTCGTGTTCAGCAGCACGCCCGAGGGTGCGCGCCAGCTTCTGACCGCCGATCCAGATACCTTCGCGGTGCCCGATCCCGAGTTCCTGACGCCGCTCATCGGCGAGCACTCGGTGCTGTTTCTCGTCGGGGCGCGACACCGGGCCGAGCGCAAGCTGCTAAACCCCCACTTCCACGGCGACCGCATGCGCGCCTACGGCGAGGCGATTGCCGAGATCGTCGAGCGGCACCACACCGCTTGGCGGATCAGCGAGCCCTGGTCGGCCCTCGATCAGATGCAGTCGATCTCGCTAGAGGTCATCATCCGCACCGTCTTTGGCGTCGAGCACACCCGCGTGCCGGAGTTCCGCCAAGCGGTCATCGCCTGGGTCGAGGCCTTCTCGCCGTTTCTGGTGTTCTTCCGCGGCCTGCGCAGCCTGCCCGTCGGTCCGTGGGCCAAGATGCAGCGCGCCCGAGCCGCCATTGACCGCCTGCTTGACGAAGAGATCGCGGCGCGGCGTCAGGCGCTTTCCGGCGGCGCCACGCTGGGCCAGGACATCCTGTCGCGCCTCATCACCGCCCGCTACGACGACGGCAGCGCGATGACCGATGCCCAGCTCCGCGACGAGCTGATCACGCTGCTCTTCGCCGGCCACGAGACCACCGCCATCACCCTGTGCTGGGCGCTTTACTACCTGCACCGCGACCCCGCGCTCCTCGCTCGCGTCCGCGCCGAGCTAGCTGGCCTCGGCAAGCCCCTGCCCGTCGAGGCGGTCCCCAGCTTGCCGCTGCTCTCGGCCGTGGTGAACGAGACCCTGCGCCTGCATCCTGTGGTGCCGATCCTCGCCGCGCGACAGCTCAACCGCCCGTTTGTCTTTCTGGGCTATGAACTGCCCCCCGGCACCCTGGTCAGCATCGGTACGCTGCGTCTGCACAAGCGCGAAGACCTGTATCCCAACCCCTACGCCTTCGTCCCCGACCGCTTCCTTTCGCGCAGCTTTTCGGCCTTCGAGTTCATGCCCTTTGGCGGCGGCGTGCGGCGCTGCATCGGCGCGTCGTTTGCGCTCTACGAAGCCAAGATCGTCCTCGCCACCCTGCTCACCACCTGCGAGCTCTCCCTCGCCACCGACAGCCCGGTTCGCGACCGCCGCCGAAACCTCGTCCTTGGCCCCTCGAAAAACCTCCGCTTCGTCCTCGCCTCGCGCCGCAGCTAGCCGGCCTATTCGGGAGACCCGCGAAGCGACAAAGCCCTCCTCATTTCAGTCCTCATTCCAATCCTCATTCCAATCCTGAAACGGGCTGGGCTAGGCCGTCGCGTCTACGCCGCTCCATCGCTGAGCTCCGTCGGCACCTTCGCGATCGCATCGCCACCGAGCTGCGCGAAGTATTCCGCGTAAAGCGGACAGCGCATGCTGGCCTGTCCGGGACTGCGCTCGACCACCAGGCCCTTGCTGTGCAACAAGCAGTAGTCGGTCAGCGGTAGCCGCAGCGTGCCTTTGCGGGCCAGCTCACAAAGCCGGGCCAGCATTCCCGGTCGCTCTTCCAGATCGCGTCGCAGGTGCAGCAGGTGGTGCTCGTAGATCGCCCGGCGCGTCTCTTCATCGTCGAGCAGCTGATCCAGATCGGCCTCGCGTTCCACGGCGGCTTGGATGGCCAGGCGCAGCAGGAAGGGGTGACCGCCGATGTAGTGGCGCAGCCGGCTCAGGCTGGCGCTCCGCGGCAGGCCTTCTAGCAGCGCCAGCTCCTGCATCTGCTCCGGGCTGAACTCGGTCAGGCGAATCGGCGCCGCCGCGCTGAGAAACGACGACGGCTCGCTGGGCGTAAGCAGCATCGACTCGGTCGACAGAGTCAGCACCAGGCGCAGCCGATCCCAGGGCGGACGCGTGCACACCGACATCCAGCTGCGCAGCAGGCCGAACAGCTCGTCGCGTCCCTCAGGCGAAAGCTCAGCATCGGCGTGCTCCAAGGTCAGCACCGTGCGCTGTGGGCGGGGCAGCACGTGCTGTTCCAGGACCCACGACAGCCGGCTGCGATCCGTCGCTGGCAGGGCGCGCAGGGCCCGCAGGCGATGTTCCAGCGCTTCCGGTTCGCGATAGGTGCGCTGCAGGATGTGCTCGGCCAGCGCCTGGAGCAGCGGTCGACCCGAGGCCACCACCGTCCGCAGCAGGCGCTTGAGGTTGCAGCGGATGCTCAGCGCGGCCGGCCCGCCTGGCCCGCTGGGCCCCGCCGGACTTATCTGGCTCAGCAGATAGCCGACAAAGCGCGTCGACCCAAAGCGCTCGGGAGCCTGGATCAAAACCGGAGTCCCCGCCCGCTCGATCCGCCGCAGGGCCTGCGCTTCCTCTTTGGGCCGGTGTACGTAGCGCAGCGCGGTAAACAGCGTGCTGGTCGGCAAGTCGCCTGACTGCGGCAGCGGCGCCGGCTCCTCACTGTGCAGGAGCTCGTCCGGTCCGCCTTCCAGGTCGTAGACCGCGGCGATGTTGCGCAGGAATTCATACTGCGAAGCTTTCAGGGATTTCTCAGCCGAGTTGCCAACCTCACCTGTCTCGTACTTGCGGTAGGTGCGAATATCCACCCCCGCCTCTTCTGCGATCTGCTGCTGCGTCTTGCCGAAGCGCAGCCTCAGCTCGCGCAGGTATTCCGAGCGTATGCGCATGGGGTTCCCTCCCAAGTCAGCGGGCGTCTTTGTGCGCGGACAGCCACTGGTTGCGCAAGTCATGTGCCAGACCGGGTGTCTCGCCCCCGCCTGAGTCACCCGCCCGGCGCCCGCATCCGCCCGCATGCACCCTCGGCCAAAACCGCCCGGACTCCCAAGCTGGATACATCGAACCGGCTGAACCCAGCCCACAACTTAGGAGGCCACCCCATGCGACGCTCTCTCTCCTTCCTACAGCTCCTCCCCTGGCTCATCACCAGCCTCCTTGGCTGCGGCCCGGCTGAGATCGAGACCGAGGCCGGGCCGCAGCCGAGCGCAGAGGTCAGTGGCCGGCAGTTTGCAGAGGAGATCTCCACCGCGACCCAAATGATGTATTGCCCAACCGTGGCAACCAATATCTCTTACAATAAGGAGCTGTTTATCAGTGACAGCACCACCCTCACCGACCCCTGTCTGACAAAAGGGGCGATGTGCACGGGCAAAGAGATGCTCAAGCTCAAATGGAACTTCCTGTACCTGATGCGCCAGATCGCCGGTGGGCCCACGCTGACCGATGGCCAGGTGGCGGAATTTGTCCTCAATTGGCTGTACAAATACGTCGATAGCTTGTCAGTAAATGGACAGAAACTCGAAAATCGCACCAAGATCCTAGACTTGGTCATTAAGCCTTGGCGGCTCAACAGTGGCTGCACTGCCGATCGCAAAGACCCCTGTCCCACCCTGAATGCTGAATGGGCACCGTTCCGGCTCTTGGCGGTCGTCAATCGCATGGATGTGCGCAGCGTCACCGGAAGCAGCTACGGTAGTGGCGCCGCTGGTGAGGGAAGGTTGATTTTTGGATTCCTATATATTGACCCGGCGGGTGTCGAAAAAGCGCTGCCCGGAACGGTCATTCTTGAATATGAACTCCCCAGCCGATCGATCATCGATACCGTCAATTGGGCCGAACGCTGGCACGACCTTGGAACATCGACGCTAGGAACCGAAAATTATAAACTTAAACTGCAGGCCATCACCGAAAAATTCGTAGCCAGCGGAGTCAGAAGCAAGGGTGAATTCAACAATGGCAGCGCGCTTATGCGGCTACGTACCGGCGAGCATGCCTTCGCTGATCCAGCGGCGCCGATTGCTTATCACGAGTTCCGAGAATTTCAGCTTCAGTGTGCGACCGGCGATGCGGGCTGCTTGGCTTCGCGGACCGGTGCGCAGCTCATGCCGGTGACGACGGGACTTACGCCGGTCAGTCAGTACCAGACGGACGGGACCGCCCGCGGCAAGCTGGCGACGATGCTCGACGGTCAGTCGTCGGCGGTGCTGGCCGAGCGGCATGAGATCCCGGCCGACTTCTTGGGCGGGGCGGCGCAGATTGAGATCAAGAGCGATGCCTTCCGCTGGACGCCGATGACCGCCAAGCCTGATGTACGCCGGCTGTTCGCCTTTTCCACCTGCACCGGTTGTCATTTCCGCGAGACGCAAAATGGCAAGGATGACAACCTCCTAACCGGCTTCTTCATCGACCCCGAGACCCGTATGTTGAACGGCTTCATGAGCAATCAGATCAAGGTCAAAGACGTGACCGGGGTTGAGTTCCTCTATAATGAACCCCTCCGCCGTAAGTGCGAGTTTGAATATCTGCTCAAAAGCGCCTCGCGTACTCCGTTCACGGCAGCCTCCGGTCGTCCTCACTAACTGATGATTAGGCCTCTGCCGTCCCACCCAATAAAGAATCCCATAAAGGAACCTACAATGCTGAGAACCCAACGCCAGAATTGCTCCGCCCGCTCCGCCTTGATAGCGATTACGGTCGTGGCTCTAGCCGTCATTGGTTGCTCGGGCGGCGTAATTAATGAGGGTGAGGCACCTATCCCAGTAATCATCAAACTGCCGATGCCCTTGGCTAGCCGCTACGAGATCATTACCAAGCTGAATACCGGGGGCAGCATCTTGGGCTTGGTTCAATCGGCCGGTCAGATCATAGATGGCCAGATCCGCGTCGATCTGCCGCCGGTGCCGGCCGATAGCCAGAGCATCCGCGCCGAGATTCACGTGTATCCAATCCAGGGGAACGATGGCTGCGCCAGTAGCACCGCGATGACTACGGTTGAGGTGGCTCGCGGGATGACCACGGCGAGCGCCGAGATTCAGAGCTTTTCATCGCAGAGCCCGTCCACCTGCTTGGTCGATGTCTATCCCGAGACCAGCAGCGACGGTAAGGCGAAGGGGCGCATCGTCTCAACGAGCTTCACGGGTCAGCCGGTGAGCAAGATTGACTGCGGGCGTGACTGCGTTGCCCACGTGGCGCTGGGGACGCCGATCACCTTTGACGGCCTGCCCGAAAATATGCAGAAGTTTAGCGGCATCACCAGCAACGGCATGGCGGTTCCCAATAAGCAAGTCACTGTGTTTGCCCCGCTAAAGATTATCGGCCAATTTGTGCCGACGACCTGCGTCGCCCCTTCCTTCTGCCAAGATGACAATGAACTCTCTGCGGATACCATTATAGGGTATTCGTTTTCTGATGTCTGGGGACTCTCTGGGAATAGCGTCTGGGCCGTGGGCAGTGACCCCAGCAACAAGGGGGTGGTCCTTTACTACGCGAACTGGCGCTGGGTTGTCGCTAGCCTGCCGACGGGCGTACCGCCGCTGCGCAGCGTCTGGGCACAGCCCGGGACCGACTACGTCTGGGTGGGGGGCGATTCCGGCGCGCTGTATACCTGCAAGGTCGATCAAGGCGGGCGGCCGAGCTGCAGCAAGGTCAACGTCGGCACGGTGAGCGCAGCCCTGGTAAGCATAAGTGGATATAACGGAATCCTGTGGCTCAGCAATAGCTCGGGAGCGGGCATATTTTATGGAAGTATCTCAACAGGCGGAAGTCCGCCCGCCAGCATGGCGCTAACCAATATTAGCGTGAGCGGGTCGATCAATAAGATTGAGGCCATCGACCTGGACAAGGCACAGATCACCATGCAGGGGGGGGCGCTGCGGGAGTGTTCACGCTCCACGATGGGCTGCAGCACGGTCAATACCGGCACAAGCTGTGGCCCCGCGGAACACATCGGAATCGCATCGCAGGCTGGCCGCGTGCTCGTGGGCACGGCCGACGGCACGCTGTGTTCACGCCCGACGGGCGGAAGCTGGCAGAAGGAAGCCTCCTTCCCTGCGAGCACGCAGGTCAGCGATGTCTTCCTTTCGGCCGATGGCATGACGGCCTGGGCGGTCGGCGCCGCTGGCTGGGCGCAGCGCTTTACTTTGGGAAGCAGCAGCGGAGTGGAGACTCCGAAGCTACCGATGTCCTACTCAAGAGTCCTAAGCGGTGTCTGGAGTGGCGGGGGGCATACGTTTCTTGTCGGGGAAGCGGGCGGACTCTTTCACTACTACCAGTGAGCGAGGGCTCCGCCTCATGGCAGCGGCAGGCTGATGAGGGTGCTGCGCGAGTTCGATGTAGCCGGTCCCTGCGCCGTGCCACCGCTGTTCCCCGACACCACCACCGCCGCCGTGATTCCTGCTGCGGCTCCGGCCGCCGCGGTGCCGAGCAGGGTCCAGAACCACCAGCGCTTGTAAATCGGAGTGGACTCTTTTTTGTCGAGGCCCAGCTGGGCGCGGAGCTCGCTGATGCGGCGCTCGGCGGCTTCGTGTTTTTCGGTGGCCTGAGAGCGGTCGGGGTCGGTGGCGCGGAAGAGCTCTAGGTGCTTGAGTTCGTCGCGCGGGCGACCGAGCTTCTGGTAGCACTTGGCGATGTTGTTGTGCAGACGCGGCAGCGGAGCTAGCTCGTAGGCGCGCAGCCAGTGCTGCAGGGACTCCTCAAAGCGCTCCTCTTTGAAGAGCTGAGTCGCCAGGCGACGCTCGCGGACGTCGGTTTCTTCATCGTCGGTGGCGGCGGCGACCGGGCTGGGCTGGGCCATGACCACGCGCGGTGCAGATAGGAATCCCAAGGCCAGGGTAGACGCCACAGCGGACGACATAATTAGACGGCGCATCCTCTTACGATATAGGAGAGGTCGCAGTCCCGGCTACGGTGTTGTTTACAAGAGGTCGATGTCGGTATTTTTGGTCGGCTTCTTGGTCGGCGCGGGGGACGGCGTCTTTGGGCTGGTCGGCGCGGTCGGCGGCGAGGCGGCGGCAGGAGGGGATGCCTTTAGCGGCGCGGGGCGGGGGCTCCCTCCTTTTTTGCTGGGGCCTGGCTTCGGCCGGGGAGCAGGAAGGGAAGGGGAGTCGGGTTGCTGGTTACGCGGCGGCGGAGGCGGCGCGGTCGGGACCACGACGGGCAGGCTCTCATGGCTGGCGTTTGGCGGCGGTGTCTTTTGCGGTAGTGGATCAGGACGCGAACGATCCCAGCGCCGAAAGGAAAACACCGCGATCAGCCCGACGATCAGAGCTGCCAGCACGGCCAAAAGCAGGGTGTTGGGGGCGCGACGACTGGCCAAGCCGAGCTGCGCCGTCATCGCATCGCGATATCGCACCGTCGCGGCATCGCGCGCCAGGCGCAGCATCTTGGTCTCGGTCTGCGACAGTGGCTTGCCCCGCTGGAGCTGGCCCAGCGCCGTCGCGGTCAGCGCCATGGTCGGTCGCGCTTCAGGCGACTTGGCCAGCATGGCATGCACCAGTAGCTCTAGGTCAGCGGGGGCTGCAGGCGAGGCCTGGCGCAGCGGAATGGGAGTCTGGAACAGGTGCTTGCCGATGACCTGCGCATCCGCTTCGCCCACGAACGGGGGATGACCACAGGCCAGCTCATACAGCAGGCAGCCCAGCGCGTAGACGTCGGTGCGATCCGAGATCTGCCCCTCGCCGCCGCACTGCTCGGGAGCCATGTAAAGCGGCGTTCCCATGATGACGCCGGTGCGGGTGGCAAGCTGCGTCTGGCGCTGGGTATTGGTCGTCACTTTGGCGATACCAAAGTCGATGACCTTGACGTCCGGTTCGGGCTCGGACCCGTCGTGGGGGCCGCTGCTTTGGCGACGCAGCAGCATGATGTTTTCCGGCTTGAGATCGCGATGGACGATGCCGGCGGCGTGCACTGCGGCCAGGGCGGCAGCGACTTTTTGCGCCAGCTCCAGGGCCCAAGAGAGGGGCGGCAAGCCCCCCGCCAAGCGACGGCGCAGCGACTGACCATCGACGAATTCCATGGCGATGTAGGCGCCCCCGCTGGGCAGACCGCCGGTCTCGTAGACCTCGACCAGTCCGGGGTGGCGTACGGCCATCAGGGCGCGGGCTTCGTTGCGGAATCGCGCCAGCATCTCGCCGTCGTTGGCTAGCTCGGCGCGCAGGGTCTTTATGGCAACGTGGCGTCCGCTGGGTTCATCAATCGCTTCGTAGACTTGGCCCATCCCGCCCTCACCGAGCAGACGAACGGTCCGGTATCTGTCGATGGTGCTGGGGTGCATGCCGGCGACGGGGATTGAGAGGCCCCCAGCTCAGTATACGGGAACCCATCGTCGGGGGATAGAACGGATTTCGTCGCCGATAACTACAGATGCGGCGCCAGGAAATAGGCCAATAGGAAGCCCAGTCCAAAGACCACCGAGCCCGCGCTAAGCAGCTGCCAGGCTACCCCCGGCGGCAAGCGGCTTGCCCCCCGACGTCCGTTGGTCAGGCTGGGCGAGCGGCTGGGCGAGCGGCTGGGCGAGCGGTTTCGTTGGCGGGGCCACGGGGGGCTCTCGTGATCGGCCGTGGGCCAGCTATCGATGCGCGCGAATCGCGGCTCGGCAGCCGGCAGACCCGGCTGGGCGGGCCACAGCAAGCGGTCCGCCCGGCACAGCCCGGGGAGCTCAGCTCGGCTGCCAGCGCCCGCGCGCGGCAAGGGGGCAAGGGGGGCGCTCGACAGCGGGTGTGCCGACGACAGCTTGGTCTCGTTGAGAGCCGAGAGCTGAGTTAGGCCGACGTCATCACTTATGAGGACGGTCTCGGCGACGCTGGTCGGCGTGACGCGGGTGGGCGCCGCCAAGCTCGGAGCCGGCACAAAGTCGCGAATCGGGCCGCTGCGACGCTGGGCTGCCGTCGATTCGGGGGGCGGGGGCGCGCCGGTCCGCTTGCGGCCATAGGGCGTGGTCGGCGTCTCTTCGGCAATCGCCAGGGGGGAAGCCTGCTCACTCGACATGCTCTGGCCGGCCAGCGCGAAGAGCTCATCGGCGCTGTACTGCACGGTTGCACGCAGGCTTTCCTGGGCCCCGGTCGGTTGGCCAGTCGGTTGGCCAGTCGCTTGGCCCGTCGCTTGGCCGGTGGGGTCCCGCGCCAGATCTTCGGGGTGACTAAAAAAGGAACTGCTCCCACGCAGACCGCTGTGTACGCGGCCCAGCGTGTCATCGGGAGCGCGGCTGTCCCGCGTCCGCAGGGTCGCCGGTTCGCCCTCGCTGCCCCCGGTGCCGCGCAGGTTCGTGAGGGTCGGGGACTCGTCGACCGGCTCCCGCGGCAGAGCGAGACCTGGCTGGGTGGGCATGTCGCGCACGCTGCCAAACATCGCGCCGCCCACGGCGGTCTGCGGATCGGCGCTGGCGCCCCAGATGGCCGGCTGATTGTCGAGCGCGCGAATGAAGTCATGGATGCGGTGGAAGCGCGAAGCGGGGAGCTTGCTGAGCGCACGACTGATGGCCGCCGCGACGTACTCCGGCACCTCGGGGACTAGCTCGCGCAGCGGGGTCGGCTCGGCGGTGCAGATCAGCTGGCATAGCCCCAGCGTGCTGCGGTGCTCAAAGGGCAGCTGGCCGGTGAGGAGCTGGTAGGCGACGACGCCGAGGGACCACTGATCCGCGCGGCCATCGATGACGGCACTTCCCATGATGATCTCGGGCGGGACATAGGCCGGTGTGCCGACGGCCATGCCCTGCGTCAAGCGCCGCTCGTTCTGGGCTGCGGCTCCGCCCAGACCCGCCTGATCTTCGCGGAATAGCTTGGCGAGTCCGAAGTCGAGCACCTTGACGATCTCGCGCGGGAGACCATCGCTGCCGCGCTGCTGACTTAGGAAGATATTTTCGGGCTTGATGTCGCGGTGCACGATTCCTAAGTCGTGTGCGTACTGCAAGGCAGAGCCTACGCTGCGCAGGATCTCAAGGACACGAGACAGCGGCAGTCGGCCGGACGAAAGCAGCAGGTCATACAGGTCTTGGCCGTCGAGTAGTTCGAGGACCATAAACTCCGTGCCATCGCTGTCGCGATTGAATTCGGACCAGCTGACGATATTGGGATGATGTAGGCGAGCGGCCATCTGCGCCTCGTTCCAGAAGCGGCGGTCGGCTCGCAGATCGCGCGGCGCATCGGGGAGCACCAGCTTGACGGCGCAGCGTCGCCGGCAGCGCAGATCCAGGGCCTGATAGACCTCGCCCATGGCGCCGGCCCCGACCCGGGTCTCCAGGCGATAGCGACCCGCCAAGATCCGACCCAGCCGGCCTCCGGCGGTATCGACCCCGCTGTCACTTGCCGGCTCAGTCCCTGCAATGGGGGGCGGCGGGCTTTTGGGGGCGGGCCAGCCCTGCGGACTGCTGGAGCCGCCAGAGCCCAATAGGTGTACGACACGTAGTGCACAAGAGGTCGCTTCCATGGCTGGCGAATTCAAATCAGACTTGGCAAGTGGATTCATCACCTGCTCAGCAAGATTGCGATCGATTTGCGGCTCTGTGCGCTCTGGCGACATCATCGAATACTCCCGTGCGATCCGGTTGGGCGCAATCCCCCGTGAAGCCCACAAATAGGCTTGCCGTTTGCCTCCAACCGTTCGCTTGTCTTAGAAACAGTCGTTCCGGTGACTACTGGTCAAAGCAAAGTGCATGCCGCACCCGTGCCCCCCAGGGCCCCCGCAGCCCGGCCTCGCAGCCAGCCGGCTAGGCGTGCCGGAGGGCGGTGCACTTCGGGCCTGGACCCGTCTCAGAAACCGGCTTGGAGGGGCCACTTCGGCTGGCTTGTCAGGCCGCCTGGCGAGACCGCCGGGGAGCATTTGCAAGCGGACTTCGGATTCCTCAAGAGCGCTTGGGTATTTATTTAAGTCGTCTGGGGCATTGCCCAGGATTATGGCATCGCGCCGCGTAGGTCGTGCGGTGCCTAGGAAATCTGCCTTTATCATTGACTTTCGCTTCATAGTTCGCGCTAATAAAATCATGGACCCCATTTATCGCAAAGATGGCCTCAAGGTAGTCCTCCTGCTAATCGACGATAGAGCCAAGGAAGAAATCGTCCTTTGGCCAGATGATCGATTGCTGATTGGCCGCCAAGACGGGGCACAGCGACCCGAGCGGCGCGCCAACTCGGAAGAGGAACTGGGAGGGCAGGTCCGCCACTACTTTTCGCGAGCTTCCGATGTCTCCCAGCGCCACGCCGAAGTCCGTCTGACCAGCGATGGCCGACTGATGGTGAAAGATTTGGGGAGCACCAACGGGACGCTGGTGCGTCTAGCTGCCCACTCCGATATGGAGCTGGCGCCGAATACCGAAGTGCTGTGCGGGCGATCACTGCTCTTGCAGCGGCAGACTCCGCTGTGGGAAGGCCACGAGGATCACCTGCGCTTCGAAAATGCGGAGGCCTTTGGGGCGCACGTGCAGGAGCGACTAAAGGAATACGGCGCCGAGGTCCGGATTGTCAGCGCCAGCGCCGCCGACAGCAAGCGCAGTCCGGGGATGAAGACGCAGCTTCCGCTTCCGGCCTATCAGAGCTACATCGTCGTCCACTGGCGCAAGGCGACCTTCAACCTGGCGCTTGAGCGCTGGCTGCAGATCCGCGTGCTGATCTTCAACAGCGGATCGCTGTGTGTGCCGATTGGCAGCGCCGATGGCGTCAAGTGGCGCTTCACCGCCGAGAGCGATGCCAGGCGCCAGCTCTTGAAACTGGCGCGGCGTCTGTCGGCCACCAACTCCACCATCCTCTTGCGCGGCGCGACCGGCGTCGGCAAGGATGTGCTGGCGCATGATGTTCATGATCACAGCGGGCGGGCGCACATGCCGTTTTTGGCCGTCAACTGCGGCAATATTCCCGCCGGCACCGCCGAGAGCATCCTATTTGGCAGCGTCCCCGGCGGGTTCACCGAAGCCAAGGATCGTCCCGGCTATTTTGAGCTGGCGCACGGCGGCACGCTGTTTCTGGATGAGATTGGCGAGCTGTCGCTAGAGCTGCAGGTCAAGCTGCTGCGGGTCTTGGAAGAGAAGCGCGTCTGGCGGGTCGGTGATACGCGCTCCCGGCCGGCGGATGTCCGCATCATCGCCGCCACCAACCGCAACCTGCCGGACATGGTCAGCCAGGGTTTGTTCCGCGCCGATCTGTGGTACCGCCTGGAAGGACTGCAGCTGCAGATTCCGCGGCCCGATGCGGCGGATATTCAAGCGATGGTGCCGACGATGGCGCGGGAGATCAATCCCGCGCCTAGCGAGACGCTGCAACCCGATGAGCTGGAACAGCTTGCGCTCCTCGCCTCGCAGCAAGACTGGCCGGGGAATGCTCGCGAGCTGCGCAACGCGCTGCAGCGCTACTTCCTCCTGCGCGAGCCCGAGCGCACTGTCGAAGAGAACTGGCACATGTCGCGAGCTCTGTCCTCAGGCTCGCTGACTCCGATTTCTGTTCGGCCAGACACCCCTGAGACGACTCCGGATTCAGGGGGCGAGACCATCGCCGAGCTGCCGGCCGGGGTGACCACCGTACCTGCTCAGGTTGGTCGACTGATTACGCTACTCATCGCGCGCGAGACCCTGGTTCCCTTCCGTTGGGGAGCCTGGGCACTCCTTGGGCGCCGCCTGGAGCTCACCGGCACGGGAGCTCAGGAACGACTGGCGCGCCTCGGGCTAAGCGTTGATCCGCCCCCTGATGCGGCGACTCTCGACCGCGAGATCGAAGCGGCCCGCCATGGGCTGCAGCCGTTCCTTCCTTTTATACGAAGTGCACTTCGCTGCTGAAGACTTCGCGGAGCTGCTGCAGTAGCCGTGCGGCATGCGGTGTGCGGTCTTCAAGTCGCGGCGCCAAGGCCAGCGTCAGCAAGGAAACCAGCTTGCCTGGGATTCCCGGCCACATGCGGAATAGCTGGCTGGGTAAGCGCGCCCAGTGATTGACGACGTAATTCGAGTAGGGAGTTCCATCTGGGCTGCTGGCCTGCAGGGTCAGAAGCTCCATCGCGACGACCGCCAAAGAAAACAGATCACTGGCCGGAGTCATCGGCGCCCACGCGGAGCTGGCCTGTTCCGGAGACATGTACTCATCGGTGCCCAGCCGCTCACCCGGCTGGGTGATGCCGCGAGGTCCGACGCGGGCAATTCCGAAGTCGCAGAGTCGCACCCGCAAGACTCCGTTTTCGTACCCGATGAGGACATTGCTGGGCTTGACGTCGCGGTGCAGGATGCCGTGCGCGTGCACATGGTGCAGGGCCAGCGCCAGCGCTTCTAGGACGTAGCCAATGGTGCGCAGATCCGGGCGGGCGGCTGGGAGCTGGCGCTGCCAGTGACGGATGAGCATGGCCAGACTATATCCACGCACATAGTCCATCACCAAATAGGGCTGACCATAGTGCTCACCGTAGCCGTGCAGACTGACGATATGGGGGTGCTGCCCCAGCCGCTGCAGCGCATCGATTTCGACTCGGAAGCGGATCTGGCTATCAGCCATTCCGATCCCCGGCAGGAGTCGCTTGATGGCGAGGATTCTCCCCGGAGTCTGCAGATCCTGCGCCTGCCAGACCTCGCCATGTCCGCCGCGCCCAATCAGCTCTGTGAGGAGATAACGGCGACTCACCTCGGAATGTGAACTCCAGTGCGCCTCGATAGTCTGTAAGACCCGTTTTGTACCTGACATACCGACACCCTGTGAAAGAGGAACTAGCAGTGGTCTGCTAGAAGGCGGAATGGGGCTTGAGTAGCTAATTTCCCATTTTCGAAAATAGCAGATCTCTTTGCAGGGGGAAGCTGAGAATTTTCGACCACCGCGCAGAGCCATTCGGCATGCGCTTTGCTTTTGCCTGCGCCCCATGAGTGAAACCTATCGTCATGTGAGTGCGGTAATGACAGGGGCTCCCGATGGGGGGCTCCTAGGCGCGGTTATTGCCGAGTATCGTCTGCTCCGCTTGCTGGGTCGCGGGGGAATGGGGCGGGTGTTTGAAGGAGAACACGTTCATTCCGGATGTCGGGCGGCGATCAAGCTCGTGCACGCCGAGCTCTCGGGGAACGAGCAAGTCGCGGCTCGCTTTGTAAATGAGTCCCGCGCGGCGATTCGCGTCGAACATCCCGGCGTTGTGCGGGTATACGAGGCCGGCCAGACGTCCGATGGCTATTCCTACATCATTATGGAGTACCTGGATGGAGTGCTGCTCGCGCAGCGACTTAGTGAGTGGTACGGCGCCGAGCGTGAGCAGCCCAGCTTGACCCCCAGTCGCCGGGCCCCCAGCGTGGGCGAGCAGGCCATCCACATTGCCTGGCAAATCGCCGACACGCTCAGTGCGGTGCACTCCCACGGCATCATCCACCGGGATCTCAAGCCCGAGAACATCTTTCTTGTGCGCGGGGAAGGAGATCGCGAGCGGGCTAAGATTTTCGACTTCGGAATTGCAAAGCTACTTCAGAATCCTGCGCCGGCTCGGGATGACATGGGTGGGGGTGTGGGGGGGGCACGGGACTCCGTTGACCTCCCAAGTCCGCAGACCAAGATCGGAACGGTTCTGGGAACTCCGATTTACATGTCGCCAGAGCAGTGGCAGGGACACGGCCAGATCACCGACCGGGCTGATGTCTATGCCGCCGGGGGAATCTTCTTCGAACTCTTTACCGGCTTTCCGCCGTTCCGTTCGCAGGTACTGGGCCAGCTGCTGCTGAGTCATATGCACCAGCCGCCCCCGCGGCTAGAGACCGAGGCGCCCTGGCTACCCGCGCCCCTCGCCGAGATCGTGGGCCGCATGCTGGCCAAAGAACCCAGCGCGCGTCCGAGCATGGAAGAGGTGGCAGAGGCGCTCGAACGTCACCTCTCGCAGACCCGCGTACAGGCGGCTCCCGCGCTGCTTTCCATCGCCAGTAGCGGAAGTAGCCGAAGCGACGGCGCGGCGGCTCAAGCAAAGCCAGAGAGCCCAGCAGAGCTTCTTCCGCCCGGGCTGCCAGCCCGCGTATCGGACACCAACCTCACTCCGCTGCGCGCTCCTGAGTCCGCGCCGGCGCGACGACACAGCTCGGTTCCGCCGGCTGGCCCGCCCGTCGATGGGAACGCCGCCGCAAGCGATGCGCAAGAGACGCTCATCGCCGCGCTCAGTCCGAGCGCTGAGCTGCAGCTGATTCGGCGCGCGCGCCCATCCGCAGTCGGCCAGCGCCAAACCCGCTTGGTACCTGCCCATCGCACGATCATCAGTGGCCCGCTACCGAGCATCCCACCGCAGCGTCCGTTGCCGATGGCCCGGATACCGGCTCCCCCGGGTTCGCTGAACCTCGTGGCGGTGTGCGCACTGGGCCTCTTCCTAACCAGCGTCGTGGCCTTCCTCCTACAGGGGAAATAGGAAGATGAACACGCAGGACAGTCCCTTCCCTGAACGGTCCGGTTCTTGCGATATCCCTGGCTCTGTGATGAGCCATACCCAACCCTCAGGTGAGCACAAAAAAGGAGTCAAGGCGCCGCGCTACATCGTGCACATCGAGAGTGTTGTGGATGGCTCGGTCGCGCAGCGGATGGCGTTCCTGGATAACCCGCGCATCACCCTGGGCCGCGGCAGTCAGAATCAGGTCTGTCTGCCCGCCAGCGATAAGACCGTCTCTTCATGCCATGCCGAGCTGGTGCAGAGCGGGCATGGTCACGTGCTGCGCGACCTCGACAGCCGCAATGGCATCTACCTCTGCGCTGGGGCCGAGCCGACCCGCGTGCGGGAGGTAGCCATCGAGCCCGGTGCCCCCGCCGTCGAGGTCAGCTTGGGAATGCCCGGCCCGCTGTGTCGGATCTGGACGGGACAGGTCTATCCCTTCGCCGACTACTTGGTCATGGGTCAGCTGGGACAGGGCGGCATGGCGCGCGTCTTCGCGGCCCAGGATGGCTCTGGGCTCAATCGTTTGGTGGTGCTCAAGATCATTGCCTCGCATTTTCGCAGCAGCATCGATCCCGCTGACGCCGAAGCGATGCTGGAACTGGAAGCTCGCCTGACGGGTTTGGTGTCGCATCCCAACGTCGTGCGCATTCATCGCATCGGCAGCGTAGAGGGCACTCCATACATCGAGATGGAGTATCTGGTCGGGGTCAATCTGGCCAGCATCCAGCAGCAACTAGCCAGCAAGCGGATGCGCTGCCCAGTCGACTTGGCAGCCGCCTTGCTTTCGCAAGCCTGCTTGGGATTGCACGCAGCGCACGATGCCTGTGATGCCAGTGGTCGCCCGCTGCAGATCGTTCACCGCGACTTCACGCCATCCAACATCATGGTGCTGCCAACGGGTGACGTGAAGCTCATCGACTTCGGAGTCGCGCGGGCGCTGGGCACTCGCTCGTGGTCGACCGGCGGGGCCTTCGTCGGCAAGGTGGCATATGCCGCACCCGAGCAGATCAGTCGGCCGCACGCCATCGACCGGCGCGCGGATCTGTTTGCGGCTGGTGTGATCCTCTATGAACTCTTGGCGGGGCGCTCGCTGTTCGCGCGCGAGACAGACTACGCGACGATGAGCGCGGTCTTGCACGATCCGGTGCCGCCGATTGCGGGCATTCCCGGCGAGGTCAACTCACTGCTGCAGCATCTTCTGGCGCGCAACCCGGAAGATCGCCCGAGCTCGGCCGAGACCCTGGCCCATGAGCTAGAGCAGCTTGTGCTGCGCGGTGGGGGGCACTTCCTGCAGCGGCGCAACATCGCGCACAGCCTGCGGCAGTTCGGGGTCAGCCTAGATGCCCCGGTACCGCGCGCCCTCTCGGGGCGGCCCACCGTTTTTCCGCCCGTCGGTGCCGTCGAAGCACGCCGACCGTCGCTGGGCGCCGCGCTGGCAAACCCACCACGTCTTTCACGCGGCAACCTGCCGGCTCCCGCCCAGCCGGCTTCGATCACCGTACCCGGCAGCCATCCCGATCTTGGCGACAGTCTGCCGGGAGCGATCGCGGCTCCCCCCGCGCCTCACCGGGTCAGCCAAGCGCGCACCCAGCGGGTCTTAGGGACCGTGCCGCGCCAGCTATTGCCCGCCCGCATCTCGCTGCCAAGCTGCGCGGTCGATCTGGGCGAGACCTTGCATGAGCACTGTGCGGAGACCAGTGGTGGTTACGCCAGCGTGGTGCTGAGCGGCCGGGTTAGCGGTGCCACCACATTGAGCGCTGAAGTCCTGGTTTATCTGCTGGGTGCCCCCGGACTTTCGGGCGCGCTGCCGGCGGCACTGCGGGCATGTGTCAGCGACTGGCTGCGTTACCTGGCGCAGGTCACGCTGGGCGGGCCCCTGTTGCCGGCGTTGGCCTGTGGCGAAGCCTGGCGCGGCGGACCGCAGGCGCTGATCCTCAAGAAACCCACTCGCACCTGGGCCAGTGCGCTGGCTCGGGAAGCGGGCGCGCGGGCGCACGCCGGGGAGCTGATCCGCGGACTGTTTCGCTGTCTGGCCACGGTGCAGGAATGCTTCCCGCGCTTTACCCACGGCGAGCTGGCTCCTTCTGAGGTCTCGCTGATCAGCGAGACCGATGAGGCTGCCCCGGCCACGCGGCCCTGTCTGGTCCCCGGGCGCTGGCTGGACTGGCTGGTGAGTACCGACCATGCGGGCTTCGCCGCCGTCGGACAGCGTCCCCTCGATCGCTCGCTGTATCTGGCGCCAGAGTGTTTTCGCGGCGAGCCACCGACCCCGGCCAGCGACGTCTTTTCCGCGGCCATGATGGGCTATGAGCTCTTGGGTGGGCACCTCACGGCAGCGGCTTGGGCGCTGCGTCAGGGCGGGCGCTTGCCCTCGCTGCCACCGGGCGATGGGCCGCTGTCTGCACTGCGCGAGGCCATCGTCGCTGCCCTGCATCCGGATCCGCGCCGTCGCCCGGTAGCCAGCGAGTTTCTGCGGCAGAGTGACGAGCTGGGCGCGCCCCCCGCCCCGTCGGTGCTTTCGCTGAGTGCGCCGGCCGCGGGCGAGGTCTGCACGCAAAGAGATCGCGAGGGTCGCCGCCTGCACCTGCACACCCTGCGCTTGCATCCCGCCCAGCGCGGACCCCAGACCTTGCCGTTTCAGCATGTGCCGCAGCTCCTCCCCTCAGCGGTGGGATTGCTGCGCTTTCGCGGCAACCTAGCCGTCGAGATCCTCGCTGGATCAGCGGACAGCGGACGCAGTCGCTTGTACACCGAAAACCACACCACCGGCACCGAGCGCCTGTTCCTGCACGGCAGCGCGGGCTCATTCGAAGTCGGTAGCCGCAGCCAGAACTGTCTGCAGCGGATCGACTACCAGCTCGCCCCAACCGAGAGTCGCGGCTCCGTGCACGTCGCGGCCCTGGGTTTGCAAGTCGCTTCCCCCGAACAGCCCTGTGGCGCTGTGCTTTGGACACGAGAACCCCGCAGCGGCGATCTGCATGTCTGCTGCGCGCAGCTTGCGGAGTGAATCGGATGACTCCGCCCCCACCTCCTCACCTGCGGACTCCGTCCGCGAAAGTGGAGACACCACGATGCCGACTGACAATCTAAAGCTGATTCACGCCGGACCCGGAACCTTTGGCGCCAAGGATCTGCGCTCTGAGATCACGTATGAGCTGGTGCCTGGCCAAGACGGCGAAGGCTGCATCACGCCGCTGGTGCTGGGGCATGGTCGCTTCGCCAAGGTCTTTAAGGCCTGGCAGTGCAGTGCCGGCAACAACGTCCGTCCCGTCGCCATCAAGATCCTGCACGAGCATATCGACCGCAAGAGTGAGCAGCTGTTCATCCAAGAGATCCGCCTGATGAAGAAGCTGACCGCCGCCTCCGGCGTCAACGTCATCAACATCCTCGACATCCTGCAGCTGGGTCCGATGGCGATGTGCGGCAACTGCGGCCAGGTCTATCAGCCGCGCTGTCCTCAGTGCGGCGAGCATCAGCTAGAGCGTTACGATCCACCGAACGAGGCGCACGCCGCGCTGCGCTGCAAGAACCATCCGCGCTGCAAGTACAGCATCTCGGCTGAGTACGTGCTCAATGGCTCGCTGGCTCTGATGCAGCCGCCCGCTAAGACCTGCTGTGCCAAAGAGCGCGGCGACCGCGCCCAGCGCGGCACGCTGATCAACTTCGTCGATCGCGATGCCGTGGTCATGGAGCTCTTGGAAGAGAAGCTGCCGCAGTTCAACCCGCGCCGTCGCCGCGCCTACTTCGATCTGTGTCGGCAGCACGGCATCTTGCTGCCTCCGCCGTTTGCCGATAGCGCGCCCGCCGCGTCCCTCGATGGCAAGACCGTCTCGCCTGCGCTGCGTCCGGCCAATGGCGCCGAAGTGGAATTCGTGCAGAAGGTCCTCTTGCTAGAAAAGCTGCTCATCATGATGCAGCTCTCCGAGGCGGTCGCCTGGCTGCACGGCTCGCAGGTCATCGTTCACAAAGACTTGGCGCCGGACAACATCATGATCACGGCGCTGTCCAGTGATGAGGATGACGAAGCCGACTGGCGTGGTTTTGCCGCCGGCTCGCTGAGCGAAGCGCTGACCAGCCTGGCCAACTACCAGTCGTTTAAGGCCAAGCTCATCGACTTCGGACTCGCCGATCAGAAGCAACTTACGCGCAACTGGTACGAGGAACCGATCGCCAGCTTCGCCGCCGACAAGTTTGCCTACACTTCGCTGGAAGCCCGGCATCGCAAGCGCCTGCTGTATCAGCGCCTAGATCTAGATCCCGGGCGGCGCAGCTTCTTGGTTCCGGACAGCCTGCGTCCCGATCAAGCCGGTGAGCTTGCGCTCAAAGTTGGCGACCTGCTGATCGACGAGAGCGATCCTTCGCATCCCTACACGCTGGAAATCGAGGCTGTCGAGCAAGATCCGATCGAGCCGCACGTGTTTCGCGCCACGGTAAAGGGCGAGATTCCGCCCAACGCCGCCAGCCGCCAGTTCTATCACCTGCTGCCGCTGGGGGAAGCGCACGACATCTACTCACTGGGGGCGGTCTTCTACTTCATCCTGACCGGCGATCACACTGCCGTCAGCAAGCTGGCCAACGTCGCCAACGTGCTGCAGGACGCCCCGGTACCGCTACGGGCGGATGTGCTCGCCAGTCGCGTATCGAACTACAACATCTGTCGTAACCGCCTGCCCGAGCCGTTCTATCAAGATGAGCTCTTGGTCCTCAGCCTGCGCGCCATGGTCCGCGGCCAAGAAGAGAGCTATGCCGAGAGCCGCACCCAGCGCGGCGCCGGCCCGGCACAGCGCCTGCTCGCCGAGACGCGACGCATCTACAACCTCGTCAAGAGCGAGCTTCTCAACGAGCCGACGCAGCAGGAGCTTGATCTTCTGCGGGCGCAGTACTCGGCAATCTCGCGCAAGACCAGCGTGCTGCAGGAATCCTACGCCGCGCAAGCCGAGGAGATCGTCCAGCTGGGCCGGGCCATGGTGGACTCAGGAACCCGGCATCGCCGGCGGCAGCAGCTGCTCGTCGGCTTCGCCATCAGCATGGGGGCCTTCGGTGTGATGGCCAATCACGCCGTCAAGGAAGTAAGGCAGCTCTTCTCATCCGCATCCCTGCAGTCGGGGGCGGTGAGCGGGGCTCCAGAAACCGTGGCGCGGCGGTAATCGCAAGTCCGCTTGGGGGCAACATGCATTCCTTTGTCCGGTTCCTAAGTCGATTCGTTCTTTTTGCTTCCACCCTGCGCCTGATCCTGGGCAGCTCCCTTTCGGAAGCCGCCGAGCCCGCCGCGGACAAGCCCAGCGTACTTCTGCTGGGCATCACCCGCGGCAGCAGCGATGAGCAAGCCACCGCCGCGCCCGAGATCGCATCTGCCGTCGCTGCTCGTCTGCAGAACCTGGGCTTTTCAGTGGTCGAGATGGGCAGCCCGGGACCCCGATCGGCCACCCCCCAGGCCGCCTGCGCCAAAGGCGAATGCCTGCCCGCCCGCGCACAAATCGCCGGCACGGACCTTGCGATGATCGGCTCCGTGCTCCGTCTTCCCGACCTCTGCAGCGCCGATCTTTGGCTGTACGACCGCCACAGCGGCAGCTCGCGGCGAGCTGAAATCCAATGCCAACCCAAGACTCCAGACTCCCTCCTAATCGACGAATTCGCGGATCAAGCCGGCCGCCTCAGCGAACCCGCCCCCGCACCGCTGCTCGCCGTTCCAGGACGGACTCAGCCCCCGGCTCCAGCAGCGGCGCCCCCGGCCTCTGCTTTCAAGCAAAAGGAAACTAGCCGCTACTGGGGCCGCGGCCGCCTGGCATCGGTCGGCATCTTGACACTGAGCAGTGCTGCCTTATGGACGAGCGCTATCGTGATATCGAGCATGACCTGTCCGTCAGGAAACTGCACGGCCCAGGTTGGAGCATTAGACCCATTTCCGCTAGACCAAGCCCGATGGGGATTGCTGACTTCGTCTGCAGTTTGCACGATCGGTCTAACTTTAGCCATGGCCATTCCGGAGAGATAGTGATGAAAGTGTTAATGTATACGATAGGAATGATGCTAGGCATTGCTGGATTCTCTGGGTGTAGCATCACCGATGCTGTGCTTCCAGATTTGGAAACCTATGAGGATGCCGGAATTCTGGATATGGCTCGACCTCCGCAGATGACACATACTGGCGAGGAGCCCCTCTGCGCTCCAAATGATAAGGAGGGATTCTGTCAAATTGACTGCCATATATTGCTTCCGCAATCTGGTCGCATGGCTGAACCTAACTATTGCAATATTCAGCAGCGTAAGTCTTCGATTAAAATGAGTATGGACGGGAGGCGTATCGCCTATGAGAATAAGACGCCAATTCAAAGAGCATGCCTGTGCGTTGTAAATATGAATGCCATCTTTCAGAAGCAAATGAATGATGGACCTGATTTGGCTCAGGTTGAGATTAAGTTAGATGTCGGTTATAAATTTGACTATCAATATTTAAGTAATGCTCAGTCGGAAATGGAAAATATAGATCAATTAAATGTGTTTGCGAGGAAAGAGATGGATAAGGACGGGCAGCAAATATTATTCGAATACAAGAGTGCTGCTATCCCTGAGGTGAAGATGGGTTTTTTATCGGAGGCGGCAAGGGCATTAACGGGAATTGAGTATGGAAAGTATTTGTTCATCATGTTTTTCCCGAATTACAAGAGTCGTGGTTGTGTTCCTGGTTCCACTGGGACGGGTAATTGCGGTATGGCAAGTGATGTTCATGCGAAAATTACTCATTTGAGTTTTGTGTGGAATGCGGTCAAGGTTGAAATGGGAAAATAAGGCCAAGTTTATGACCACCCAAAACCACAAAACGATAGGTGCTCCGATGGGGAATTTTTTGGGGCTGCGGCTGGGGGTGAAGTTGGGGGAGGGGAGGCTGGGGGAGGTGCATGAGTTATTGGAGTATCCCGATGCGCCCCTGGGCAGCCGCCTGGTGATCAAGCGGATTCACCCCGCCCTGGTGCAGGACGAGGGCTTTCGCAATCGCCTGCGGGCGCTGATCGAGCGGCTTTCCAAGTTCCGGCATCCCTTTGCGGAAGAGGTGCTAGAGGCGCGCATCCTGGATCAGAGCACGGCGTACTTGATCTGTGAGCGCTTGGACGGCGAGTCGTTGGCCGTCCGCTTGCGGCGCGATGGCCGCCTGTCTTTGCCCTTGGTGCGCCAGGTGGCGCGGCAAGCGGCCGAGGTGCTGACCCTGGCGCACAGCGTCGGGCTGGTCCACGGCAACCTGTCGCCGCGCAGCATCGTCATCATGCAGGCCGGGCGCGAGGACACGGCCTCGCCACTGCGCATCAAGCTGCGTGGTCTGGGCTGTGCGCCGCCGCTGGGCCCGGGACTTTACGGCACGCCCAGCTATCTAGCGCCTGAGCAGGTCGATCTGCGCGATCCGCGCCCTTCCGCGACGCCGCTGTCCGATCAGCACGCGCTCGCCTGCGTCTGTCATGAGGCGCTGGTCGGCCGACTCCTTTTTCCGGGCGAGACGGTAGAAGCGGTGCGTCCGCGCCTGGTGCGCTTCGATGCGCCGCACTTTGCGCTGCGTGGCATCGATCCGATCGAGGTGCAGCGCGTCGACCACGCGCTGCAGGTCGCGCTGGCCAAAGATCCCGCCTCGCGCTTCGAGAGCCTGCGTCAGTTCGTCGATGCGCTGGAGGGCCAGCGGGGCGGCAGCCGTGTGCGTCCGGTGCCCGTCGGATTTCCCCCTGCGGCCCCGCTGCGCCCGCTGGGGATGTCAGACAGCGCTGGGCTTCGCCTGCCGCCGTCGACATCCAGCATTGCAGCCAGCCCGCCCCCGCCACCACCCAGCCCGCCGCCGACGGGGGACAGCGATGCCGAGACGCAGCCTTGGATTCGCCGAGATCCGGCGCTGCTTCTGGATCTCCCGGTCCCGCGTTACCCGACGGTCCCAACGCACTGCGACCCACCGCGGTCCCAGGCAGCGCCGGTCACGAGCCTTTCTTCGCGTCGCATGCCGCGTGCCCTCCGCATCCTGTTGGTTGCCATCATTTGTTTGGGGGTGTGGCTGTGGCGGGGACGGATTCTGGCTACGCAACGAACAGAGGTGATTCCGCCGGGGGCCAGCGCACCGTCCAGTCAGAACACCACGCCGGCTGCCATTCCGAATCCAACCCTGACACCGGGTTTGCAGAGTCCTGCCATGCCATCGCCGCCAGTTGCGGCGGTCACGCTGCCCTTGCCCGACGATCAGATTCTCTTGGATGCGGAAGCAAACGCACGGGAGACTGAGCCGCCGGCTGAAAAGACCCGAGTGCGTAAGAAGAAAAGCGCGGAACCAAGTCTCAAGACTTCGGAATCTGCGGCTGCGCCTGTCGCCGCGCCTCGGCCCGTCAGTAAGCGGCCCCGCGGCCATGCCTGCCGGGTGGATTCGGTCCCGCAGGAATATCTGTGGCTCGGGCGCATTACTTCGTGCCTGGAGCGCAAGCTGCCGGCCGAGTCGTGGCCGCAGAACTTCGAGCTGCAGCTCGACCGCCGCGGTCAGCTGGCCGTGACGACGGTTGATGATCCCGATGCCGATACCGCCGCGCAGGGCTGCTTGCAGGTGGTCGGTTCCGTGGATGCTCGGCTGTTTCCGGATGATGGACTCACTGTGCATTGTCGCTAGAACACCGCGCCCAGCACACCTGGGAATCTAGCGGAACGGGAAAAAGGAATGACCGTGGCCGGAGGGGAGGATAGAAAAATGAGTGAGCAGCCCAGAAAAAACAGTTGGTTCCGTAGCGGCCTAAATCGAGTGGCGCAGGTCCTTTGGCCCGTTGCTCTGTTCTTGGCGAACGGCTGTTACTCGGATTACTACGGCGATGAGCTACGACAGCTGCGCAGCCAGCTCGCGGAGCAGCGCAGTGCTGATTCCTCGCTTGAAGGCCGGGTGCGCAGCATTGAAGCTTTCCTGACGTACTGTCCTGACGAGGTACGTCGGCTGATCGGGATGGTTGAGAAAGAGTGCAATTCTGAGGAATTCTGCGCGCCCGAGGGTGTGAAGCTGATGGTGTTAGATGTCGCGCGCTGGAACGGCGGGCGCTTCTTGCCGCTGATGCAGGATCGCAAGCACGTAGCGCTGTTTCTGCCGCCCGAAGGGCGGGAGCTTCGCGCGGTTGAACGCAAGCAGCTGCGTGATCTAATCGAGCCGGCTTGGCTGGACGATCAGGATCGTCGCACGCGGTTGCTGGTCGTGTCGCATCCCGTGGGGACGGACGCGGCTGCCAAGGGACAGGCCAAGAAGCGCGGCGACTATGTGATCCGCGAGATGATGAGCATCGTGGGCAAGCTGCATCCATCAGCAGTCATGCCGGACGCTGCTCCCCCGCCACAGACCAGTCCCCTGTTGCGCCCCCCCTCGCTCCCTATCTCGCGGGTGCTCTTGTCGTCGATGCCTGGCGGGAATCTATACAGTCTGCCGGCTTCGCAGAGCAGCGGTGGACTGGACATGAATCCGGTTCCGCCACTTTCCGGAGCGGCCGAGCCGAACCAGACCCCGGCGGCGCCGCGTCCACGCTACATCCTGCACTGGGTGTTTCCGTTTTCGCGCGATGGCGAGGTGCTGCGTCCCGAAGACCGGCCGCCCAAGCCTGAGCTGATCAAGAGCAGCGTCTTTGTCTATCGCGTGGAATGCTGAGATGCTGATTCCTTTTTCTCTCTGGCTGGGGGCCGGACTCTTGGCGGCGAGTGCGACGATCCCCGCAGAGTCTGGAGGGAGTCTGGCGCAGCGCATCGAAGTCATCGAAAAGCAGGATCGCCTGCGACATCGGACGCTGCGCATCGACCAGCTGAGCAGCATCCAGCTGCAGCCATTCCGCTGGCAGAGCGCCTCTTCACTCTCGGCGCATCGCTCGCTGCTGCTGGTTCATGTGTGGTCGGTGCACTGTCCTCCCTGTGTCAAAGAAATGCCCGAGCTGCAGCGCATGCTGGCCCGCCTGCAGGCAGAGAACCGTGTGCGTGTAGCCTTCGTTTCGCAGGACACGCCAGACGAGCTGCGGGAGTACTTCCAGACCTGGCAGGCCCAGCTGCCCATCGCACGGAAGTATGAATTCTATCTCGCGGGGAGCGACAGTCAGCTACAGACGTCGCTGCAGTCGAGCGCACTGCCGCTGACCCTTTTGGTCGATTCCGACATGGTGGTGCGCGAGGCCTTCGTCGGGCCGATCGTCGGGCGTGGGAACGAGCTGTTTTCAATGGTGCGGCGACTGTGTCGGAGCGTCGGCACGGACTGTCAACCCAATCCTTAAGCGATCGGCAGAGCGCTGCGATCGCGGAGCCAAGGCCCAAGCCAAGGTAGGAATACGATGACTTCGCAAGCCGGAACGAGGCTGCCACTGGCAGCGCAGATTGGGCGGACGATTGCCGCTCGCTATCGCCTGGAGCGCCTGATTGGCGAGGGCTGCATGGGGGTTGTCTACCAGGCCTGGGATCTACGCCGCAGTCAGAGCTGCGCGGTGAAGATCCTGCATCCCGAATCGGGATACGGGGATACGGCGGTGGTCCGTTTTGCTGACGAGGCGCAGCTGGTGTCCCGCCTGTGTCATCCCAACATTGTCGAGATCTGGGACTACGGCCGCGATAGCGATGGCCGTCACTTCTTGGTGATGGAGCTCTTGCCGGGGCAGAGTCTGTATTCCCTGATGCAGGAACAGGGACCGCTGCCCGTCGAGGTCGCGCTGGATCTGATCAAGCAGGTGGGCAGTGCGCTGCATGCCGTGCACCTGTCGGGGATTGTCCATCGCGATCTCAAGCCGCAGAACATCCTTTTGATTCCTATGCCGGGGCATGCCGACCGGTATCAGGCCAAGGTCATCGACTTCGGACTGGCCAAGCTTGCGGATCATCGCTTGGCACCGCAGCGGGGCTCGGATGGGATGCTGATTGGGACTGCCAGCTACCTGGCGCCGGAGGCCTGGCGGGGCATCAGCGCGGCGGTCGATGCGCGCGCCGATCAGTGGGCGCTGGCGGTAATCGCCTATCGCATGCTCAGCGGGCGGCTGCCGTATGAGGCCGATGACAACACGGTGGCCTTGGGCATGCTGATTCACTACGAACCGCACACACCGCTGCGCGAGCTGGTGCCGCACGTACCGCAGCATGTGCAAGATGCCATCGAGCGGGCGCTCCTTAAAGACAAAGAGCAGCGCTTTCCCAACGTGCTGCAGCTGGTGCAGGCGCTGCATCAGCTACCGTCGGGCGACACGCTGCTGTCGCTGCAGGACCTGCCCACCGGAAGGCTGCCGCGCAGCGAGGCGTCGGCACTTTACGAGGAGGGCGAGTCGCAGCCCCCGTATGTCGAGTTTTCCTGCACCTACGGTCAGGCAGGTACGCCGACTCTGGCCTCGTCCGACCCCGATCCGCGGCTTGCGGGTCGAGCTCCGGGGGGCGCCCGGTCGTCGGCGTCAGCCCCACAGCCGGCTTGGGGGCTCGGCGTGCCTACCGAGATTCTGGCCACTTCCGCCCCGCTGCCGCCTTCCGCGCCCGGACCGATCGAACGGCGGCGCTCACGCGGAGCGATGCTGCAGTACCTGCTGCCGGCCCTTAGCTTGCTCGGTGCGCTCTCGGCGTGGAGCGGGGTTTGGGTCGGCGCCGGCATCCCGAGGCTGGGGCAAGCCAAGCCGCCACACGGGGGGGCTTCGCTCTCTCCTTCAGCTCTTGGCAGCGTCGCAGGAGCCAGCCTGTCGCCGGCCCCACTCCCTGCCCCCACCCCCAACGAGCACCGGCCTGCTCGGCCTGCAGCCCAGCCCGCCGTTCCGGCCGTCGCCCCACCCGCGGAGGCAGACCCTGGCGAGGTCGAGCCGCCTCCCGCCCCCCTTGATCCGAGCGCCGAGCCGAGCGCCGAGCCGAGCGCCGAGCCGAGCGTCGCTCCGCGCGCCGAGCCGAGCGTCGGGTCGCCGTCGTCGTCGGCTCCGGTGACCATGCGATAGGCGGTTTGTAGATTCATTGGCAAATCAGTAATTGATAGTTAAAAAACTAATTAACAAATTAATTTATTCGCCAGATCCCTCCGCGCCCGGGTGGCGTTGGGGTGGCCGAGTCGTGCTATAGCGGCGCCACACACCGAGGGAGTCTGGTCATGAACACCACGTTTTGTCGTATCTGGGCGCTGTCCGGTCTAACGCTTACTCTGGCCTGTCAGCCGGGGCCGGCGGTTGCGCCAGAGGAGGCGGGCGGGATGGAGCCCGCTGTCGAACTGCATGCGCAGGCGGCGCTGATTCCGCGCGTGACGGCGGTATCGCCGCCGCTGGCGTCTAACCTGGGCGGGGCCAACCTGACGCTCAGCGGCCGCGGCTTCCAGCCGGGCATGCAGGTCCTGGTTGCTGGCCAGCCGGCGGCCTATGTCACCGTGCTGTCGTCGAGCCAGCTGCAGCTGCAGCTACCGCGCGGCGTCTATGCCACGGGAGCCGTGGCCGTCAAGGTGGTCAATCCCGACGGCCGAGCGAGCGAGCGCAGCGATGTGCTGACGCTGTTTGATGACCGCACGAGCTTGGCCGGACTGCGCACGCCGGTCAGCGTAGGCGGTCCGAGCGGCGCTGCACAGGTCGTGGGGGCGGCGGACTTCGACGGCGACGGGCTTGTCGATGTGCTGGGCCAGGACTACTCGCGGCTATACGTCCTGCGTTCGTGCGGGCGGGGGTGCTTTGTCGATTTTCAGACGCTGGATGCGTCGGCGGGGGGGATGCCTGGTCTGATCGAGATCGCGGATGTGACGGGCGATGGCAAGCCCGATGTGGTGAGCAGCACCTTGTACAGCGGCGCCGTGCTGGTCTATCCCAACCGCGGTGACGGCACGCTGGGGGCCCCGCTGGTCTCGACGCTGAGCACGATGAGCTTGGGCTACTACGGCGCGACCATCGCCGATGTCAACAAGGATGGCCGAGCCGACCTGCTGGTGGTGACCGGCCTGTTTGGCTCCATGTTCCCGTACTCGCTGTCCGTCTACTTCGGCGGCACCGACGGCCGCTTCGCCAGCCCGCCGGTCACCACCGGGGTAAGCGATGCGGTTCGGCTGCTGAGCCGCGACGTCAACGGCGATGGCCACGCCGACGTGCTGACGTGGTCGGCGGCGCGCAGCGAGATCGGTGTCCTTCTGGGCAACAGCAGCGGCAGCTTCACAGCGGGCGTCGCCGTGACGCTGGACAGCCCGGTCGCTGAGGTGGCTGTGGTGGATCTCAACGGTGACGGCAAGCTCGATCTGGCCTCGCTGGGGATCGGCGGCAAGCTGTCGCTGCGGGTCGGGCGAGGCGATGGCAGCTTCAGTGGGACGGGGCTGGTGACGCTGGCCAGCACGGCCGGGACGCTGGCCGCCGGGGATCTGACGGGCGACGGCAAGGTCGATGTCGTGGTCGGCAGCGGTCCCAGCTATCCGCCGGGGGGAGGCACGCCGATCGCGGGGGGAGCCTGGCTTCTGCGCGGCAACGGCGACGCGACGCTGCAGCCACCGCAAGAGGTCAGCCTGTTCCCGCTGTGGGGAGTGAATCGCCTGCGCGTCGTCGATGCCGATCGCGACGGCAAGTCGGATATCCTGGCATTTGGCGATTCTACCCTTCTGCCGATTTACGGCCGCGGGGGTGGCTTATTCTTTGAAGACCGTCAGTTCCCCACCGCAATTAACGCAGTAGCGACACGGGATGTAAATGGAGATAGCAAGAGCGATATCGTCACGACCGCGGTGGCTGCGAATAAGGTCTACGTCGCTCTCAATAACGGCGATGGCACCAGCGCCGCCCCGCGCGCCTACGATACCGACAAGGGGCCGGCGGCGGTGGCGGTGGCCGATGTCAGCGGCGATGGCAAGGTGGACCTGATCGTCGCCAACTACGACGCGGGCACGGTCAGCGTGCTGCCCGGAAACGGCGATGGCAGCTTCCAGCCGCAGCGCATCTTTCCGGTCGCCTTGGGGGCCAATGCGCTGGTCGTGGCCGACCTGAATAACGACACCCGGCCGGATATCGTGACGGCTAACTATGAATCGAACAACGTGTCTGTTCTGATTAATAGTGGGATGGGTGCGTTTGCCACGGTGAAGAACTATGCGACCTCGGCTGCGCCGGCAGCACTGGTCGCGATCGACTTCAACAAAGATGGACGGATGGATATCGTTACAGCAAACCCAGATAGCAATAACCTCAGCTATCTGCAGGGCAGTGCGGTGACCGCCGGAGGGCTGAATACCGCGCGGCTGCTGGCTACCGGACGGGGGCCCATGGCGCTCGCCGCCGCCGATGTGACCGGCGATGGCAACGCCGACCTGATCAGCGGGAACGCCGACAGCGGTGACCTCACCCTTTTGACCGGGCGCGGCGATGGCACGGTGGCGGGGGGCAGCGTGGTGGCCAGCCCCGGCCGCGTCTTCGATCTGGTGCTTGCCGATGTCACCGGCGACGGTCGCGCCGATCTGGTGGTGGCGACCGGCAGCCTCACGGGCGGCAGCACCCTGCTGTTCTATGGCTTTGCCGGTGGGGTGTTTGCGCCATCGGCGCGGACCATCGGCTATGCCGGACCGCTGGCCGTCGGTGATCTCACCGGCGATGGGCGTCGGGACCTACTGATCGCTCGCTTGAGCGGCCTGGTCATGCTGCACGAGAGCCGCGGACTCTAGGCCATAGCGCCCCCAGTAATCGGCAAGCTCGGGGGGCAGGGGGCTGTGGAAGTCGAGGGGGGCGCCGGTCAGGGGATGGGTGAAGGCGAGGCGAGTGGCGTGCAGCGCCAGGCGCGGCGGGCGGAGCAGGGGCGGGGGCTGCGGGCTGCCGTGCTGGCGGTCGCCCAGGACAGGGTGGCCTAGGTGCTGGGCGTGGATGCGGATCTGGTGCGTCCGTCCGGTCTCTAGGCGGCAGCGCACCAGGCTGACCCAGTCGCTGACCGGGCCTGAGGTGTAGCAGCGCGTCTCTTGCCGGGCGAGGTGGGTGGTGGCGGCGCGACCGGCGATCGGCAGGCGGACGGTAGTCTCGGGAAGCGCGAACTGACCGCGCAGCAGGGCCAGGTATTCGCGGGTCAGATCGTGGTGCTGAAACATTGTCGATAGCGCGCGATTGGCTGCCGGGGTGCGGGCGTAGACCAAAAGGCCGCTCGTGCCCAGGTCCAGGCGATGCACGACGAAGATCGGCTCGCCCAACTGAGCTGCGAGCAGGGCGGCGGCGTTGCCGCGATCGCTCTCGGGCGTGGGGGCGCTGATCAGCGCGGCCGGCTTGTCGATGACCACCAGATCCTCATCGACATACACAAGCTGCGGCGGCGGCAGGCGCTCGTCGTCGGCCTGCCGGGCGCGCAGGCCGGGGGTGGAGTGGGCGCGTTCGAGGACGCCACCGATGTAGACCTCGACCTGGGTTCCGGCGCGCAGCGGGCGGCTGGCAACCTTGACCCGCGTGCGCTCGACGAAGACACCACCCAGGTCGAGCAGCAGCCGGGCCCGCCCGCGCGACAGGCCCGGCACGTTGGCGGCAAGCACGCGATCGAGTCGCTCGCCATCCTGCGCCGGGGGCACGACGAAGCGATGGCGCGTAGCCGTCGACTTGGAGGGATTCATGCCGCCGTGCTTAGCGCGAACGGGGTGGCGGAGGCAAAGACGATTGCTGCACCCCGTAGCCAAGTCCGGCGCACGCGCGGGCGACCCGTGCGGTGTCAGAAAGTGCGGTGCTCCTTCTTATAGGTAGTGAGCAGAAGAGCAAACGACGCGGCGTTCGCCCATGGATTGAACCCATGCAGTCAAGCCCAGACCCACTGCCCGGCTATCGCGTGCTTCATTCCCTTGACCCTGATCAGCAGGGATCGGTAGCGGACTCGGTGCTCGCCGAGGACCCGGCCCGCAGTCAGCCCATCGTCGTTAAGCGCCTGCACCCGCACCTGCAGCACCTGCCGCACTTCGCGTCGGCTCTGCGCAGCGCGGGGCAGTGGGCTCAGCAGTGGGCGCCTCGGCCATCGTCCGGTCTGGTTCGCGTCCTTACGCTGTCCGCCCCAGAGAGCAGCCTGTCGATCGTTACTGAGTACATCGAGGGCTGTTCCCTGCGGGCGCTGGTCAGCAAGCAGGCCCCCGCCCGCCGGCTGCCCTGGTCCTGCATTTTTATGCTGATTGATCAGATCATTGATCTACTGCTGAAAAATCAAGAGCACGGACTTGCTTTTCATGGATATTTGCATCCGGGAAATATCCTGTTATCCAATCGATTTTCCGCCGATGGTCAACGAACCGTTCTGATTGATGATTGGTATATTGGTCGAGCGGTTCAGACTTATTGTCGCCAGCGCGTGATCGATAAGCGTAAGACATTGGCGGGGATGATGCTGTTGGGTGACTTGCGGTTTTTGTCACCAGAACAGTGCCAGGAATTGCCGGATATCACCAGCGCTGCGGATGTTTATGCGTTGGGTATGTTGATTTATAATTTGATTTCCGGGCAGCATCCGTTTGAGTCGGCCGAGGCGCACGATCTGGACCTGGCGATCCAGCAGGTGCAGACCGTGCCCGGCCCGCTGCAGTCCCACGAACCGAATATCCCGCTTGCGCTGTCGCAGCTAGTCGATGAGACGCTGCGCAAGGTCCCAGCCGAGCGCCCGACGCTGGTCGCGCTGCGCGAGCGGCTGCGCGGCTGTCAGCAGGCGCTCTTGGCGAGCCGGCCGTTTCAGCTGGAGACGCCGCTTGGCTACAACGGAATCTGCCAGCAGCATGCCGGCCACGATGCCGGGGGCACGCCCTGTGTCGTTGCCCAGACCCAGATCACTCGCTGCCAGGATCGGCACGAGCGAGCCCTCGATCGGCTGGCTGCCAGTTTATATCTGCTAAATCAGTCAAATTTGAGCGGCTATCGCAGAGTATTGCGCTATGACCGCATGGCGCATGACGAGTTATTTATTATCGCCGAAGCTCTTCCCGGTGGCAGCTTGGCCGATATGCTCGCTGCTCAGAATGACAGCCAAGATCCGGCGCGAATATCCAAGATCGTTTCGATTATGCATCAGGTGGCACGCCTATTGCGAGATACCCACGAGGGCAACTATGTCTATCTCGGCTTACGCCCGAGCAGCATTTGGCTGGTGCCCAGCCCCGATTGCGTGCCGCCCTATCGCGTGGTCTTGCTGGAGTCCGAGACCTTCCGCCGCGGCTTCTCAGGCGAGCGGACGATCAGCGGCAGCGACCGCCCCGAAGACCTGAGTCCGCAGTCGACGCGCTACGTCGCCCCGGAACAGTATTACGGCGCCGCGACGCCGGCGGCCGACGCCTTCAGCCTGGGGGCCGTCCTGTTCGAGGCGCTAAACCTGCGGCCGCCCTTTGCCACTGCCGAGCTGACCGATCTACGTCGGCGGGCCGAGCCGGAAGCGTCGCTCAAGCCGGCGCAGCACGATCCGTCCATCGATCCGGAGCTTGCCGCCCTTACCAACCAGCTACTGAGCCCGCTGCCCCGCCTGCGTCCCACGCTGGCAGAGACGGAGCAGCGTCTCTTGGCCATCGGCGAACGGCTGCGCCTGGCTCCGCCCCCTCCGCTGCCTGAGCGAGCCCCGCCGCAGTCGACTCCCACTGTGGAGAGCCAGCGCGGAAAGAGCGCGACCCCGGCCACTCGTTCGACCTTGCCGGAGTCGGCCGCACCGCCGCGGTCCACGCCGGGTTCCCTGGTGCGCGGCAGCACCGAGGATCTGCGCAGCGACGCCGGACTGGGCCCAGATGGCCGCTTTTCCGGCTACCGCATCACCCGTTCGCTCGGTGAGGGGGGCAACTCTGCGGTGTTCCACGTCGTGGAGACCGCCACGGGTCGCGAATTCGCAATCAAAGAGATGAAGCTGAGCTCTCTGCGCAATGGGGCCGCGCTCCAGCGCTTTAACAATGAGCTGCGATTTTCACAGCTGGTACCGCATCCCGGAGTGATTAGGTGTCATCAAATCTGTCATCAGGCCGATGGCGCACCGTGGATGCGGATGGAGTATATCCCCGGCCGGACCCTCCGAGCCCGCTTGACCGAAAAGCGACCGGTGACTCCTGACGAAGCGCTGCAATACGCGCGCTGGATTAGCACGGTCATGGTCGCGGTTCACGCCAAACATATTGTTCATCGTGATCTTAAGCCAGAAAACATTATATTGACATTGGATAAGGCGGATGAATACCCTGTCCGGGTTATTGATTTTGGAATTGCAAAGCAAGAACAAGTGAATCAAACGGCAGTTGGCACCGTCATGGGGACACCGTGCTATATGCCGCCCGAGCAGTGTCGCGATGCTGGAATGGTAGATGCGAAAGCCGATGTATTTGCACTCGGTGCAATATTGTATGAAATGCTGTGCGGCTGCCAGGCTCAGAATGAGCAGGGCGTAATGTCCTATATTTCCACCAAGAAATATGCGCCGATTCCTAGCTTGCCCGCCAGTCTGCCGCGCGAAATATCTCGCTATGTGATGCGGATGCTGGCCTATGAGCCGGCGCTGCGGCCGACCATGGAAGAGGCCGAGCGGACCTTGCGCAATCTGCACAAGCTGGCGATCCATGGCTACGGCGCCTGGCTCGTCGGTAGCCTGGCTTCGTACACCTCGGAGCGGCTGCGCCAGAGCGCACTGCCCCTGATCACCGGCACGCTGATGGTGAGCACGTTCGCATTTGGCGGCTATCTGGCTTTTGCCGCCAACCAGAAGCAGGACGCCAAGCGTGTATGGGCGGCGATTGCGGAATCGGACAAGCGTCATGATTGGCAGTTGCTTATGGCTCAAACGCGGAGCGAATTAGAGCGAAATAATCTCAGCGATGAACAGCGCACACATATTATCGCTTTACACAAGAGGGCCCAGGCCGAAATCGAAGCTCAAGCAGCGGCTAAGAGCTTAATGAAGATCAGCAATTATCGAGACGCGGCGGCTCAGCTCAAAGCCATTGGGACGGATTCATTCTATCGCGCGGAAGCCGAAGCCCGCGTGCGCCTGCTGCGCGACGAGAGGGTCGCCGAGCTTGTCCGCGAGACCAAAGAGGCGGCGGCCCGGCGCGACTGCTTGACCTGGCAAAGCAAGCTGCCACCGCTGCGCGAGCTGAGCCCAGCCGACGAGGCGGAGCAGGCCAAGGCGGGCTGTGTGGCGGCTGAAAAGCCCACGCCGCCGTCACCTAAGCCCGGGCCAGGAACGTCGTCGAGCATCGACCGGCCAGCGCTGTCGCAGGAAGCCAGGATGCTGCAGCGGGCCGAGGAGGCGCTTGGCCGCGGCAACTATGATGAAGCGCTTAAGCAGGTGGTGAGTGGTCTGCTCAATACGCTGGAAGGGACCGAGCGGGCGCGGCGCTTTGTGGTTCGCGGGAAAGCGGCTTGCGTATTAAGCCATCGCTCGCTGGCCGAGACCGAGCGGCGGCGTGGGCTGGTCGCCGATTACAATGTTGCGATCGATCAGCTACAGCAGATGGGTAGTTCCTATGAAAAGTATTTTCAGGAACTGACTCGATATTGCCAAAAAGCGGCCGAATCGCGCAAAACAGTTGCTGGGCGAATCGCCAAGTGATGTTGAAACATAAACGAGATAAGAAGGATAAGACATGAACGCCGTGTATACGAATCAATCCACTGCTCTATCGTCGAGGCCAGCGCGTCGGGGAGCCCAGAGTGGGGTGCGGCGATGGGGGCGGGCCAGGTGGCTTTTGGCGGGGCTGGCGCTGCTCGCGGGGCTGGGTCTGCTTTCGCCGCGCGCTGCCCAAGCCGCTGAGCCTGGCGCGGCACGGCTGGTCTTTCTTGGGGCGTTTCAGCCGGGGCGGGCCGGTGACCCGGTGCCGCACGAGGGGCTGAGTCGCGGCGTGCTGCGTGGGCTGGAGCTCTTGGTCGAGCCGCATCGCCAGCCCCGGCGCCCGCTGCCCAGCGAGACGCGAGGCTGCCGGACGCTGGAGTGCTTGGTGCAGTTTGCCAGCGAGAACGAAGCGGATCGGCTGCTTCTGGCCGATGCGACGCTTCTTACCCCGGCGCTGTCGACGGTGCGCGTCGTGTTGTTCGATGCACGCAGCCAAAAGACCGCCGACACGACGGTTCGCTGCGAGTCCTGCGACGATGAGCGCCTGGTCCAGACGGTCAGTGCCGAGGTGCGCCGCTTCGTCGAGCAGTATCCGGCAGGGGCGGCTCTCGACAACGGCGTCCGGCCGCGCAGCCCCGAGGTCCTGGGTCCCGATGGCGGCGATCCCAGCGCGTGTCGTTCGGCGCTGCAGACCTGCGAAAAAAACCAGGGCAGTGGGCGCAGCCAGGCCACCCGGCGCTTCCTCACCGGCGGCTTTGGGGCTCTGCTCCTTGTCGGAGCCGTCAGCACCATCACCTTTGCGGTGCTGGCCGGCTCGGGCAATCAGCTCTGTGTCTTGCCGGCTGATAACGCGCAGCGCACCTGCACCACCGCCGCCCGGATGGCGGTGACGTCGGGCGCGCTGTCCCTGCTGCCGGCCATCGGCTTAACGATTTCGCTCGCGCTGCCGATTGGCAAATAGCAGCGCAGCTCTGACCCACGAACAAACAGACGGATGGACACCATGAAATCGACCTCTCTTTGGACTGCTTCTCTTGGCGCACTGCTGCTGCTTCACGCCTGCTACACCGAGCCCAATGGCAACGGAGGCAGCGAGTCAGCGCCCCCAGATGTCACCGGCATGAGCTTGTCGGTGAACACCCTGGCCAGCATGAAGTCGCTGCGCATCAGCGGTCTGGTCAGCACCAGCACCAATCCCGGCGTCCTGCACATCGACGGCGATAACCTGAGCGGCTGTACCTACAAGCTGTGTGGCACCAGCACCCCAATGCAGTTCAAGAGCCCGGCCAGCAACAGCGCCGTTGAGCTCTTGGTCAAGCTCGACGAGCTAAGTAGCGTGTCGCAGAACAACACCGCCTGCGTCCTGCCCATTCGCGCCGACGGCCAAGTGGGCGAGCCGAAGCTGGTCACCTGGCACCTCGATGACCCGGTCGCGTTCGTGCCTAAGCAGCCAGTGACCGCCAACCTGCCGAAGCTAAGCATGGTGCCGGAGAGCGGCGGCCTGACCCAGCCGATTGTCTCCGACGCCAAGCAGGCCGTGCAGTTTTATAACCAAAGTCTGACCGTCGATGCTACGGACTATATTCGTGATTTTACATTGGTGGATATCAACCGAGACCGGGTGGCAGATTTTGTTGTTTTGACCATCGATCCCAAGAATAGTGGCGTCACGCAGTACGCCTTAAATGCCTATTACTGGCTTGGCAAAACCGACGGGACTCTGGATGCCACCCGGGTCAAGATTCCCCTGGCGCAGGTCGCGCCGGATGCCAATGACCCGTCCTGCAGCATCAATGACGTCAGTGCCCGGATGGCGGTGCTCGATTTGAACGGAAATGGCAAGGTCGATATCACGGCGCAGTGGCACTGCCCCGGCGTATCTACCTTAAATAACGGCATGGGGCGCTGGTCGGCAGTCTATGCAACATTGCAATAGTAATTTAGTCGTCGTCCCTAGCGGTGAAGTAAGGGGAGGTTCCCTGTGTTGAAGAATATGGCGCGCTGGGGGGCTGGCTTGCTCTGCCTGGCGATGGTCTCTTGCGGGGTCGAGCAGCTGGAGAAGCGCATCGAGGGCCTGGAGGGGGCGGTGCGCGACCTCCATCGCGAGCTGCAGCTGACCTGGGCGAATGCGCTGTGCACCGGCGATGTTCAGCAGCTGATCGAGCGGGTCAGTCAGAGCTGCGCCGCGGCGGCCGAGGCCGAGCGCAACACTCGCTTCGAAGGCGTGTGTCGTGAGAGCGACATTGGGCGTCACCTGCTGGATGCCGATCCGCGCGGCCAGGGGCGCTTTCTGTCGCTGATGAACAGCCAGCGGCACTCGGTGTTTTATATCGCCCCGGGGCAGAACTCGCTGGTGCCGCGACGCGTCGAGAAGCTCAAGACGCGCCTCTTGCCACAGCGCCGCTTGCCGACGACCAAGTTCCTTATCGCCAGCAACTCGGCAGCAAATCCGCTGATCGGCCGCGACAAGGGCAAGGGCCGGGGTAAGACGCCACCGCCAAATCAGGCAAATCCGGAAAAAGCGATGGATGAAGGGCTGCGGCGGATTGATCTGGTCAACAATCTATTGCTCGAACTGGGAATTCCCAAGAGCCTTATTCTTAAATGGCTATTTAGCTTCCCGATTGATAGTGCAGAATTTCAACGGGAAGATGACAAGACTGCAATTGGAGAAACCGATGATCCCTATAGCGGCGTATGGGTATTTCGCGTTGACTGTGCAGAGCCTCCTCTCCTCACTCCTGTTACCCCAGACGGTCCTTAGCGCGGCGACGGCCGCCCCGGGCCCAAGCCCAAGCGCAAGCCAGAGCTCGGCGTGGGCCGAGAGTCAGCTCCTAAGTCGTCGCCTGCCGCTGTCGGCCGGGCTGGTCGCCTGGGATCGGCAGAGCAAGACCTGGCAGCCCTACCAGACGACGGCGTCGCGGCTGTCGCTGATCAACCTGTGGTCGGTGGAGTGCGGGCCGTGTCGGGCTGAGATGCCGACGCTGCGCGCCATGCTGGCAGCGTTTCAGAAAAACTTTCCCAGCTTTGGATTTCTCATCGTTGCCGAGACCCAGGACGACCGCGAGCTGTTCCAGTTTCTGCGCACCCACGCGGACTTTCTGCCCAAGAACACGCCGATCCTCAAGGTCCGGGGCGAGCGGATCCAGCAGGAGCTAGCGACGAGCACCGTGCCGCTGACGCTGCTTGTCGATCGCGGCCAGGTCGTCCGCCACGCCTTTGTCGGATCGATCGTCAGTCGGCGCAGCGAGCTGGTATCGGCGGTAGAGCGCTTGTCGCAGGTGACGGAGTAAGTCATGTCGCTGAGCAGCCCGCCGATGACAGCGTTTGTGGGGTATTACGACGAACAGGGCGTTTGGCGATCGGTCCAGCTCGCCAAATCGCATCTCACGATTGGTCGTGCTGATACCTGCGATATCATAATTAATGATCCGAAGATATCATCATTGCACGCTGATTTATATTGCTATAATGCGGCGTGGCTGATCGCTGATCACGGTTCAAGAAATGGCGTATTTGTGAACAATGCGCGGGTGGGGCAAGCGGTGCTGCTCCGGCATCAGGACAGGCTGCAGATCGGCGGTCACACGCTGCACTTTCGCTTTAGCTCCGATGCCAACCAGCCGACGCTGATGGATGCTACCGGCAGCTCGCCCCGCGCGTCGCAGCCAGCGCTGGCCGCTCCCGCTGTGCCGTTGGCGATTGAGCTGTCACCGCGCCAGGCCGAGCGAGCCCAGAGCGCAATCGAACAGTCGGAAAAGCTGGCACTGCAGCAGCGGGTCGCAGAGCTTGTCGCGGCGCTGAACGCCAAGCAGGGCGAGCTGGCCAGTGCCCAGGCCGAGGCCACGGACTGGCTTCGGCAGGCGAGTGGGTTGCGCGGCGAGCTGGAAAAGCGGGCGCAGGCACAGGAAGCGAGCGAGGCTCTGGTCCGCAAGCTGCGCAGCGAGCTGGATCGAGCGCATAAGAACCAGGCGGGGGAACAGAGCGAGGCCGCGGCCACCAAGGGGAAGCTAAAGACCCTGGAGCAGGAGCTGACGGCGCTGCGCGAAGCGAGCGAGAGTGAGCGCGCCAGCTTTCGAAGAGAGTCAGCCGAGCTGCACGAGAGCCTGAGTGCACTTTCGGGGTCGCTCTCCGACTTGGAAAAGCAGCTGCGTCAGCACAAGGCGATGATCGCCGAGCGCGACTATCGCGTCCTGCGCCAGAGCGAGGAGCTAGAGGCCCTGCGCACCTCCTACCAAGCGCAGAGCGCCGAGCTGGCCGAGAGCCAGCGTAAGCGAGCCGAGCACAGCGCCCAGATCCGCGCGCTGCGCGACCAGCTAGAGCGCAGCACCAGCGAGTATGAGGCCCGCCTGGCCAGCGCCGAGCGCGAGGGGCGGCGCATGGCGCGACAGATCGACAAGCTGACCGAGGAGCGCGCCGCCGAGCACTCGCCGCGCCCCGAGTCGTCACCAGCCGGCCCGCAGCTCTTGCCGGCGGTGATCGTGCTTCAGCGCACGGTGCCCATGCTGCGCGCCACCGCGGATCGCGCGCTGTGGGCCAGTGTCGGCCAGCGCACCCTGCCCGAGCGCGCGTTCGACGACCTCAAAGCCCAGCTAGAGCAGCTCTGCGCGTACAGCAAGGACCTCGAAAAGCTCACGCAAGAGCTGGCGAGCTAGTCAGGGCCGCGGGGATTTTTTGGCCGCGGGGAAGTGCTCTGACTAGGCGATGGTGATGGCTTTCCAGACCAGGATCGCGCCGTCGCTCTGCTGCGCGGAGGAGGCGAGCGCCATGCTGAGCGGCAGGCCGCCTTTGACGATGTTGTCATTGGCGTTGCTGGTGTCCTTGTTGCCGCGCGCGCTGTACGCCGAGTGCTTGGTGTACACGGCGCTGGTCAGTGTCTCGTCGAACAGGATCTGCGACGTGACGTAGGTCTTGCCGCTGGCCGTAATGATGAAGTGGACGTGCGCGGTCCGCCCGGCGTACCAGCCGGGGAAGATGCCGTCGATGATGGCGCGTCCGTCGGCCCCGGTCAGCTGGTAGCCGCGCAGCCAGTTGGAAGCCAGTGCCGCGGCGTTGTTGCCGGTGCAGAACGAGGTGTTCAGATCCGACAGCGAGCCGCTGTAACCCGTCCCGGCATCGAGCGCTTCGGCGGCCTTGGAATAGGTGCCGGCCGGCGAGGCGTACCAGACCTCGACAATGGCGTTCGGCACGGGGTTGCACGCGGCATCGACGACCAAGAGATCAAAGCGAGTCGGCAGCCCGCTTAGGCCGTCTGAGATGTCCTTGCGGAAGTAGGTGTTCGAGTGGCACGGACCCTTGGTGGCAGCGACGAACGCCGTGCATGCCGAGCCGATGCCGCTGGCAAACGGATTGCCGTAGTCCTTGCCGACCAGATACGCACCCGAGCCCAGGGCAAAGCCGCTGGCATCGATGGTGCCGCTGTTCCCCGAGCCCGAGCCCGAGCCGTCTCCGCTGCCGGTATCGCCGGTGCTACCCGTGCCGCAGCCGAAGATCACAAGCGATCCCAAACCACCCAACGCCCTCAACACACTCCGACGCGATGCACTCTTCATGGGAGTTCCTTTGTTAGTTGCCCACCAACCCAGCCCACCTTCCCTGCCTACGCTAGGAACCGGCTCCATGGACCCAGACGAGGGCCGCGCCGGCCGAGTTCCCAGGTCCTGAAAAAAACTTCACGGAATGAACTTTCTGTCACCCGTTGGCGGATCCCGATTGGGCATCTCGCTGCTGGCCTTGACCGATGCAGCGACGATGTGGGGATGCTGAGCTGGGGGCCGCAGGCGTCGCCTATCCACTTTCCTTTCGCCGTCGGTGTGGCTTCATGAGATCATGAACCCGAAGGGTCTTTACCCACACAAAGGAGACCTGCTTATGCCTAGCTTGAAGTGGAGTCTGCGTGTCGCGTTGGGTCTGTGCCTGCCGCTTCTTTCCGCGCTGCCGGCTAGCTGCAACAGCGCCATCATCAATGGCAGTGAAGTCGGTGCCGATGGCGGCACAGATGACGGCGGCGATCCCGGGGGACCTCCACAGATCCCGGGCTGCGTCGGTTCCTGCGTCGTCAACAACACCTGCTCGTCCAGCATGGGGCCGACCAGCATCACCGGCGTGGTCAACATTCCGGCGGGCAACCTGCCGATTAATAATGCCCAGGTCTACATCCCGGTGGGACCGACGATGCCGGGGCCACCCAAGCCGCCGGTGTCGTGTGATTCCTGTGTCTCGCAGCCGAGTCCGTTTTCCACCACGACGGACGTCAACGGACGCTTCACGCTGCAGAATGTGCCGTCGGGGCAGAACATTCCGCTCATCGTGCAGGTCGGCAAGTGGCGTCGCACCGTGATCATTCCCAGCATTACGGACTGCACGACGACGCAGCTTCAGCCTGACCAGACGCGGCTGCCGCGGAATCAGACCGAGGGCTACATTCCGAAGATCGCGCTGACCACGGGGGCGCTGGACGCGATGGAGTGCTTGCTGCGCAAGGACAAGCTGGGACTTGATGACAACGAGTTCACCAACGAGTCCGGAACCGGGCGCGTGAACCTGTACGCCGGGGTCACGGGCAGCGACCAGTACGCGACGGGCACCGCGTTCGCCAAGGCCAACCCATGGTGGGACACCGCGGCCAACTGGCAAAAGTACGACATCGTCATGCTGTCCTGCGAGGGCTATCCCTCGTCGCACGATCTGACGAAAAAGAGCGAGATCGGAAGAG
>CALFYE010000126.1 GCA_937952145.1 uncultured Myxococcales bacterium
GAAGGGCCATCGCTCAACGGATAAAAGGTACTCCGGGGATAACAGGCTTATCACGCCCAAGAGTTCACATCGACGGCGTGGTTTGGCACCTCGATGTCGGCTCATCGCATCCTGGGGCTGAAGTAGGTCCCAAGGGTTTGGCTGTTCGCCAATTAAAGCGGTACGCGAGCTGGGTTCAAAACGTCGTGAGACAGTTTGGTCCCTATCCGCCGTGGGCGTAGGAGACTTGCGAGGACCTGTCCTTAGTACGAGAGGACCGGGATGGACCGACCTCTAGTGTTCCGGTTGTGGCGCCAGCCGCATCGCCGGGTAGCTATGTCGGGAAAGGATAACCGCTGAAAGCATCTAAGCGGGAAACCTCCCTCCAGATTAGGTCTCCCAGAGCTTCGGCTCCTTAAGGCCCCTTGTAGACCACAAGGTGATAGGCCGGGTGTGGAAGCGCAGTAATGCGTGAAGCTAACCGGTACTAATCGGCCGTGCGGCTTGGCCATCTTCCTTCTTCGATAGACCAAGGTTCGCTGCATCAGCAGCCGCACCTCTGCGCTTAAGAGCACTTCAATTCGCTAGCTGACGCGTTTCACCATTTCTTGGTGGCCTTACCGGAGGGGTTACACCCGATCCCATCCCGAACTCGGTCGTTAAAACCTCCTGGGCCGATGGTACTGCAGGGGACAACTCTGTGGGAGAGTAGGTCGCTGCCAAGATCCCTTTAAGCCCGCTCTTCGGAGCGGGCTTTTTCTTTTTCTCCAAATACCCCCTCTCGACTCCACCTCATTCCCTCGCGAGAAGCAGCGAGCAACCGCTGCAGCTGCAGGCCGCCCGAGATACTCCCTTGTGCGCCTTCCAGAGTCCACGGGCTGCCGATTGACTGTCGCCTGCGCGCTGGCGTTCAAGGGAATCCATCGCAGGTAAATACCGCCTGCGAGCCAGGTATTGAAATAAGAGGACGTTAATACGTTCCAGGTATTGAAATAAGAGGAAGTTAATACGTTGCCGCAGTGTCTGCGGCTTTGCTGGGGGCGGGCTTTGCACGCGCAGGCGCAGCTTTTTTCATCGCCCGGTTGACCGGGCTCGGCGCTGCCATCGGCGTCTGCTGCTGGTTTTCCGTCGGCTGCGCCATCATTTGCCGCTCTTGGCCCGGCATGCCTTGCTGCTGAGGCAGCGAGCCGCAGCTCTTTTGCCATTGGGCCCTGGCCTCAGTGAGACCCCGGGTGGCGGGGAAGGACTGTTCGACGCGGACCAGTGCTGCGTTGGCTTCCGCACAGCGTCCTTGGCGCAGGTAGTCCTGCACTGCCTGCAGGAGCGGAAGATTGCCACGAGCCCCGTCGCTGTTATCGACGCGCTGAGCTGGTCCAGCCTCCGAGCGTACATTGTTCTGCGCGTACGAGCCGGTGTTGGCCTGCTCCCGAGCGCGTGGAGGTGTCGCGTAGCTGTTCTTCTTCTCGTCCTCGGCTGCCGCCGACTTTTCTACCGCATCGTTCTGCGCATAGCGCTCGGGTTCTTGCGGCGGAGCGGCAGCTGCTGCGGCGGGCGGACTGCTCGGCCGTGCACCGGCTCCGCCACTGGGCATGCTGCCGAGCTCTTGATTGGCTAGTTCCTCAATCACACGCTGATTCCGTCGAGCCTGAGTCTGAGCGATCGCGGCTCGAACACCTCCCTCCCCATCTGCGGGAGGCGGAGGAGCGGGTGCTGCGGAAGCAGCCGGCGCCGATGGGGCCGGCGTTGCAGGTGGCGGTGCGGATTCCGCTTCTTTGCGGTAGTCGTCAAGCGCACGATCAGCCTTAGACTTGGCAAGCTCGAGCTTTGGCTTGGCTGCCTTGCCTGCGGCTTGGCCGTCGTCTAGCGCCATGACTCTGCCGTCTAGCGAATCGCCCGATTTGTCGCGTGTGCTGCGGAGCGCGAGGGGCTTCGCAGGTGGTGGCGCGCCCGGGTCCGGGCGTGTTGCCGCTGCCGGGGCTTGTGCCAGGCTGCTGCTGGCTGCGGATCGCGACAGCTGAGCCCAGACCTGCGGTTTTGCATCGCTGCCCTCTGCTACTGCGCCCTTTCCTCCCTTCGCGCCGATAGCCGTTGCTGCCCCGACGGTCTCGGTAGCCGTTGCTGCCGTTCCTGGCAGAGGCGTCGCCACCGGCGGCACGACCGCCACCGTCGGGGCGCTAGGAGCTGGAGCCGTTGCCACTTTTGGCGCCGATTCCAGTGGCGGGCTCTGAGATTTCACCGCCACCCAGATCAGCGCGGCAGCCGCGGCCGCAAAGATGCCAGTCGCCGGATTCGTGAACACGCGACGGAGCGTAGGCGATCGGAACGCCAGGAGCTTGCCACCTCCCGCGAGCGCGGGGTCTGTCGGCTTGGCTGCGGCGGCTTGCTGCGCCGCCTGCTGCATCAGCAAAGCAGTCATCCGCTGCGTCGATTCCGTCGCCTGCTGCGGCTTAGGCAGCTCTGCGAAGGCGGCGCGTACGCGACGGTGGCTCTCAAGCTCCTGGCGCAGAGTCGGGCTGCTTGCCAGGTCTGCTTCCACCTGCGCGCGCGAATCGGCCTCTAGCTCTCCGTAGAGATAGTCCAGCAACCGCTCTTCGTTTCGCTGTGGTTGCGTCATGGGAGTGCCCGAGCCATGTCTTGATACTCATCGAGAGAAGCGCGCAGCTTTTCTAAAGCATAACGCATCCGACTCTTCACCGTGTTTTCGGAGATGCCGATCACCTCGGCGATTTCCTTGAACGACAAGTCCGCCGACTCCCGCATCAAGAAGACCTCCCGCTGATCTTCGGGAAGCTCATCGATGGCGCGTTCCAGGCGGGCTCGCAGCTCGGTGCTGACCGCCTGGCGATCGACCGGCATGCCGCCGTCCGAGGTGCGGTCCAGCAAGCTATGGCCCTCTTCATCGGGGGCATCGAGGCTCTGTGCTTTGCGATGCTTGCGTCGTCGCGAGGCATCGATGCACAGGTTACGAGCCAGCGTGAACAGCCAGGTCGTAAATTTCGAGCGAGGCTCGTAGTTGCCGGCCTGCTTGACGACGCGCAAGAACGTCTCTTGCGTGAGATCTTCGGCCTGCGCGGTGTTGTAGGTCCCGACCGAGCGCAGCACGAATTCGTAGATGCTCTGGCGATGGCGCTGAAGCAGGATCTCGAAGGCCCGGACATCGCCGGACCGGAAGCGCAACATCAGCGATTCGCTGGCGTCCGTGTACACCAAAGACCTCAAAATCCACGAGGCGGTCTGAGCCCGATATGGTATCTCACAGGCGTACACGTACAAAGCCTTTTTCCTGAGTGGTCTCTCGTTGTCTACGCGGCGCCTCCGTCGGTCTTTTCCGACGCCACAGCTCGGCCCGGCGCCCGTCCCTCACTCCCTGTAACGCGTGAGTCGGCTGCGCGGTCTCTTGGCGGCGACTCGCCCCCTTCTTCCAGTAAGGCGAGCCAGTCACCGTGACTTCCCCTCCAGCGACAAGATCTGAATCTAGCCTGGGAATTTCAGGTGGCCAGGCTGCGGCTGCGACCCACCTGAGGCCCGCGATTGCTCCCGCTTTGCCGGTATCGCATGTCGCGGGATGCCGGCTCTTCGAAGAGGTGGCGGCAGGGGGGCACGCGGTCGTCTATCGTGCCACGCACGAGCGGATCGGTCGCCCGGTTGCCATCAAGGCCCTGCGCACCGACGCCATGGCTGAGCCCGGACTGCGGGCGCGATTTCTCCGTGAAGCGCGCATTCTGGGCCGCTTCGCGCATCCCAACCTGCCGCAGATCCATGACGTCGTTGAAGTCGGGCGGGCGCTGTTCCTGGTCTTGGAGTGGTGCGGCGGCATCGACCTGCAGGATGCGCTCGGCTTGGTGCCGCAGCTACCCTGGCCGGCAGCGCTGGCGATCACCTTGCAGGCGGCGCGGGCGCTGTCGCATATCCATGCTCGGGGTGTGTTGCATGGCGACGTCAAGCCCTCGAACCTGATCTTGACGCAGCGCGGTCTGCTCAAGCTGATCGACTTCGGCGTCGCCGTTGTTCCGTCGGAGGAGAGAGGCCGGGCGGCGCCGCGCCTGGGGACCCCTGGCTACCTGTCGCCTCGCTCGCTCGAGGGGCAGACCGAGGTCCCTGATGCGCGTCAGGATCAGTATGCGCTGGGGGTGGTCCTGCATCAGATGCTGTACGGTCACCGTCCCGGGGAGGCTCCGCTCGGTGCTATGGCCGCCCCGTTGCCAGCCCCATCGGCGCTGCGGGGACTGCTTTCGCGCTGCCTGGAAGAACAGCCCAGCCATCGCTATGCCGAGCTCTCTGAGCTGATCGATACGGGGCTGGGTCTCCTGCGCAGCCATGGGCCAGTGGACGAGGTCGAGCAGGTTCGTCGTCTCGTCGCACTGCTGGAGCAGCCTACGGCGTAGGTCCGGCTGAGAATCGGGCGCGCGACTGCGATGACGGCGGCAATCTCGGGCGAAATCGGCGGCTTGGCTGTGAAGTCGCTGTGATAGAGTGGGAACTTGTGACGCCTTCTGGAAGTCCGCCCGGCGGACGGCAGGAGCAGCCCAGCCGACGTACTCCACGCCTGCCCGAGCCGGGATGGTCCCGGCGCTGGTGGGTTCGTGTGCTCATGGCGCTAGTCCTGCTTGTGGCAGCGCTGAGCGTCGCGATACCGATCTGCGGTGCCTATGTCGTCGAAAAAGTGGTCGTACCGCGACTCGCGGAGCGCTACGGGATTGACCTGAGGTTAGCTGAAGCGCGCATCCGACCCACCCGCGTGATGCTGCGCGGGCTCATTGTCCGCATCCCGGGGCGGGCCGATCCGCTGACCTGTCCGCGGGCTGAGGTTCAGTTTCGTCCCCTCTCGCTCCTGAGCGGTCAGCTTGAGCTGACCACCGTGACGATTGATCGGCCGCTGATTCAGCTGATCCGCGGTGGCGATGAAGACAACGTCACCGAGCTTCTAAGCCGCGTTCGGACGCCCTCTTCCGCACCCAGCGAACCAGGGCGCCGTCGCCGCATCACGGGGCCGCAGAGGCTGGTGCTGCAGTCCGCCGAGCTGGATATCCGCGACGAGCTGGGCACCCTGCACGTCGGCGGCGTTGATGCCACGGTGGCACGCAGTGGCGCTAGTCAGCTGACGCTGCACGACAGCACCGCCGAGGTCGCGGGGGGCGCCAGCGCGCGCGCCGGGCGGGTCATTGTCCGCTGGAACAGCGAGGGGCGCTTCATGCCCCTCGGGCTGCCCGAGGTCGAAGTGTTTGGCGCCGCGATCGTCCCCTGGCGTCGTTTGGCGATGACCGGCATCAACGGCACCATCCGCCCCGATGCCGCCGAGCCGACCCGCGCCGTGATTGCCCTGGCCGGTGGCTATGGCGGCGTCGATCGCGAGCTCTGGCAGGCCCGCGGCTGGGTCCGGCCCGACGGCAACGGCAGCCTGCGCAGTCAGCGCGGGGCCGAGGCAGAGCTTTCGATTCTGGCGCAGCGCTTTCGATTGTCGTCCATCGAGCCGATCCTGAAAGACACGCCGATCATCGATGCGGAGCAGACCGAGGTCGACGCCAGCTTGGATCTGAAGTTCGCCCAGCGCGCCCTCGACTTTTCGGGCTCGTTTCACATGGCCGGGCTTTCGATCTACACGCCGCGCCTTCTTGCTGAGCCAGTGCGTGACCTGGGTTTTGATGTGACCGCTCGCGGACGCATTGACCTAAAGACGCGACGTTTCCGATTAGAAAAGGCCGCCGTGACGTGGAACGGCGCGACGGCAGAGATCGATGGCGAGGCGGAGGCTCAGCCAGCTGGCTTGGGCCCGAGTCTGGCGGCTGCCACCCCGCCGCAGCCGACGGTTCAGCCGACCGTCCAGACCGCGGCGGGTGGTCCTCCGACAGCTGCGCCGACCCGCGGCTGGCGCGAGCGCTGGCGCTCTGTGACGCTGCATCTGGCGGTGCCGCCCATTGCCTGCCAGGCGCTCTTGGACTCGCTGCCGGACGGCATCGTCTCGCGCATTCGTGACTTCAAGCTCGGCGGGACGTTTTCGACGGATGTGCGGCTGTTTGTCGACTTCGCCAAGCTGATGAAGCTGCCGCCGGCTCGCGACCCCAACGCCCTAGACGACGAGGAAGGGGCCGAAGCGCTACCGCCGCCGCCTCCGCCGCCTCCTCCTCTGCCAAAGGCTAAGGTAGTGCGAGGCCCCAATGGTGCTTTGGTGACCGCTCCCAAGGAGCCCAAGGACGAGCCGGTCCAGCTTTCGGGCAAGGTCGGCATCGACGGCTGCAAGGTGCTGGAAGCTCCCAAAGAGATGCTGGCGACGCGCTTGCTGGTGCCGTTTGAGCACTCGGTCCTCATCGAAGGCGACCGCGAGCTGCGCTTTGTTATCGGTGACGAGAATCCCGACTACGTGAGCTACGACCAGATCTCGCCGCACCTCATCAACTCGATCATGACGACGGAAGACAACGGCTTCCTGCGTCATCGCGGCTTCATCCTGCCGGAGTTCCGCAGCGCGCTGCAGTCGAACCTGGAGCGGGGTTATTTCCGCCTCGGGGCCTCGTCGATCACCATGCAGATGGTGAAAAACGTCCTCCTCTCGAAGGAAAAGACGCTGTCGCGCAAGCTGCAGGAACTGTTCCTGACCTGGTACCTGGAGACCTATCTCACCGACGATGTCGAGATGCTCAAGGCCGTCGGCAAGGGCATGTCGCCGAATCAGTACTGGCTGACCAAGCTGCAGAAGAATGCAGCGGCGGCCAAGGAAGCGGCTGCAGCGGCGGCGGTGGCCGGTCAGCTGACGGCGCCCGAGCCGGCTGTCCCGACAGCGCCGGCGGCTCCGGTGACGGCGGCGCAGGCCTACAGTCCGTTGCGCGACATCAACCCGATCAAGCGCCGTATCCTCGAAATCTACTTCAACGCCATCGAGTTCGGTCCCTACCTGTACGGCATCGGCAAGGCGGCCCGACATTACTTTGGCAAATCGGCCAAAGACCTCACTCCACGCGAAGCGGCGTGGTTCTCGTCGATTTTGCCGAACCCCAAGCGTCGCTACATCCACTTCTGCAAGGGGGCGGCCGACGAGAAATGGGAGAAGTACATCGACCGCATCGTGCGTCGAAACCATGAGCGCGGCCGGTTGACCGACGAAGAATTCGCCATCGCGATGCAAGATCGGCTGGTGTTTGATCGTGCTGAGGCGCTGCCAGAAAAAGAGTGCTTCGCCCTGATCACGCGGCTGACTGATCAGGCACAGCAGGCTGCCCTTGCCGCCGCGGCGGCTGCGGGATCTGGCGGGCCAACGCCGACCCCGCTGCCACTGCCACCGCCACAGCCGGTCAAGCTGCCTCCCCCTCCGCCATGGGCCCAAGACGAGGTCCACACGCGAACAAAGAAGACGCCCTAGAGCTCAGAGCTGGCATGCAAAAATACTTTGTCCTCGACACCAACGTCCTTCTGCACGACCCGCTGGGGATGTTTCAGTTCGCTGACAACATCGTCGTCATTCCGATCGTCGTTCTCGAAGAAGTCGATCAGTTCAAAAAAGAGCTCTCAGATCGCGGTCGCAGCGCGCGCGAGGTCTGTCGGCGGCTCGATGAGCTTCGCGAGCAGGGTCATCTCGCCGACGGTGTGCCGCTAAAGCATGGCGGCCTGCTGAAAGTCGCTATCTCGACCGCGGATCTGCCGACTACGCTGTCGAATGTCCGGCCGGGGCACAGCGCCGACAACATGATCTTGGCGACGGCGTTGCGAGTGCGTGACAGCAATCCCGGTGTGCCGACGATCCTGGTCACCAAGGACGTCAACCTGCGCATTCGCGCCGATGCCTTGGGCCTCAGCGCCGTCGATTACGACGTCGAGCGCATCACCATCGAAGAGCTGTACTCAGGCAGCGCCGAGGTGACGATCGGCAGCGAGATCATCAACACGTTCTACCAAGACGGACGCCTAGCGCTAGAGGTGCTCAAGGCCGCGGCCAGCGATTGGCCGCGTGAGCTCTTCATGAACCAGTACCTGCTCTTGCGCAGTCGCGACAATCCATCGCAGACGGCGCTGGGGCGGGTGGACACGGCACAAGGCGCGCTGCTGCCGACGCGCAAGCTGCGCGAAGGTGTGTGGGGCATCCGTCCGCGCAACAAGGAACAACACTGCCTGCTCGACCTGCTGCTCAACGACGACATCAAGCTGGTCACGCTGGTTGGCAAGGCGGGCACCGGCAAGACGCTGCTGGCGATCGCCGCCGGTCTGCAGAAGGTCACTGAGGAGCGCATCTATCACAAGCTCCTGGTCTCGCGGCCGATCTTTCCGCTCGGGCGAGACATCGGCTTTCTGCCGGGCACCGTCGAAGAGAAGCTCAACCCGTGGATGCAGCCGATCTACGACAACGTCGAGTTTCTGTTGAACCTGTCGCAGCCCGGCGGCACCGGCAATCGCGATCGGCGGCAGGGCCAGTCGCACCAGGACCTGGTCAACATGGGCCTGATGGCCATCGAGCCGCTGACCTACATCCGCGGTCGCTCGATTCCCAACCAGTTCATGATCGTCGATGAGGCGCAGAACCTAACGCCGCACGAGGTCAAGACGATCATCACCCGCGTCGGTGACAACACCAAGATCGTGCTCACTGGCGACCCCTATCAGATCGACAATCCCTACGTCGATGCCAGCAACAACGGCCTGACGACGGTGGTCGAGCGCTTCAAGGGCCGCGCCCTGGCCGGTACGATCACGCTCGTCAAGGGCGAGCGCTCACCGCTGGCCGAGCTAGCTTCCAACATCCTTTAGCCCGTAGCTCAGGCACCTCGCCACAGCTGCGCGGGGCTGTTCGCTAGACGGGGCCTTGCCGTCGGCAAGACCTCGCGGCGCGGCCAGGCCCAGGGGCGGGCCGTGGCGTCCCTCAAGGACGCGGTTTTGCGGCCTTGTTCACAGGTCGCGCTTGCGCCATATTCGCCGCCTCCGGGGCGCTTGCCGTTTCCGTCCCGCGTGTCGTTTCCTTCCCGTATCCACCGTCATAAGGAAGCTCTCCGATGAGCCATCGCTCGCCCGTTACATTTGCTGAGACCCTCGAATCTTCCCTGGCTCGTCTGTCAGAGCGACAGCGCGGCCTGCTCGCTACGGGCAGTACGCTGGTCAGCGTGCTGGGCTTTGCCGGGCCGGCGCTGACCGGCTGTGACTCGGCCCCGGCCGACGATGCGGTATCGCGCGCGCAAGAGGTCATCGCCAACGGCCAGACCGACTGGGCGCAGCGCATGGGGACGCGCAATCGCAGCATGATTCGCTACTACAGCGAATACTGGCGCGAGTTCAGCGGCAGCGGTCGTTACGGCTACACCGGCGTCACCGTCTTTATCAAGCTGCGCGTGCAGCCGGTGGTCGGTGCGGATCTGTCGTACAAAAAAGTCGGCGTCGTCTATCGCGAGGTCGGCAACCCCACGCCGGTGACCGCCACTGGCTACTACTTCGCCCGCATGCCCGACGGCGCGGAAGAGTGGCATGTCCCGGTGCGCAGCACGCTGCGGCAGGGCACGTTCACCTTCAATGCCTGGTACGAAGACGGCATCTACGGCCGCCACTTCGACGACAACAACGGCGAGCTTTACGCCATCAGCTGGAATGGCGAGGCGGGTGATTTCGTCACCGTGCGTCCCGATTACGCGGCTTCGAATGCCAAGTTCGGGGCTGCCGGGATCAATGGCACGCTGGCCTTTTCCGTCGTCGATCTCGACTACGACAAGGATATTCGGCTGGAGTGGTCGACCGATGACTGGCGTACCACCAACGTCTTTGGCATGGGCGGCCCGGGCGAGAGCAACAAGCTGCGCTGGGATGCCAACATCGGCATCGACTTCGATCGCTGGGTCATCGACATCGATCTGCCCGGCAGCTTCACCAGCTTCCGCTATCGCCTAGTGTACAAGCACGGTGTCGTCGCTGGGGCGGACTTGGTTGAGTTTGTCGGCGGCGGACGCGGCGGCTACAGCCTGCCCAAGACCTAGCGCGCGGTCGCGGTGATGTGGATAGCGACGGATCTGCACGCGCACAGCGGCTATTCCGACGGGACGGCAAGCCCGGAAGCGGTGGTCTCGGCGCGGGCGGCGGCGGCGCTGTCGGTCATTGCGCTTAGCGATCACGATATGTTCGCCGGCGTGCGACGGGCCGCTGCCCAGGCCACCGCACTTGGGTTGCGGCTGATCCCGGCGATGGAGGCGACGTCGTTTTTCCACTTCGGTCGCAGCGATGCCGAGCAGGTGCACATCCTGGCCTACTTCCCGCCGCACTTTCTGCTGGGCGAGCGGCTAGAGCAGACCTTCCTGTTTCAGCGCGGGCTGCGTGTGCAGGCGCGCTGGCGCGAGTTTATCGGCACCTGGCTCGACGGGCTGCACGCCGATGATCGTCAGGCGCTGGATCGCGCTGGCGAGCTGATGGCGCTGCCCGCCGATCGCTTTCCGGGTCTGCAGCTTCTCATTGGGCGCATCGTGGCGGGGCGGCCGCAGCTATTCCGTCACTTCATTCGCAGCCACGTCCGCTTCTGGAGCGAGGATCGCGAGCTCTTCGGCTGGACACCCGCGGATCTCATCGACACCATTCGGGCCGATGGTGGGATCGACATCGTGGCCCACCCGGCGCGCTATCGCGACAAAGCCGAGCTGGCCCGTCTACTTCTGGGGGCAAGCGGGGTCGAGGCGTATACCTCGCGTCATCGTCCAGCCTGGGCGGCCCAGTTTCGCGCCTTCGCGGAAGCGCACGGCAAGCTGTGGACGGCCTCGACCGACGATCATCAGAAGCCCGACGCGCCCTACACCCCGCCCGAGAGCCCGACGCCAGCCTGGGTGGTCGAGCGCTTGCTTGATGAGCCGCTGTCGGCCGCGCACAGCACTGGCGGCGCATGCGCATCCGTCGAGCCCGGTCGGTGAGTCGTCGCCGTCTGCCCACCAGCGAGCGCGCGAGTCCCGTCGAGTTTCGCTTCTGCTCGCCGCCTTCGCGCGAGCTTCCCGTCGAGCTCTACGGCGATTTTATCCACTGGTTTGTGCCGCATTCGCTATCGCCTGAGCCGAGGCTTCCCGGCGCGACGGCGGCATCTGGGCAGCAGTGGTCGACGCAGCTGTGGCTGTCGCCGGGGGTCTACACCTACAAGTTCCGCACCTTCGATGGTAGCTGGCACCTGGATACCGACAATCCGCGCACGCGCACCAGCGCGGCCGGTCTGCGCAATAACCTGCTCGTCCTCGACGGCAGCGATGAGCCAGTGCTGCATACGCCACGTCCGCCGTTTCTGTATCGCCGGCCCGATGGCCGACTTTTTGTGTGCGCGGGTCTGCGGCGCGGACACGGCCAAGGCCTGCAGCTTCACGTCTATGACAGCGCCGGTACGCTGCGCTGCTGCGAGCTTCGTCACCAGCCACTAGCCGACGAACCCGAGCACCTGTTTTTCACAGGCGAGCTCGATCTCTGTGGGCCCCACATCGAGTATCTGTTTGTCCTCGATGATGGCCGACGCGTGGGCCGCGATGGCTGCGGGCGCGCCCTGCGGTTGGCCGAGTCCGCGCTGCCGCCCGTCCCGCCTGCGGTCTGGTCGAACGCCGTGGTGTACACGATCTTCGTCGATCGCTTCCGCCGGTCGACGGGCGACTTTTCGGCGCATCTCGACGACGAGAAGGCCCGCTGCGGAGGCGACCTAGCAGGGGTCGAAGCGGCGCTGCCCTATCTGCAAGATCTGGGCGTCACGCTGCTACACCTCACGCCGCTTGCCGACTCGCCTTCTGCGCATCGCTACGACGCGCGCAATCCGCTGGCCATCGATCCAGCGCTGGGCGGAGAGCGCGCCCTGGCTTCGCTGATCGAGAGCGCGGCGCGGCGTGGCATCGGTCTTTTGGCTGACCTGGTGCACACGCATGTGCATCGCGACTTTTTGCCGTTCTGCGATGTTCGGCTGCGCGGTCACGAGTCACCCTGGGCCGACTGGTTTTATCTGCTGCGTCATCCCTTCGCCGACGCGGGTGAGGGCGGACCCGATCCTGGCTATGCCCACTATCAAAAGGGCCAGTGGTGCGAGCCTCTTTTGCGCAGCGATCACCCGCCAGTGATCGACTACCTGTGCCGCGTGGCCGAGCGCTACATCGAGCGGGGCTTTGCCGGCCTGCGCATCGATGCCGCATCCGACGCACCCATCGCGTTTCTGCGTCGCTTGCGACAGGTGGTGGGGCCCGCGGCGCTGCTTTTGGGCGAGGTCACGACCGATAACCCCGTGCGTTTCACCGGCTCGCTCTTACACGCCGCGACCGACTTTGCGCCGCAGCGGGCACTGCTCGCTTGGCTGGGGGCGGGGGAGGCTGCGGTGGATACGCCGACGACGCGATCGGCGCTCTGTCGGGCATCGCTGTCGCGCGGTGCGCCGGAGTCGGTGCTGAGCTTTACCGCGACGCACGATCAGCCACGGCTGCTCACGCGACTCGGCGATGCGCGACGGGCCCGCTTGGGGGCGCTGATCACGCTGCTTTCAGCGCCGGTACCGGCGATCTATTACGGCGATGAGGTCGGGCTGTGCGCGCCGTCTAGCGAGCCTGCCGCCGCGGCCCGCGACTTCGATGACGCCTGGCCCGATCGTCGTCCCTTCGACTGGACGGAAGCGACGTGGGATCGGGAGACCCATGACCTGATCCGCGCGCTGATTCGGCTGCGCCGCCGCTTGCCTGCACTGCACGCCGGCAGTGAAGAATTTCTAACGCTGCCCGACGCTCCCGATGTCCTGGCGTTTCGTCGTCGGTCCGGTGACGAGGTCGTCGAGGTATATGCCCGCCGGGCGGCCTGCGACGCCCCCCCTACCGCTGCTGGCTCAGCGCTGGAGTTTGCACTGGCCGCGGATGCCGCAAGCGGCGCAACGCTGCTCTTATCCTGTGGTGAGGCGACGCTGCTTCCGTCGGAGGAAGGCGCTGCGCGGCTGCGGCTGGGACCGATCAGCGCGGCGGTGATTGCGCGGCATGCCCAGCCCGCTGCGCTTGCGCTGTTCGAGAGCCTGGTCGCTGACAATCGGGCCGCAAGCTTGGCGGCTTTTCGGCGCGGGGCGACGCATGGGTTGTTTCTGCCGGCCCACCTTTATCTGACGCTGACCGAGCGCTGCAACCTGCGCTGTCAGCACTGCATCACCGATGCTCCCCGCCGCACCACCGAAGGGCAGGCGCGCAGTATGCAGCCCTGGCTGATCGATGCGCTGAAGCCGGCCCTGGCTGCCGCTGATTATGTCGCCTTCGTGCATGGGGGCGAGGCGCTGCTGTCGCCGCTCTTGTTTCCGCTGCTGTCGGCGCTGCAGGCAGCGCGGGCTGGGCGAGCGTACAGCGTGCACCTGCTGAGCAACGGCATGCTGCTGTCGCGGCAGATGGTGGGGCGTCTGATCGATCATGGCGTGAATAGTCTCTCGGTATCGCTCGATGGGGGCAGCGCGCAGACCAACGATCGCTTGCGGCTCGGCGCCGACTTTGCGCGCATCCTTGCGAACCTTGGCGACGCGGTGTCACTGCGGCGTGAGCGCGGGGCTGACCTGCGCCTGGGCGTATCGCTGGTGCTCACGCGCGACAACCAGCACGAGCTACTGGACTTGGCGCGTCGGCTCGCGGATCTGGGGATCGACTGGCTGAAGATCGAAGAGATGTGTCCGCTGAACCTGGTGGCGATCGAGCAGCTTGTGCCGCCCGATGCGCTGCTGGCCGCGACGCTGCTGGCCGCGTTACGACGAGAGCTGGGTTCGCGACTGGTGATCGTCGATCACCTGCAGGACGAGCCGCGCTGTCCCTGTTCGCTCACCGAAGAGCACGCCCAAGAGCACGCCCAAGAGTACGCACGAGGTGGCGTGATCGAAAACGCCAGAGACTGCCGCGCCTGCGCCTACCGTGCGGCGGACGACTTCGCCAATCGCGCCGGGTTTGCCGCTTGTCGCAGCGACTGGCAGCAGGCCTGCATCGATCCCGATGGCACGGTGCATCCTTCTGACTACGGCCAGCCGGCGATCGGCAGCCTGGCTGATCAGTCGCTGCTGGACCTGTGGCAGGGGCCGATCATGCAAGAGCGCCGCGCCATCGCGCTGGCCCGTCAGCCCGAAGCGCGACGGCGTGGCTGTCAGCCGGGTGGCTGAGTCGTCGGCGTCGAGCGCCCCAGCCACTTGAGCATGTAGTAGGGCTTCTTCGCGAGCTCGGGTCGTCGCCAGAACTTAACGACCGAGACCCAGCCGCCGAGGAGAAAGTAGGCAAGGAGGATGCGGGCCCCGATTGCGCGCAGACGATCGGCGCGCGGCGGATCTTTGCGCACGCGGGCCCAGGCCACGCCGACGGCGGTGCTGATCGCCATGACCACCGCGCAGAGCAGGCTCGTGCCCAGCCAGCCGACGCGTTGCGGTCCGGTGTGCAGCACGCGCTCGACCTGGCTTAGCTGCAGCGGGCCGTAGATCAGAAACAGGTGGAACAGATAGACCAGCAGCGACTCGCTCGACAGTGTTGCCATGATCGACGAGCGCAGGCCCACGCGCGACAAGACCCCCAAGAGCGCGCCGAGCAGACACACCCAGCCGGCTCGCTCAGCAAAGCTGGGGAGCGTGGTGTTGTGCAGTGGGCCGAGCAGTACATCGGGAAGGCCGCGGCCGAGCAGCCAGGTATCGGCAGCACTGCGGCCCCACAAGATGGCTGGCACTGCAACGAGGACCAAGAGCAGTAACCACGCGACTTCGCTGAGCGCGGCGCGCGCGGGCGGCGCTGCGGCGGTTGAGCTCCCGTCGGTGGGCTTGTCTGGCTTGGCGACGGTTCCATCAATCAAGAGCACCCGGCCGCGGAAATACAGCGTGCCCAGTACGACGCCCAGCGTGGGAAACGCAAGCCAAGGCAAGAGCGGAAACAGCGAGGCCACTCCGTCGGGACCAGGCGGAATCGGCAGCCCCGTCACCATCCCGGCGAAGGGCAGCGGCAGGGCGCTTGCCAGATCCATCGCCCAGACGCGCGACGATATCGAAAGCACACCGGCCAGCAGCGCGGTGGCGGCCAGCCCTAGGCGCAGCGGCGTGCGCAGAAGCCGCGCCAGCCCATGCAGGATGAGGAGCGAATACACCACACACTGCAGCACATCGATCTGGAACAGCCCGCGGTACTTGCGGTCGGTGCCGAGCAGCGTCCAGTCGACCAAGGACAGCCCCGGGGCGTGCATCAGGTAGGCGCACAGCAAGATGAAGCCCAGGCGGCGCAGCGTGTGCCCGAACGGCCGCAGCCCACCCCGGCTGTCAAACGTCGATAACACCAAGGAAAATCCGGCGCAGAGCAGAAAGCTGGGGGCGACTAGACCATTTAGAAAGTTGAGGCGCGGCGGCACTACGGCCGGCGGCGGACCGAGCCAGGTGTTGAAGGCGTGCACCTCGATCATGACCAGCACCGCCCAGCCGCGCAGCTGATCAATCCAGTCGCAGCGCGTCGTAGGGCTGCGGTCAAACAGGGCGTTCCCCAGCGGACGTTGCGGGCTCATCGGCTCACAGTATCGCGGTACAATCGCCACACGATGAAAGACATTTATGAAGCCATTGAACGCATGAGTGCGCAGCTCTCGTATCGCTTGGAGCGAGCGGCGCAGAAGAAGGGATTTGCTGTCCACTACTCGGGCTACAACCTGTGCGCACCGAGCGGACAGATCGTGAAGCTGTTCCACACGCTGGTGCACTTGCCGCGTGGCTACGGTGCCAGCTTTGTGCCGCGCCAGGCTCCGGAAGCCGACGGCAGCTCGTGGCATATCGACATCCGTCGCAACGACGGCGTGGTGCGCACCGGCTGGGCCAACGGCATGACCCTGCGTCGCCAGGAAGGCGGCGAAGACGAGTGGGTGATCTTCTTCAACGGCGAGCCGCTGTCGGCCGAGCGCATCGCCAGCCTGTTTGTCGAGCTAGAGAAGCCGGGTCCCTCGGGACTGCACCTGGCGATCACGCGCATGTGGATCGTGCGCTTTGGCCGCATGCCGTTTGAGCTCGCGCAGGCGCTGGAGGTGATCACGCACGTCGATCACCTCGACCTGATCTACGACGCGCTGCTCGATCAGCGGAAGCGATCGCTGATCGAAGATCTGCTGCGCAACCCGCCGCCCGTCCACGCCTTGGCGCGCTACCTGGCCGCCATTCCCCGCGACTAATCCCTGCAGGGTTTCACACCTGCGGAGCGGGCTTGTCACGGGTCCGCGCCTCGATGTAGGCTGCCCGCGTTCTCGTCGGAGTCGAAGAGGTGGTCGCCGGCGCAAAGGACAGCCAGGCTTCGGCCGGGCTGGCCCGCGCGGGAGGAAAGTCCGGGCTTCACAGGGCAGGGTGCCGGCTAACGGCCGGTCGAGGTGACTCGCAGGAAAGTGCCACAGAAAACAGACCGCCCGCTGCGCCTTGCAAAGGGCGCGGCAGGCAAGGGTGAAAAGGTGCGGTAAGAGCGCACCGGATGGCTGGTAACAGCCGTCGCACGGAAAACCCCACCCGAAGCAAGACCAAGTCGGGAGTCAGAGCGGCCCGCTCACTGAGGTCAGATTCGCTGAGATCGCAAGATCGCGGCGCATCCAATTTCGGGGCTCCCAGGTAGGTTGCTGGAGCCGGCGAGCAATCGTCGGCCTAGATGAATGACCATCACCGCGGCTCTATCAGCGTCATCGGTGGCAGCAGCGGAACAGAACCCGGCTTACCGACGACTCCGACGAGAACATTCCCCCCCACCGCCAGCCCGGCGATCCCTGCAGCCTGCCGTCGCTCCCCCCTCGCAACTACCGACGACGATGGCCGCGTGTCCCCCCGCTGCGGCGAGCTTACTTCTTGCTGCGATCGACGATGGTCTGGCCGACCTGGCCGAGCGCCGTGCCCAGTCCCGCGATGTCGCAGATGCTGAACTCTTGGCTGCCGGCAAAGCCCTTGGCAAAGCTGGTGAGCCGTCGCTGCGCCTGTCCAAAGATCGTCGAGTCGCCGGCATAGAAGCAGCTAGCGTCGGTGCCGGGCGCACGGTTTAGAAACGCGGAGGTCGTGCCGCCACTGCCGCGACTGATCACCAGCTTGCCGCCACCGTCGAGGGCAGGCTGGGCCCAGATGCCGCTCACCATCAGCTTGTCGGCGGGGCGCAGTCCCTTGAAGAAGGTGACGAAGCGGCTGACCGGATCGAGGTAGTTGCTCGTGCGCTCTTTGCATCCCGTCTTGGCACCGGGGGTGTTCATCGGCTGATCGCACATGACGCTGCGGGCCAGGCAGCGGTAGTCAAGGTTGAAGCAGTCGTAGCCCGCGGCCTGGTCAGGGTCGGTGCAGTCGCGCGTCACCGGGTTGTTTTCGGCCCGTCGGGCTAGCTGTACCGAGCAGTCATCTTCGTCGGTAAGGAACACCACCGCAAGGAAGGAGTCCTTGCGCAGAAAGCCGGTGTTTTCGCTGCGGTGGCCGTCCAGGGCTCGCCGCGCCGCTTCGAGCGGGCTCTCCAGGCCGCAGCCGCCATCGCCGAGGAGCGCCATGCACTTGAAGGCTTTTTCGGGTCCGCGATCGACCATCATCCCGGACTCGGGATCGAGCTCAGGGGCCGCCGGGACGTTCGACTTGCCATCGGTGCGGCTGATGAAGCGAGTGCCATCGGTGGGGACAAACTTGGTGTCACTGCACTGCGCGGCGCAGGCCTCGCGAGCCCCTGGGGTCCCACCGGTCCGAAGCGGGCAGGCCTGGTTCTGCAGCAGACCATCGTCGCCGGTGTAGGTATCGCAGGTGCCGACCGATCCGCCCCAGGGGGTGCCCGGCGCCGTCGTCGAGCCGATGTCGGTGCTGACCACGCCGATGTGGTAGTTGAGCTTGTTCTTTTCCAGCTTCTGGATCAGCGCGCTGATGTTGCTGGCCAGCGCTTTCTGCTTGGGCGACATCGACGGCGAGTTATCGACGACAAACAGGATGTCGACGGGGGACGAGGGAGTGACCGGCGCCATCTTGCGAGCGATGACCTCGAAGTCGCCGAACTCGGCGGTTTCGAAGCTGACGGTCTTGGTCGTGGTGTCGACCTGGACCTCGCCATCGGGGAGCAGATCGCGCTGCGTGCCGCGCAGCACGGCGACCTTGGGGCGCTCGCCGTCAGCGACGCGGCTGGGGTTGTAGGGCAGGGTGATGGTGACGGTCGACAGCAGGATCTGGCTGAGCGGCAAGAAGCGCGCGCTGGGGCCCGCTGCTTGTTCATCGGCCCCACTGGCTAGCTCGCGGCCACAGGTGATGCCCAGCACCGTCGGGGTGGCCAGTGCACCGGCTGGCACGAGCAGGCTGGTTCCCGCCAGTGCCGAGGAGTCGCCATCGCCAACCGTCAGCTTGCCGCCGGTGACATCGATCGATTTCTTGATCGGATCACTGCAGATCGCGCCGCGCGCGTCACTTAGGTCCGGCTCGCCCATCGCGGCATCCGGCATCCCGGTGTTGTCTTCCAGGTTGGGATTGCCGGTCTTGCAGCCAAGCTGCCCAACCTGACTAAGCCCAAAGCCGAGCAACAGGGCCAAGCCCAGGCGTCCCGCCCGAGCGAGAGAGAGATTCTGTGCGTTCATGAGAGGCTCCAAGGAGGGGCGAGCTAGGGTAGCTGCACGCGCTCGATCATCACGTACTGCGTCGAGGGGAGGTTGCTGGTGGCGACGGAGCTGCCGCGGCTGGCGGCAATCTGATAGGTGCCGGGGTAGACGTCGCCGCTGTAGCTGAAGTCGGCGTCGCGGCACTGGGTTCCGAAGGTGAACGTGTAGCCGCGGCTGACTTCGGTGAAGCGCACCTGGGCCTTGCGCTCGTAGGGGTTGCGGGTGGTGCTGCAGTCGGCGGTGATCTCGGGGTCTTTGCCGTTGAGAGTCACCTTGCCGCTGATCTGCACGGTCTTGACGTTCACCGGAATGTCGCCGGGGTTGCCGCCGGTGCAGACGCCGGAGTTGGCGCACCCGTAGCCCTTGGGACACTCGCCATCGCAGGGCACGGCGGGGGCGCACTGGCCGCGCGGATCGCAGTAGTTTTTCGCCGGGCAAGCCTGGCGTGACCACTCAAGACAGCCGCTGGCCCCGATGCGACAGACCTCGCTGGTCGCGTCATCAGCACAGCGGCTGAGGCCGGCCGAGCACTGATCCTTGCCGCTGCAGTCGACATCGCAGCTCTCGCTGTCGCGACACATGACACCGCCGGGACAGCCGATGATCGGGCCCCAGCCCGAGCAGGTCGCCGACTGCTGCTCGCAGACCTGCACCTGACCGCCGCGACAGCGTCGTGCCCCGACGTTACAGCTGCAGGGAGGCTCGTTCTTGGTCAAATCCTCCAGACTCTCTTGTCCGGGCGTCGCGCAGGACGCCACCAATCCACACAGCGCAAAGACCATCCCGACAATTCGCCGCATTGCTTGACTCATTTCCTTGGATCTCCCGTTGCTGAATTTCCGAATCGGCGTTGCTGAATTAGAGCGCCAATCGACGTAGGAAAACGGCGCACATCGTGCGCGGGGACCCTGATCTCGTCAAGAGGTCAATCGGGCGCTCCCCGACGGGAGCCCGGCCGTCATGCCGCTTTACTTGGGTGACCAGGCACGATACCGTCAACGAAAATGGCCTTTCACTTGGGGGCAGCCCTGGCAATGGTTCGCGACCGTGCGCGCAGCATGGGACCGCGGGCGCTGCTGCTTCCGCACGACAATCCCGATCCCGACTCGCTAGCCGCGGCTATGGGGCTATCGCGCTTGCTTGAGCGCGAGGGCATGGTCTGCACCATCGGCATGGCCGGCATCATTGGCCGGGCGGAAAACCGGGCCATGGTGCGCGTCCTGGGCTTTGACCTGCGCCCGATCGAGAGCTTGGATCTGAGCAGCTTCTCGATCGTCGCGCTGCTCGACACGCAGCCGGGGACGGGCAACAACTCGCTGCCGGCATCGCGCCTGCCGGACATCGTCATCGATCACCATCCGTTGCGACCGCTGTCGCAGCAGGTGCCGTGGTGCGATATTCGGCCCGAGTTCGGGGCGTCCTGCACGATTGTCTGGGACTACCTGAAAGAAGCTGGCATCGAGTGGACGCCGGACCTGGCGACGGCGTTTCTCTACGGCGTCAAGACCGAGACCCGCGACCTCGGGCGGGAGTGCGGGCCGCATGAGCGGCAGGCGTATCTTGAGCTCAACGCGCTCGCTGACCACGCCAAGCTCTACTCGATCACCAACCCCAAGCTCAGTCGCGAGCACTTCGCGGCGCTTGATCGCGCTTGTCGCATGGCGATCTGCTGGGGGGATCTGTTGGCTATCAATCTTGGCAGCGTGCCGTATCCCGACCTAGTTGCCGAGATCGCCGAGCTGATGCTGGCCTACGAGCACGCGCGCTACTGCATCTGCGTCGGTGAGCACGAGGGGCAGGTCTTCTTGTCGATCCGCAGCGAAGACGAAGCGTCCCACGCGGGAGAGCTGATTCGGCGCGTGGTCGGCAGCAAGGGCGCAGCGGGGGGGCATGGCATGAGCGCGGGCGGACGCTTGCACCACAGCGTGCGCAGCGATGCCGAGCTCAAGTCGGTCTACGACGAGCTGGTCGCGCGCATGGTGGCTGAGCTGTCCATCAGCCAGCCTCCGACGCCGCTGCTCTAGGCTCCTGGACGCTCAAAAGCTCGTTTACAGAACGAGCTGCGAACGCCCTCAGCGCGGACGGGCTGCACGGCTGGGGCCCCCGCTTTCCAGAACACTTTTTTTCCGTCGGGGCGCCGAAAAAAAAGGTTCTGGGCGGCCCCAGCCTTACGGGCTTCCTGGGTTTTGTCCGGGGAGCAAAAAGAAGGGCCTGGGCGGGCCTGGGCTTTGAATCTTGATGGGGGGATGGAGCGGGGGATTCTGGGGGGGGGCGGTTCTTTGCGGGGCTACTTGGCGGCTTGGGCGCCTTCGATGACGGAGATGCCTTTTTCGGTTAGGACCCAGACGCGGCCGCGGACGTCGATGCCGAGGTTTAGGACCTTGTCGTCGAGCAGGCCGGAGCGGCTGCTGATGAAGGTGAACTGCTTTTCGTTCACGACTTCGTACACGCCCTTGTCGGTGCCGATCCACACGCGGCTGTCGGGATCGCGAGCCAGGGCGGTGGCCTTGGCGTTGTAGGGCATGGCCTTGGGGAAGCTCCAGCGCTGGCCGTCCCAGACGCCGATGCCGCGGCTGGTGGCGATCCAGATGTTGCCGCCTAAGCCCTCGATGACGTCGTGGACTAGCTCGGACTCTAGGCCGTCGTTTTCGGTGTAGGTCTTGACGGTCTTGCTGTTCTGCAGGCGAACGGCACCGCTGCGCGAGGCCAGCCAGGCTTCATCGGTGCCTTTCCAGGCGATGGCGGTGACGTCGATGGGGATGTTGACGCCCTGCGACACGTTCTTGGTCACGCCCTGCGGCCGCTGACGGTAGTAGATCACGCGGCCATCATCGACGGCGACTTCAGCGGCGCCGAAAGCGCGTGCGTCCTGGTCCTTATCGACGTAGCGCAGGCCGACCCACAGCTGACCGCGCGGCGAGAAGCTGGCAAACGACAGATCGGGCACGCCCGAGGGGACTTCGAGCGAAGTCACGCCGACCGGCGACCACTTGCCGTTGGTCCCAACGCGCGAGATGCGCACTTCCTTGCTGGACGCGCCGCGGTGCAGGGCGATGACGGCGCCGGTGGGGTCGCGGACCACGGCGAGGACGTGTGAGCCCTTCTCGGGATCGACCTCGCTGACTTCGAAGGTCTGTCCGTCGAAGCGCCAGGCGGTTGTGCCGCCGGTGGCGACATAGCAGTCGTTGTTGCTGGCGCAGGCGATGGTCAGGCGCTCGGCGGCGGCGGTCAGGTCGAACAGGCGCAGCGGTGTCTGCTTGCCGCGGGTGATGCGCGACACGCCCAGGAAGCGGGTGCCGACATACAGCGCCTCGCCATCGGAGGCGACGGTGGTGACGCCATCCGGCAGGCGCAGATCGATCTGCTCAGAGTCAAACACCGGAGCCGAGCCGCTGCCGCCGGGACCCGCGACGAGCCAGGTACGCACGGGGTGGATCGGCTCCTCGGTGGTATCGCTGCGATCCTCGCTCCGCGCGGCAAGCCCTTCGGTGGCCTCGGTCTTCGGCGATAGCAGCCAGCCCGTCTTGGCCTTGGGCTTCTTGCCTTTGCCCTTGGCTGGCGCGTCTTTGGCCGGCGGCGCGTCCTTGGCTGGGGCAGCCGGTGGGGCGGCGGCCGGGGCGGCTGCGGGAGCCGGGGCCGCAGCCGGTGCGGGGGCGGCGGCCGGGGCTTTTTCATCGGCCGGCTTCAGGCTCTTGAGCGGCTGCGCTTTGGGGGCCCCCATCGAGGCTGAGCCGCTGAACTCAAAGCGCAGCGGGCCGTTCGCGCGGCCGCTATTGGTGAGGCGCTTCATCGACCACACCGTCGATCCGGTGCCCAGGTACAGGTCGTTGCCGACGCGCTGCACCCACTCGATGACACCGTTGCCCGGCACCTGCACGCGATAAGACCAGAAGCGCGAGCCGTCGTAGAACGCGACGCGCTGGCCGCCTGGGCCATCGCCCACCGCCAGCAGGGCGCCAGCATTGTCAGCGACCATGGCGCGGACATTGTCGATGTCGTTGCCTTCGCCCATGCCGAAGGTCAGCAGGTCGTCTTTGACGACGCGCAGGATGCCCTTGCCGCTGGTGCCAATCCACACGCCGCCGCGGCCGTCTCCGGACATCGCAGTGACCGTCGTGCCAGAGGCATAGCGTTCCCACTGACCGTCACGCAGGTAGGCAATCGCGTCGCTGCCGCCCACCCAGGCGCTCTCGCCGTCGGGGGAGGCGACGATGCCAGCGATCAAGTCGCCGACCGGTGGGCGGGGATAGTTGGTCCAGCTGCCGCCGGTGTAGCGCGCCACACCCTTGGGCGTCGTCACCCAGACACCGCCGCGGTCATCGAGCGACAGAGCGGCAATCTTGTCCGCCGGCAGGCCGTCAATCGTCGTCAGCAGCGTCGGCGTCGGCGTCTCGGAAGCCATCGACCAGCGGATCAGGCCACGCGGCGTACCGGCCCACACCAGGCCCGAGGCAGCAGCGAGGCTGGTGACCGGCCGGGAGTCGGAAAATGACCGCACGCGCGACGTGCTCGCGTCGTTGCCCATGCTCGGCTTCGCGACATTGGACGAGGCCGAGGGACCACAGCCCGAGAGCGGCCCAAAAGCGAGAGCGAGCGGCAGCAGCAACCCTGCCACTCCCCATACGGCCCGCCGAGCAAATCGACTGCGAGAATCATTCTGGATCATACGTCGCAACATGCCGGATACAGGTGAGTCCTGTCAAGCGACGCGACGACGGACATCCGACCTGGCAAGCCCGGTTTCTGGGCCCGGCTGGGCCGGCGCGAAAGCGCAGGTGCGGACCTCGGTTGGGTGGGGACTGGCTGCCCTGCCAGGCCGGTCGGCTAAGGCCGCGGAATCGGTCGGTAATCTCGTCGGCAATCTCGGTGGCCGGCGGGCGGGACAGAGGCTGGCTGGGGGAAAGTGCGCCCGGGACGGGCCTGGGGCCCGCGCCAAACGAGCGCAGAGCCTAGACCGCGGGCGGGTCGGATGCTTGACACCCGGGAGGCTTGCCGGTTTGCTTGTCTCTGGATGCGTGTCTCCGTCTCCGTGCAAGGCCTGACTGTGACGACTGTGACGACTGCGATGGTCGTCGCGGTCGCTGCATTTTCGCCTATCCAGGGCCGGGCAGCGACGGGCGATCAGCCCCGTACGCTAGCTGCTGAAGCCAGTCCGGCCGGCCGGGGGGGGGCGGCAAGCGGGCATGGGCGCTCGCGGCGTCCGCTCGTACTGATTGCCCAGGTCTTGGCTCCACCGACGCTGCCTGGACTTGGCCAGGAACTTGCGCGGTCGCTTCGCAGCGTACTTAGTGAGGGGGGCGTCGATGCGCGGGTAGTGGCCGAAGGTTCCCCTGCCCCACGGGGCGAGTCGGAGCACACGATAAGTGGTCGCATCGAAGACCTGGGCGGAGGGCGCCTGCGCCTGACGCTGAGCTGGCATGGCAGCAGCGTACAGGCCATGGGCGATGTCGAGCACCTCGACGACATGGCGTATGCCGCCTGTGAAGGACTGCGGCCCCGCCTGGTTCTGGATGCGCCGACGACAGATTCGGCATCACCGGCCGAGCGAACGCCGGAGTCCGGCAACGGTGGGACGGTCGTAGCGGCAGTCCTGCCGGCTCGGGAGGGCAAGAGCGCCGCGGTCGGTCCGCCAGCCGTCGGCGAAGCCAAGAAGCGCCCTGTCGTGCGTCCGGCAGCAAGTCCTGTCACACCGGCGAGCGTGGCGGTGGTCCCAGCCGTGGTTGTGCCAGGTAGCAAAGACAAGAGCAAAGAGCCCGAGCCTTCGCGTCCGAATCCGCTGGGAACGCCGCCGCCGCCCAGCAGCCCTCCGCCGCCTGCGAGCCCGCCACCCAGTCCCCCTCCCGGGCCCACTGAGAGCGCGCCGATGGCACCGCAGCCGGTGGCCATGCGGCCGCGGATTGCCGTGCACTTGGTCGGCGAGCCCGTCGCGGGTCTGCCTCCTGCCTTCTACGGAGCGGGGGCGGTAGCGCAGCAGACAACCATCGCGTACCTGCAGAACCGCCTGCGTTATCCCACCGTGGCCAGTCGCCTAACCGGCTTGGTCGGCGGGCTCGATGCGCTGAGCCAGTCGCTGCGGTTGGGGGCACGCCATACTCTGATGGCGCGATTCGACACCTTGGTTGACGGTTTTGGCTCGTTTGGCACCCGCACCGTCAGTGGTCGCATGCACGTCGTCCTGCTGCTCGACGGCCGTCCGCTCCTCGACCGTAGCCTGACCATCCCGCCCTCGGCCTACTACCCGACCGAGCCCGCGGCCCAGGTCATCGCCCGCATCGTCACCGCCGCCCTCGACGCGATCAGTGGCGAGCTAGCAGCGCGACTGGGCACACCGTTGCCCGCACAGTAGCCGCGCCCGAAGTCGCACCCGGCCCGGCATCGCATCGGGCATGGGCGCCGCCTGGCCTGGCCCGAACGGGGCGCCGCTCGGCTAGAACTTCACCTTCAGCTTGGTGGGCTTCTTGCCCTTTTTGACCTTCAGCTTCTTCTCGTTCAGCGAGCCGTCGGCCACATTTACGAAGGTCAGCGTGTGCTTGCCGGGCGATACGCTCAGCGTCTCAGTGGGGCAGGCCATGCCCGAGTCGTGACCATCGACGATAATGCGCAGCTTGCCCTCGGTCTTGCACTTCACCTTGAGCTCGGCCGGGCCCTGGATGTCTTCCGGCAGACGAGCCGCATCGAGCTTGAGCTCTAGCTTGTCAGACTCGCTGACGTCGCGACGCAAGAGCTTGTAGCCTTCGGCCACCAGCACCAGCTTGTGCTTGCCGGTGGTGGGCTTCAGCGTCTGCGGGGTGCTGCCCTTGTCCGCTCCGTCGAGATAGATCTGAGCCTTCGGGGTGCTGCTGATGACCAGGCCGGTCTGCGCCGGATCCTTGCTGCCGCCGGGGCTGGTGCTGCCGCCGTCCTTGCGAGCCACGCTGCCGTCGACAACCGCCACCGGATCGACCCCGGAGCCGCTGGAGAGTTTGATCACCACGATGATGGCAATGAGCGCCACCACACCCAGTACGATGACCAGAATCGGTGGCCCGCTGGGGCGGATGATCGATGGCTCGAGAGCCGACGGCTCAGCCAGGGCGGGATCGCCGATGCCGGCAGGGTTGTCGGCCGGGACGGGCTGGCTGGCCTGGGCACTCGCGCGCTCGGCGTCGACCTGCGCCAGACCTTCGGCGATTTGGACAATCTCGGCGGGGGCGGTGCTAGAAAGGACGCGCGAATTTGGCTCGGAGATCGGGCCTGAGCGGCGCTTGCCCTTGTCGGCGGCGGGCTCGTCCGCGGTGGCGGCTTCGGTCGGAGCAGAGGCTGGGCTTGCTGTCCCAGCCTGTTCGGTCACCGCGGGCGCGCCACTGAGCGCTGCCGTGGCCTTGGCCAAGAGTTCGTTGGAGTCCGCTGGGGGCGGCTGCGGCGCACTCTTGCCTGCCGGGCCTGCGACCTTGACCGGCGCCAGTGCTGGGCTGGTCTCGTTGAACGACAGCGTATCGGGGGCACGCCCCCAGGCATCCGAGCTGCCCGCCTTTTCGGGGGCGGCGGTGGCTCCGGCCAGGGCGACCTCTTGATCGGCGGTCGGTGTGTTGGCACTGGCAGCTGCTGATGTCGTCGCCGGCCTGGCCTTGGGATTGACCGAGACGGGGTTCGAGCGGCGACCGCCTGTGGCCTGACCGGGAGGATTGCTGCTGCGCCCGACTTGCGCCGTCGGGCCGCTGTCTTTGGCCGCAGCGGCGGTCTTGGCGCCCTTGGGCGGGCCCGACGGGGACTTGAGAGCGGCACTGGGGGGCCGGGGCGGCAGCGACGGCTTCTTGACTGCCTCCGCCTCGGCATTCTTCGCCGCCTCCGTCGGTACCGAGTCGCTCTGCGAGGTCAGCCAGTCGATCCCGGAGCGGTGCTTGCCGCTCTTCCGGCCTCCCGCGGCGGACGCACTAGCCGGAGTGCCACTTGCGGCCTCTTTGGCTGCTGTGCTCGCCGTCGCTGCGCCCGCTGCGTCGGGTCCCTTGGCGTCGGCCTCCGTCTCGGGGGCGGGGATCTTGGGATTGGTCAGAAGCAGCGGCCGAGACTGCGGCAGCGGGGTGTCTTCGCTCTCGCTCCGCGGCACGGCGCTCGCCGGCTTGGCAACGGCTGGCTTGCTGGTCTCGCGCGTCGCCGTCTTGCCCGAGGGCTCGCCCAGGTTCGAGATACGGTTACGCGCCGAGACAGCGATCTTGTTGTCACCGCTCTTGCCCGGCGGCGGCGGCAGGGGCTCGGCCGAGCTGCGCTCGCTGATCGTCACCACCTGCGGCACGGTGTCGCCGGCCAGCTGGTACTGCTCCGCCACCCGACCGATGGCTTGACGGATCACGGTCGCCTGCGCTGAGTTCTCCAGCCCTTCCGACGCAGGGAGCGAGGCCAGGGCCGCTGCCAGCTCGGTCATGCTGGTGAAGCGCTGACTACGCGTGGTGGTGCGGGCCCGGTCGGCGATCTCGCGCAGCGCGGTGGCCAGCGTCGAGCTAGCCGAGGGCGACTGCGTCAGCAGCTCCCCCAGGATGACCCCGAGGGCGAAGATGTCATTTTCGGGACCGGCGGGGACGCTGCCCGAGAGGACCTCGGGCGGGACGTAGCTCGCCAGGGTCTTGATCGTCGCATCCTGACCCCACGCGGCGGCCGGCAGGAGGGGAGCAAAGCCCAGCTCCGAGATCCGCAGGCTGCCGTCAGGGACCAGCCAGATCACGGCCGGCGATAGCAGGCCATGCCAGAGTCCCGCCTGATGCGCCAGAGCCAGGGCCGCAGACAGCGTGCGAGCGATGTGCCCCACCAGGGCCGGCCAGAGCGTCTGGTCGGCATCTTTTTCCAGCTCGGCAGCCAGGCCAGTCCGCAGCTTGCGAAGGTCGGCGAAGCCGGGAAATTCCCAGACCGAAAACGCCTCGGTGGCACCCGACGAAAACTCGACCAAGCGCAGCAGGGCAGAGCTGTCGAGCTCGCCGTAGCTCTTGAGCGCCGTCGCCAGTCGGCCCAGCGCGGCAGCGTCCTTGGCGAGCGCGGGCCCCACCTTGTGGACAACTACCTGTCTTTCGAGGCCCACCAAGCCAAAGCGCTTGGCTCGCCAGGTCTCCCCAGCGGGTCCGCCGCCGAGTCGCTCGACGCAGGTATACCTGCCCAGCGTGAAGGTGCGTGCCACCACGGCGCCATGTTATCACGCCTGGAAATATCAGTTATCTAGATTGCCTAATATTTTCGCATTCCTGGGGCTGACCCGTACCGTTCGCCTCTGTCGCGCGCGAGCAAATGGTTCGTCATCTGCACCACCGCCCCGCGCCCTGTTTCCTAAGGGCGGACGCGGAGAGTATTTCGCTTGCAGACGGGACACGGACCGAACTAAAAGGCGAAAGATCTCAACGAGTTGACAGTGGTTTGCCCCTTACATTCAGGCCACCGCTTCTGGCCGTTCAGGCTGCGTCCTAGACCTGGCTTACCAGCCGGTCCACCGTCGCACGACGTGCCACAGTAGCGCCTGAGAAACGAGGAGTTCCGATGGCAAAGCTCAGCCCCCTAACGAACAAACTTCCGCTGTGGTTGCTCGCCTCCGCCCTGGCGACGGGGACGGCCTGCAACGCCACCCGCCTAGACACGGAAGAGAACTACGAAGACGGGGTCGACATGAGCATTGCCGACTATCGGCGCGACGGCTCGGCGGATGCTCGGCCGCGCAATCGCGACGCCGCCTGTGCCAGCGTCAAGGCCGAGGCGACGCTGGGCAAGAAGCCGGTCGACATCATCTTCGTGATCGACAACTCGGGCAGCATGTCCGACGAGATCCTCGCGGTACAAAACAACATCAACAAGAACTTCGCCGACATCATCGGCAAGAGCGGCCTCGACTACCGCGTCATCATGGTGACCCGGCACGGCAAGTACAACGGCACGTCGCGCGCCATCTGCGTCGCCAAGCCGCTGAGTACGGTCGCCGACTGCACCAATCCACCGACGCAGCCCGGCATCAACCCCGGCAAGTTCTATCACTACAGCAAACAGATCGAGAGCAACGACTCGTTCACCCGCCTGCTCAACAGCTTCGCTGGTGGCGAGAAGGACGACTTCAACCTGGCGCCGATGGGCTGGTCGCAGTGGCTGCGTACCGACGCCTTCAAGGTCATCATCGAAGTTACCGACGATGACTCGGCGATGCGGGCGCCCGACTTCGAGACGCGGCTGTTCGCGCTGCCCGGCAAGCACTTCGGCAGCGCGATGGATCGCAACTACGTCTTCCACAGCATCACCGGCCTGAAGCAGAACACGCCGGCCACCAAGGCATGGCAGCCCACCGATCCGGTGCAGACGACGACGTGCACCGGCAGCGACGTTTACGGCGTTGGACAGGACTATCAGAACCTGTCGATCACCACCAAGGGCCTGCGCTTCCCGATCTGCCAGTACGCCAGCTTCGACGCGGTCTTCAATCAGGTGGCGATGGGCGTGATCGCGGGCACCAAGGTCGCTTGCGACTTCCCGCTGCCGATGCCGCCCGCCGGTCAGAAGGTCGATCTTACCTCGGTCCTCATCGAGTACCGAGCAATGGGGACGGGAGCGCCGGTGACGTTCAAGCAGGTGCTCAACCTCGGCGCCTGTGGGCCGAACTCGTTCTACATCAACGGCGATCGCATCTACATGTGCCCCGAGACCTGCGCCGCCGTGCAGAAGGACGACAAGGCTAAGGTCGAGGTGCTGTTCGACTGCCTAGCCGTCATCGGCTAGCGCAGTGGCTCGTTGGGCGGTTGTCGTCGTCGGGGGGGGCGATGACCTAGATCGCGACGCCGAGCAGGCTGCAGGCCCGGCGAAGGGCGTTGCGTAGCTGCTCGAGCTGTTCCAGCGCGATGTCGTCTCCGCTGGCCCGCAGCGCGGCGCGGACGTCGGCCAAGCCATCGCTGACTTGCGTCAGGCTGTCGGCGACTTCCTTGGGGGTGCGGGCTGGGGCTGGGGCACTGCTGGCGCGCGCGACCATCTCCCGCAGCGAGTCGCGTTCGCGCTCGGCCTCGCGCAGCTGACGCAGGGCCGATTCCAGCTCAGCGCGCTGTGAGTCGACGCGCTTGTCATCGTTGACGGCCCCAACTGGGCGGCGGCGAGCATCCGATTCCAGCTGCTCGATGCGGCGGCGGGCAGTGGCCAGCTCCTCGGCGAGCTTGTTACCAGCGCCCTGCGCTTGCAGCGCCGCGTCTTTTTCTTCGTTCAGGCGGCGTACCTCGGCCTCTAGCTCGGCCAGCCGGGTCGTTCCTCCGTCGTCGCTGCCGCCCTTGCCACCGCGGGCGCGGCGCAGATCGGACTCCAGCTGCTCGACGCGGCGCTTCATGCGCGCGAGCTCCATCTCTCCCTCGGCGTTAGCCGGCGCGGGGCTGGGGGCTTGGGCGGCTTGAGCACTGGCCTGAGCCAGCTGGGCTTCTAGCTCAGAGACGCGGGCGCGCAAGCGATCCCGCTCTCCTTCCGCAGCGCGTAGCTGTTCGCCACCACCACCACCGCTACCACCACCGCCACCGCCTTTGCGTCGCAGCTCGGACTCCAGCTGCTCAACGCGACGTCGCAGTCGCTCGCTGTCGCCATCGCCCCCGCTGGCCCGCACCGCCGAGGCATCCAGCTTCCCCTGTAGCTCGTCGGTGCGGCGCTTGGCTTCGTCAAGCTGGCGCTGGGCTTCGTCCGCGCGACGCAGCATCTCGCTGCCACGCTGCTGGGCTTGGTCACACTCGCGCTCGACCTCGGCGCGGCGCTGACGCTCTAGCTCTAGCTCGGCACGCAGTCGGGTAATCTCGGCAGCGGCAGCATCCGGTCCGCTGGCGAGCGGCGGCGCTTGTTCCAAAAGGACGGCGGCCGCCGGGGGCGGAGCCATGCTGCCGGTCTTGCTGCTGCCTCGTCCGCCGGGTGGATCGCTGCCCGGAGCAGCCGGTGGCGGGCCAGCCGGTGGCGGGGCCATGGCGGCCGGTGGCATGACGGCCGAGGCGGCAGCGCTGCGTTTTTCGGCGGCGCGCTGCTGCGCGGCGGCTTCAGCAAAGCTCAACGGGGCCCCGGCGGCGGGCGGCGGAGCCGAGGGCAGCGGGATCTTCACCGCCGGCGGAGCGGCCATGGGCGGCATCGGCACGACCATGCCCGGCGAGACACCGATCGCTGTGCGGTTCATGTCTTCGACCTCGAAGCGCACCTCGACGTGGCCGCAGCGGAAAGTATCGCCGGGCTTGAGCTTGTACTTCTGCACGCGCTCGTTGCCGACGTAGACGCCGTTGGCGCTGCCCAGATCTTCAATCCAGTACGACCCGTCGTAGATCACCCGCGCATGGCGACGAGAGACCAGGCCATCCTGGGTCTGAATCTGACACTCCGTGGCTCGGCCGATGAGCACGACCTCGTTGCCGATTTCAACGGTCCCCCGCGCACCAGAACTATCGTGGTAAACAAGCTTCGGCATGGGCAGATTTTCCCTAGCATTGAAGCTAGCATGGTGACGGGTGGGCAGGAAAGGACGCGGCTTTCTGGAGAGCCGGTCGTGCTGCGAGCCCGGGATGGCGTGCTCCTGCGGGGGGAGCTGGTACTGCCTACAGGGCGGGGCGGGGAGGCTGGGTCAGCCGGCGAGCCGCAGGTGATCGTGGCGCTCTCGCACGCCATGCTGGTCGATCGTCGGACGCTCGATCAGCCGCCTGGTGAGGGCGTGCTGTCGCAGCTTCTGTCGGCGGGGGCGGCGGTGCTGTGGCTGGATCAGCGAGGGCACGGTCGCAGCACGCCGCTGCCTCGTCAGGGAGCGGCGTGGGACTACGACGATCTAGTCGACGACGCGGGGGTTGTCGCGGCGTACCTGGCCAAGCGCTTTCCGGGGCTGCCGCGGGTGGCGATCGGGCACAGCCTGTTTGGGCACGTGGCCTTGGCCTGGCAGGCGCTGGTCAGCGCTGGCGGGGGGCCTCTTCCGCCGCGGTCTGGGTGTGAGCGGCTGTACGGCTATGACGGGCTGGTGCTGCTTGCCGCCAATGTCTGGCTGCCGCAGCTTGAAACACAACGTATGCGCTGGTGGGTAAAGCGCGGCTTCTTTCCGCTGCTGGTGGCCGCTGCCTGGCGCCGCGGCTATCTGCCGGCGCGGGAGTATCGGGTCGGCACAGCGGATGAGCCGCTGCCCTATATGCGCCAGATTGGGAGCTGGCTCCGGCAGGCTGACTGGACGGCGCAGAACGGGCACTCGTACCTGGCCGATCTCTCGGCGGTGCGGGTGCCGATCTTGAGCGTCGCCAGCGCCGGCGATCACCTGCTGTCAGTGCCGGCCTGCCAGCTTCGGCTGGCCTGCCTGACGCGCGGTCCGGTGACGCACATCACGGTCCGCCGGCAGCATGGCTACGCCTGCGAGCCCGACCATATGGGCCTAGTGCTCGACGAACGTCTGCAGCCGCTGTGGCGTCAGATCGCGCACTGGTCCTGCGACGTGCCGCGCTCGCCTTCGCCGGTCTAGTCTTCGTCGCTGTGCTGCGAAGACAGGCGCTCTAGCACGGCCATGTCTTCCAGCGTCGTGACGTCGCCGCGGACCCGGCCGGAGCTGGCGATCTCGCGCAGCAGGCGGCGCATGATCTTGCCCGAGCGCGTCTTGGGCAGGGCCTCGGTGAAGCGGATCTCGTCGGGGCGGGCGATGGCGCCGATCTCTTTGACCACCTGCTGGCGCAGGACATCGGCCGCGGCGTCGTTGGCGGTCAGGGCGTGCTCGCTGCTCTGCGCCGACTGCGATCGCAGGGTGACGAAGGCCACAAGAGCCTGACCTTTCAGCTCGTCGGGGCGACCGACGACCGCGGCCTCAGCAACGGCGGGGTGCGACACCAGCGCGCTTTCGACCTCGGCGGTGCCGATGCGGTGGCCGGCGACGTTGAGCACATCATCGACGCGCCCGACGACCCACAGATAGCCATCGTGATCCAGGCGGGCGCCATCGCCGGTGAAATAGACCGGCTGGCCATCGACCACCAGGTCGCCGAAGTACGTCTTGCGATAGCGCTCGGGATCGCCCCAGACACCGCGTAGCTGCGAGGGCCAGGGCTGGCTGATGACCAGAAATCCACTCTCGCCGGGCTGGCAGCGCGTGCCGTCCTTGCGTACCACCTCGATCGACAGTCCGGGCAGCGGCTGGGTGCAGGAGCCGGGCTTGGTCGGCGTCGCTCCCGGGATGGGCGCGACCATGATCGCCCCGGTCTCGGTCTGCCACCAAGTGTCGACAATCGGACAGCGGCCACCGCCGATCGTCTCGTGATACCACAGCCAGGCGGCGGGGTTGATCGGCTCACCGACGGTACCCAGCAGTCGTAGACTGGACAGATCGTGCTTCTTGGGCCACTCGTCACCCCAGCGCATAAACGATCGAATGGCGGTCGGCGCGGTGTAAAGGATGGTGGCGCCCCAGCGCTCGCAGATCTCCCAAAGGCGACCTTTGTGCGGCGTATCGGGCGCGCCCTCGTAAAACAGCACCGTCGCCCCCTGCGACAGCGGACCGTACGCGATGTACGAGTGGCCGGTGATCCAGCCCACGTCGGCGGTGCAGAAATAGGTGTCTTCATCGCGCAGATCGAAAATGTGGCGCGTGGTAAAGGCCACCTGCGTGCCGTAGCCAGCCGTCGAGTGCACCACGCCCTTGGGCTTCCCCGTCGTGCCGCTGGTGTACAGGATGAACAGCGGATGCTCGGCCGGAACCGGCACCGCTGGACAGTCGCCGCTCTGTCCCGAGAGGAGATCGCTCCAGAAGTGATCGCGCCCGGGCTGCATCGCGACTTTGAGCTCGCTGTGCAGACCGACGCGGGCGACGACGACCACGCTCTTGACCTCGGGACAGTGGCGCAGCGCTTCGTCGACGTTCTGCTTCAGTGGGATGATCTTGCCGCGGCGATAGCCGCCATCGGCGGTCAGTACGCAGGTCGCGCCAGCGTCGAGTACACGGTCGCGAATGGCCTCGGCCGAAAATCCGCCAAAGATCACCGAGTGCGTCGCTCCCAGACGGGCACAGGCGAGGACGGCGATGATCAGCTCGGGCACCATCGGCATGTAGATGACGACGCGATCGCCGGTCTTGACCCCCAGCGAACGCAGCGCGTTGGCCGCCCGTCCGACCTCGCGCGAGAGCTCGTAGTAGGTCAGCACGCGCGACTCGACCCCGCGATCAGTGGGCTCGCCTTCCCAGATCAGCGCGGCTTTGTTGCGGCGCCAGGTCGTCAGGTGACGGTCGAGACAGGTCTCGGTCAGGTTCAGCTCACCGTCGTCGAACCAGGTGATGAACGGCGCCCGGCTGCGATCCAGGCTACGCGTCGGGGGGCGTCGCCACTCAAGCAGGGTATGGGCCTGATCCAACCAGAAGGCCTCGGGATCAGCGCTGGCGGCCTCGCGGAGGGCGGCGACCCCGGCGTTGTCGAGGAGCGCGCGACTGGCAAACTCAGCGGGGGGAGGGAAGCGGCGGTCGTTCGAGCTTCCGAGAGACTTTCCAGTATCGAGGGTCTTCATGGCGGCAGTTTACCGCCATCGGGAAGGCGGCGACTAGAAGCGCATGGTGGCGGTGGCCGAGAATCCCTCGGGCGAGAAGGCGGGCGCGATGCCGACGAGGCGCGGACCCGGCTGGCTCTGGGCCGGTGGCTGGCCTTCGCTCTTCCCGCTGGGGGCCGGAGCATCGGTGACATCGCCGCGACGCAGCGCGCTCAGCAGGCCGGTGGTCAGGCTGATGGCTCCGAACACGCCGGTCATCGCCCACAGCGCGGTCGTCGCTGAGGCCAGCGAGTTGCCGCGCCGGCACTCGGACAGGTAGCCCTGATAGTTGGCATCGCCCATCAGGCCGCCGACGTTTTGGCACGTAGACAGCGCCTGTGAGTTGCCGAAGAAGCCGTTGTAGCTGGCCAGCATGCCGCTCGCCTGCAGGCGGTCGTACAGCGGATTGAGCTGCAGCGTGGCGGCGTCCTGCGCTCCGATGTAGGCGCGCCAGGTGCCGATGGCCGCGATCGCCGAGACGCCGGCGATGCCCGCCGTGACATAGGCGGTCAAGCGCAGGCCGCGGCTCATCGACTTGTTCATCAGCAGCCCGCCCTTGTTGTCATTGCTCGTCGGGGTGGCGGGGGCGGACTCGCCGGGCTGCGTCAGATTCACGAACAGCTGATCGCTCTGGCCACCGCGCACCGTGATCTTGCGAGTCACCGGGGGGAAGCCGGGCAGCTCGATGCGCACCATGTGATCGCCGATCTCGACCTCGTTGAAGGCCAGCGGCGACTGACCCAGCGGCACACCATCCAACGCAACGCTCGCCCCGGCCGGCTCGGTGAGGATGCGGAAGCCGCCGCGCGACGAGTCATTGAGCAGGGCCGGCAGCCAGCGGCCAACCAGGTCGTTGAGCTGCGGGCTGTCGGCGCGCAGGGCCTCGGCCGGCACCGCTTCGGTGATGTATTTCTCGATGGTGCTGTCGATGACGTTGAGCTGCTTGAGCGAGACGGTGTACATCGTCGCCTGCGGCTGCTTGCGAATCGTGCCGAAGATCAGGCGATCGACGCCCAAGCTGCGGCCGACCTTGGCCATGCAAGCCGGCTTCTCATCCGTGCAGCCAAAGACCAGCTTCACTTCCGAGAGATCCTGATGCTTCATCTCGACGCGCATATTCGGCAGGCTGGGCAGGTGGCGACGCAGCGCTTCGGTCAGCGCTTGTCCCATCCCCGGCTCGACGCTGGCGCCGTCGATGCCGAGCAGGCCGACTGACACCGTTGCCGCCTGTACCTGAGCATGAGCCGCAACCACGAAGAGCACCGTCGCAGCAAGGACGCGGGTGCTGGCAGGGACGTACATGCAAAACCCCTTCGCTTTCGAAAATTTCTGGAGAGTCTCGCAGGATTATAGATCGAGTCTCCCTGCTGCGGGTGAACCGAAAGCTCCTTAGAATGCGGGACATGCGGCGAACGCAGAGATGGGTGGCCGGTCTGGCCGGTCACGGTCCAGGGCGCGGTCTGGGCTTGGGCCTGGAGCTGCGTCCCGGTCTGGGCGTCGGCTCTGAGCCAAGCCAGGGCCGGGCCAGCGGACGCCTGGGGGGGCGGCTTGGCGGGCTGCTGGCAGGGCTTTTGGGACTCGCTGGCTGCCAGGTGGCTGAGCCGTATCTTCTGCCGGCCCGCTCGGTCGAGATGTTAGGTACGCTGCAGCCCGATCTGCGGCCCGATGCCCAGCTTCCCGCCGTGCGCGAGCGCGATCGCGCGCCGAGCCTGGTGCGGCGACGGGCGCTGGGGCTCTCGGAGGCCGAGTTTACCCAGGCCACCGCCCGCAAGACCCGCTTCTATCGCGTGCGAGCCAGCGAGAAGCCGCCCATGTATTACGTCGGTGGTGTGGTGCTGGGGGCGGCTCTGCCGCCGCTTCTCATTGGCCTTATGACCGGGCTTGATCCCGTCGGGAACGCTGCGCCGACCCGCGGCATGACCGACCTGGCGGGCGGCGGTGTCATGCTGGCGCTCGCTGGCCTGCATATTGGCGTCGGCGGTCTGCTGCTGGCGCTCGGCGATCGGCGGCCCCAGGTCGAGACGGCCGAGCGCGGCCTGGTGCAGCAGTACGTCGATGGCACGGCTCCGCTCTTGCAAAACGGCCCGCCGCTGCCGAAGGAACCGGAAGCGACGGGCGATGGCACAGCGGGCGGTGCCTCCGACCCGTCCTTGTCTCCGTCGGGTGGCGAGCCGGGCTCCCCCGCGCCTTAGGTCGCCCTGCGCCTCGCGTCCGTCCTGCCGAAGTTCATGCCAAGCGTCCGCGCCGCCCCGCAGGGAAGGGGCTGTTATTGAGCGGGCGTTTTGTGGTATGAAGCGCGACCTGTTTTCAGCGAGGGAGTACAGGATGCGCAAGCTAGGCCTTGGACTGTGCGGACTTTTGTCCGCCGCGCTCGTGCCGACGTGGGGAGTCCGCGAGGCAGCCGCCAACGACTTTGTCGATACCCGCCTCAACCTGACCCTGACGAATGAAAACGTGCTGGCCCAGCCGGGAGAGACCAACCCGCCGGTGCCAGGCTGGCGCTTCGATCGTCCGAATCAGCTGGGTGTCCTGTTCTTCGACAACTACGACACCCGCTTTACCGGCTACGAGAGCCTGACGCACATCGTCCTTTACAAGTCGATCCAGCGCCAAGGCTGGGAGGCCGAGGGCGCCTACGTCCTGCGTCTGCTTCAGTTTTCGGACGTCAACCTGTCGTCGATCGACGACGGCAGCTACATCAAGATCAACTACTTCTTCGACCCGACGCGGCAGCGCCGGCTGAACGTGTCGCTGACCGCGTTTCCGCTGAACAGCGATCGCATGCGCTTGGGCTATTCCTGGCGCCTGTCGTGGGGTGGCTCGCCGATCTTCTTCAAGGCCAACCCCGACATCCCGACCAACATCAACCCGCCGCCGACCCCGCCAGTGCCCGGCCTGCGCCTGCAGATCGCCGACGATCGCTGGTACGCCTACTTCGGCGCCAAGACCAGCGTGCTGCGCTACGAGCAAGACCAAGAGCTTCACTCGGTCTACGGTCTACTCGGCGGCGTCGGCTTTGATCCCTGGCCGGGGCACTTCCGCATCGAGGCCAACGGCGGCTTCTTCGATCGTGGCACCATCCCGCGCATCCTGTCGCAGCGGCTGCCGGTGCAGACCTTTGGCGCCTCGTTCCAGGTGTCGCTGTTCGATGGCCTGCCGCCCAGCATGTCGGCCGACACGGCGCTGTATCGCAGCGACTGGAACAGCGCTGCTCGCTACTTCACCAAGCCGCTTTATCGCCCCGGTCTGTCGTGGCTCATCATGTCCGAGTTCACCGTCGAGGGCACGACGCTGGAAGATCCCGGCCTCGCCGAGTCGAGCCGCATCCAGCCCGGCCTCGCCGGCGACGTCAACGTCCGCTTGCAGTACGGCAGCTTCCGCCTGCGGCTCGATGCGACGTATCGCTCGATGCAGTTCCTGCTGCTCAACCAGCCCAGCCTCGTTCCGTTCCAGGACTTCCCGGTCGACTCGACGGCCAACCCTGATCTGTTCGCCGCGCTCGGCGTCGATTACTTTTTCGATCGCTCGGGCACGACCGTCGGTCTGACGCTCGGCATCGATCGTCCGGCCTCGTATCGCCCGCCCGATAACGCCCTAAATCCCGTCGATGGCAGCGCCGCCGTGCTTGTCGTGCGCAACCAGGGCGACGTTGTCATCCTGCCACCCGGCTACGACACGCTGCCCGCCTACGCCGGCAAGCTGCAGGCCCGGCAAGACTTCCTCGAACTCTTCGCCGTCATCGCCGAGGCCTACTACCAGTACGATCCCAACGGCACCCGTCTGGTCAGCGATCCCACGACGCTGCTCAAGCGCCGCGAGTTCGAATTCCCCCACCGCCTCGGCTTCAACTTCACGCTGCAGGCGCGCTTCTAGTCGCGCATCGCCGATAGCGGCGAGATGCGGGTGGCGCGGACGGCGGGGAAGAGGCCGCCGAACAGGCCCATCATTCCGGCGAAGAGCAGGGCGGTGAGCAGGATGCCGGGGGTGGGCGAGAACGAGAAGACGATCTCGGACCAGCTGGCGAAGTTCATCATCGAGAACCGCACCGTGCCCAGGCCCAGCGACATCGCGATGCCAAGCAGGCCGCCGGACAGCGCCAGGGCCAGCGCTTCCAGCAGGAACGAAGCCAGGATCGAGCGCCGTGAAAAACCCAGTGCGCGCAGCGTGCCGATCTCGCGACTGCGGCTGGCGATCGAGGCGTACATGGTGATCATCGCGCCGATCATTGCGCCGATCGAAAAGATGATGGCGACGACTACGCCCAGGCCGGTGACGAAGATCGACGTACCTTCTGACTGCTTCTCGTAATAGCGATCCTCGCGCAGCGCATCCAAGCCCAGGGCTTTGTCGCCTTCGATCACGGCTTCAAACGCATCGAACTGGCCGGGCGAGCTGAGCTGCACGCGCACCGATGAATAGAGGCCGCTGCGACCGTAGGCTTGCCGCACGGTGTCGATGTCGCCCCAGATCTCGGACTCGTGCGAGGAGCCCTCATCGCTAAAGACGCCGACCACCTGGGCCGGCCGGTTCTTGCGCAGCTCGAACGACTGGCCGAGATCCAGCCCCTTGAAGCGTCCACGCAAGCGCTGACCAATGATCACTTCGTCGGTGCCAGGGCGAGCCGCGCGGCCGTCAACGATCTGCACGCTCTTGCGAAAGCGCGTCACGCCTTCGGGTACGCCGCGGATCTGCACGTTCGACACGCCATCGACGCCGACCTTGTCCAGCGTGGCGACGATTAGCACCTCGCCGATGCCGAGCGGATTACCCGACTCGTCTTTTTTCACGCCGGGCGCCGACAAGATCAGAGCCATGGTCGGCGACTCGATGCTGGACGCCATCTCGGCATCGCTGCCTTTGCGCAGCACCAGGGCAATGTCGCTGTGCCCGCTGCGCGAAAGCGTCTGCTTGATGCCGGCGGAGAGCATCAGCGCGCCGGCTAGCACGAAGACCACAAGACCGATGCCGAGCACGCTGGCCAGGGTTGTCGTCCGACGGACGGCGAGGCTGCGTAGGTTGTAGGCGATGGGGATCATCCGGCCCTCCGAAGCGAGTCGATGACGTTGAGCCGCGCCGCGCGATAGGCGGGCAAGAGACCGGCGATAAGACCCAAGAGCAAGGCCAGGATCATCGCTGCCATCGCCGTCTGTTCGTGGATGCGGAAGTAGGGGAAGAACGAGCCCATGTTTTCTTCGATGAAGCGGCCCATGCCGCGCTCGACCAGCGGATAGGACAGGGCCAGACCGAGGGCGCCACCGAGGCCGCCGATGACGATGGCTTCGATCAGCACAGCCCCCGCGATGTGGTGCGGCAGGAAGCCGATGGCGCGCATCACGCCGAACTCGCGCGTGCGCTCGCGCGTGCTCATGGCGATGGTGTTGCCCAGGATCAGCATCATGATGAAGAGGATGACCAGCGACACCAGATCGATGGCCTTGAGCACCGCCGAGACCATGCCAAGAAACGACAGGTTCATGGCCCGCTCGCTCATCGTCAGCGTCTGAATTTCCTGTTCGTCGAAGGCCTTGTCGATGGCCTGGCTGATCGTTCCGGCCTGCTGCGGATCGGCGATGCGTGTCGTTACCCAGCCGATGCGATCACGCAGCGGACTGCCCTCGGGCAGCGAGTCGTTGAGATAGTCCCAGTGGAAAAAAAACGACGAGCGATCGACGACCTTGCGCGTCGAGCCATAGATGCCTTCGATCTGAAACTGCCAGTCGCCGGGATAGATCGAACCCTGCAGCGTCACCGTGTCGCCGACTTTCCAGCCAAGCTTTTTGGCCAGCACATCGCCGACCAGCGCGCCCTTGCGATTTTGCAGCCAGCGCTCGCGATCGGCGGGGGCGACGACCAGCTCGTCAAAGATGGTGAACAGCGTCTTGGTCTCGACGGCCATCGAGGCGAAGAACTCGTTTTCGTGCCGCGGATCCTTGCCGCCAAACCAGCTGGCGTAGCCCGCTTCGACGACGCCCGGCACCTGACGAATCGTCTCGATGTAGCGCTTGGGCAGAGGCACGACGAAGGTGACTTTGTTGCGCGTCCCCAGGCGATCTTTGGCCGCCGCTTCCGCCCCGACCGTCCAGGCCGACAGCACGGTGCGCAGGAGTACAAAAGCGACGATCGCGACGCCGATGCCGAGCACGGTCAGCGTGGCGCGCAGGCGATTGCGCCAGACGTTGCGAACCGAAAGAGCCGACAGCCTCATATCAGCTGTCCTTTGTTGAGGCGTCGCGTGATGTGAGCGCGCTCGGCCGCCGCGGGATCGTGCGTGACCATGATGATGGTCTTGCCCAGCTCGCGGTTCATGCGCTCAAGCAGGGTCAGGATGTCATCGGCGCTCTGGCGATCGAGGTCACCAGTTGGCTCGTCGGCGACCAGCACCTGCGGATCGTTGACGATGGCTCGCGCGATGGCCACCCGCTGCTCCTGCCCGCCCGAGAGCTGGCGCGGATAGTGGTGCATGCGATCTTCCAAACCGACGACGCGCAGCGCAGTCTGGGCGCGTCGCTTGCGCTCGCCGGCCGGCAGCTTGGTGAGCAGCAGCGGAAGCTCGACGTTTTCGACCGCGGTCAGCACCGGCATCAGGTTGTAGGCCTGAAAGATGAAGCCGATGGTGTTGGATCGCCAACGCGCCAGCTGACTGTCGGACATCGCGCCCAGCTCGGCACCGGCGACGCGCAGGCTGCCGGCACTTGGGCGATCGAGTCCGGCGATCAGGTTGAGCAGCGTCGATTTGCCCGAGCCCGACGGCCCCATCAGCGCCTCGTACCCACCGCGCGGCACTTCCAAGTCGAGATCCGAAAGGACGTGGATCGGTTCCTTGCCGCGGAAGTAGGTCTTGCGGACACCGCGCAGCGCGATGATCGACTCGGCGGTGCTGGGGCGCGCGTGCTCAATTACATCGGTTGTGCCGGCCGGGCGCGGCTTGCCGGCGGCGGCGTTTTCACTGACTTGCGGGCTGGAATTCATGGCTCGTTTCTCTCGCTCTCTTTGACTCGTTGACCGCTGCGCAGCGCACCTTCGGGCTGGCGCACCAGCTTGCTGCCGGGTGGCGGACCAGCGATGAGCTCGTAGCTTCCCGACTCAGCACGGCCGGTCGCGGCGCCATCGGAGGCCAGCTTGGGGCCTAGCGTCACGGGGGTGAAGCGAATGGCCTCGCTCTCGCGGTCGTAGACGAAGACGCCGCGCTGTCCATCGCGCTCGGTCAGCGCACTCGCCGGCAGCAGGATCTTGGGCGCTTCGCGCAGCGCGGCATCGGACAGCGGCTTGCTTAAGAAGTGAATGCGCGCGGCCATGTCGGGCAGGACGCCGGCTAACGCTTCATCGTCGGCGAACTCGACACGCACGGGCACGGTGGCCTTGGCGCGGCTAACCCGCGGCAGGATCTCTAGCGTGCGACCGCGCAGGCGCTTTCCGGGGTAGGCATCGAGCACGATCTCGGTCGGGCCGCCGATCTTGACGCGTCCGAGCTTGCCCTCGGGGACATCAGTCTCGACGACCAGCGAGGCGCGCGACAGATCGGCCAGCTCTAACAATCCGGCGGCTCCTCCGCTGGTTCCGGTGCTGGCGCTAGAGAGCGGGCCGACCACCTCGCCGACCTCGGGGGGCTTGCTCAGCACGGTGCCGCTGATCGGCGCGGTCACGGTTAGCTGCAAGAGCCCGGTCTTCTGCGTCTCGACCTCGGCCCCCGCCGCCGCGGCTTCGGCTTCGGCGGCTTTCAACAGCGCGCCCAGCGACTTCACGCGTGCTTCCAGATCGCTGGCCTGCGCTGCCGGACCGACGTCTTTGTCAGCGAGTCCGCGGGCACGTCCAGCCTGTAGCTCGGCTTCGGCGAGGTTGGCGCGCGCGGTCTGCACGCGGGCCTGCGCCGCCAGTCCGCGGGCTCGGCTCGCCGACAGCAGGGCGCGCGCTTCAAGCTCATCGAGCCGCAGCAGCACCTCACCGGCTTGCACTCGCTGGCCTTGTCGCACGCGCACCTCGGCGACTCGGCCTTGCACCTTGGCGCCGACCTTGGACACGGTCTGCGGCACGACGTAGCCCGTCGCTGAGAGCTCGACCTGCACGCCCGAGCCGGTCGGGGCAAGCAGCACGACTTCAGTCAGCGCCACCTGCGCCTTCCACACCCGCGAGGCCAGCGCCGGGTAGGCCCAGAAGTAGCCCGCCGCAAGCAGTGCGAGTCCGCCGGACAGTCCCGCCAGCGAGCGCAAGATGCGCTGGCCACGACTGGGTCCAGCGTCGGTGTAGCGCGGACCGTCGCCGCCGTGAGGGGGAGGCCTGAGGTGCTCGGCGATTGGCGGGCGGCCTGGCCCGGTTCCCTCTGAACGATCAATACGCAGCGATGCCAAATCACTCAAAAGTTGGTCAGCCATGACAAGAGGCGGCGAACCTACCACGGCCTCCTGACAGCACGATGCTTCGCACCGCAACTATTTCGCAGCCGAGCTCGACGGTAAATGCAGGTTTTGCGGGGTGGCGTGGGGGAGGCTGGAGGGGGGACAGAGCGCGCTGCAAATTTCTACGGCGCGAACGGGCTGCACGGCTGGGGCCCCTCCCCAAGCAGAGCTTGGTTGCCCACTTTCCGGGACACTCTTTTCCATCGGGGCGCCGAAAAAAAAGGTCTGTACGGTCTAGCTGTCGGGCATGGCAGCCAGGGCTCGCTGCCTGCTCCGCTTCCGGCGATGGGCCTGGTTGGCAAAACCCTTGAGGAAGGCTGGGCTTGATCGCGATCTGCGGAGTGAAGAGTGGCTGTACGGCATTGGGAAGACTGAGGACCCCGGCTCGGTGCTTTGTCTAAACAGCGGCGCCGCGCGGCGTCGTGGCACTGCGGCTGCATCGCATGCAGGCTGTCCGCATCGGACGTGTGATCTCACTCTACTCACAGGAGCTTGCGATGAAGAAACTGGCCATCAGCCTGACCGCCCTCTTTGCGTTGTCGACCGTGGTACCCGCCTTCGCGGAAGACGCGCCCCCCGCCGACAAGGCAGCCAAGGAGAAGCCGGCCAAGAAGAAAGGCAAGAAGAGCAAGGCGGGCGACAAGAAGGACGAGGGCAAGAAAGACGAAGGCAAAAAAGACGAGGGCAAGAAGGCCGAGTAGTCAGTCGCCGGGCGGCTTGGCTGAGGCGTTCTGCCAAACCGTAGCAAAATGTCACATTCAGTCGCTGAGGCCGTAGCGCTCTAGCTTTCGATAGAGCGTGCGGCGATCAAAGCCGAGGATCTGCGCTGCCAGCGACTTGTTGCCCGCCACGACGTCGAGCACGCGCAGGATGTAGCGACGCTCGACTTCGTCCATCGACACCAGCTCGCTGGGATGGTCGCTGGCGACCAAGACTTGCGACGGGCGGTAGTCGCGAACGCGCTCGGGTAGATCGTCGACACCGATCTGGTCATAGGCGGTCAGGGCGACGGCCCGCTCGATGCAATTTTGCAGCTCGCGGACATTGCCTGGCCAGGCATAGGCCAGCATGCGCTCGGCCGCTTTGGCGTTCAGGCGCTCGACCTTCTTGCCGAGTCGCACCGAAGCCAGATCGAGAAAGTGCTGCGCCAACAGCAGCACATCGTTGCCGCGTGCGCGTAGGGGCGGTAGGCGCACCTGCACGACGTTCAGGCGGTAGTACAAGTCGCTGCGAAACAGCCGCTCCTCGACGGATTTTTCTAGATCTTGGTGCGTCGCGGCTAGCAGGCGGACATCGATGTCGACCTCGCTATCGCTCCCCACTGGGCGGACCTTGCGCTCTTGCAGCGCGCGCAGCAGACGCGGCTGCAGGGACAGCGGTAGATCGCCAATCTCGTCGAGAAATAGCGTGCCACCGTGCGCCTGCTGAAACAGGCCGCGGCGCGTGGTGCGGGCATCGGTGAAGGCTCCGCGAGCGTGACCGAACAGCTCGCTCTCGAGCAGCGCCTCGGGCAGAGCCGAGCAGTTGACGGCGACGAACGGGCCCTCGTGACGACTGCTGCGGTTGTGCAGCGAGCGGGCGACCAGCTCTTTGCCGGTGCCGCTCTCGCCGAGGATGAGGACTGATACATCGGCTTCGGCGACGCGCGCCACGACATCCAGGACCTGTCGCATCTCGCGGCTCTCGCCGAGTAGATTGTCGGCGTTGCGGCTGGCGGCGACGGCGCGACGCAGCAGCTTGACCTCTTCACGCAGGGCACGATGGGCGATCGCTCGCTGCAGCGCTAAGGCCAGGGTGTCGACTTCTAGCGGCTTGGTCACAAAGTCATAGGCTCCGGCGCGCATCGCTGAGATCGCCGACTCCATGCTGCCAAAGGCGGTGATGACGATGACCGGCAGATCGGGACGGTTGCCGACGATCTTCTTGGTCAGCTCGATGCCATTTTGCCCCGGCATGTTGAGGTCTGTGACGACTGCTTCCAGCTCGGTCTGCTGCAGCACATCCATGACGGTGCGCGGGTCCGTCGTAAAGCGGACCTGAAAGCCCCGCTTGGTGAGCCCGAGCTCTAGCAGCTCGCACATGCCGCGATCGTCGTCGATGATGAGGACCTGCGGCTTCATGGCGCGACTCCCGCGCTGCGCTCGCTCGTGGCGGACGCGGCGCCTCTCGGCAGGTGCAGGCGAAAGCAGCTCCCGTGGCCTAGCTCGCTGCTGACTTCGATGTATCCGCCGTGATCGCGCACAATTCCCTCGGTAATCGATAGGCCTAGGCCCGTGCCATCGCCGGCCCCCTGCGTGGTGAAGAAGGGCTCGAAGATGCGTGCGAGATGTTCTTTGGCAATTCCCATGCCTGTGTCTTGCACGGACAGGATGAGCTCATCGGTTGCGCTGGGAGTGGTCGCATTCTGGACCTGCAGCGTCACGGTTCCCCCCTCGGGCATGGCCTGCACGGCGTTCATCACCAGATTGCTGACGGCTTGCTGGATCTGGTTGTAATCGACGTGGGCGCGACACTCGCTCTTGGGGGGGACCAGGCTCAGCGTCACCCCCCGCTTGTTGGCGAGGGGGCGCAAGAGGTCGAGGACACCGCGACACAAGTCGTGCAAGTCGGCGCGGCCGAGATCGGGTCCGCGACGTCGCGCAAAGTCGAGGAGCTGGCGGATGATGGCGGTCATGCGCTCCGTCTGTTCGAGGATGCTGCGTACGTGACCGCGCTCCTCGGCGCCAGGGGACAGCGCCTCGTCCAGCAGGCGGGCCCGGCCCGAGACGACGTTGAGCGGCGTGCCCAGCTCATGCGCAAGACCCGAAGCCAGCTGGCCAATCAGGGCGAGCCGGTCGCGGTGGCGTAGCTGATCGACAGTGGCGACATGGGCCGAGGTGCGTTCAGCGAGGAGCTGATTCAGCTGATCGCGATCACGTCGCAGCCAGGCTAGGGCATGGCCAACGACGCCCGTCACGGCCACCCGAGTGAACAGATTCCACAGCGCGATGAGTGAGATCTCTTGCCCGGCCCAGGCGATGTCGTTGAAGAACTGCGCGCAGGAGACGAGGGCCGTAAACGCCCACGCTGCGCGCGACCCCAACCACCAGCCGGCCATGCCAACGGGAGCGACGTAAAACAGCGTGAACGAGATACGCGGGCCGGTCACATAGTCGAGCAGCGCCAAGGTCAGGGTGATCGCAAGCAGTCCGAAAACGGAGCGGAAGGCCAGGGGCTTGGGCATGACAGCCTCGCGAGGCTAGCGGGGACAGAGTGGAAGTATCCACGATAGGCAGCGACTGGGCGCCAGCAAAACTGCCCCAGCTTGACAGATTGCCTCGGCCAAGCTGACGGGGGGCGCGCGTGCAGAGGGGATAGGCGTGGCCCGCCCTTGGCCCGCTGCTTGCTGTGATCCCTTGCTGCCAAGCACGCACTTGGGCTTGTTCCTGTCGAAGCGTTCCTCTCTCCCTTGTCGGTGCATCGCATTGGGGCAGTCTCGCTTGGCTTCTTCGGCAGGAACGGCCCATCTCTCTCTGCATGGTCTGGCTTCATCGCGAGCCCTGTGGCGGCGCAGCCGCTTCGCTGTGACGTAGACCAAGCAGGGCCAGACCCGCGGCCACAACGAGCAGCGCCAGCCAGGCACCGCGTGAGGGCAGTCCAGCCGGCGGCGGCGCAGCCACTAGCCAGGTTCCCAGTGCAACGAGCGCACAGAAGACGAACCCCGCAGCGCACACCGTCGACATCAGACCGTAGCCAAGCTGCCGCAGCGCGCGACGCGGATCATCACCGCTGGCCTGTGCCACCGGGCGCCAAAAACCCGGGGGACAGACGCGGTCATAAAACTCGCGCAGGCCGGAAGAGATCGCCGGAGGGCGAGCGAGCGCCATTCCCACGGCCAGCCCGGAGGTAGCCAGCGTCATCCACAGAAGTCGCGCCGCGTCGCTCTCCACATAGACAAGCAGGATGGGGGCAAAGACGAGCGAGGCGGCCATCGCCGCGAGCTCAGACGCAGCGGTGACGCGCCACCACAGCCAGCGCAAGAGCAGCGGAACGCCCATCCCGGCACCGAGCAGCAGGCTCACCGACCAGGCCGACTGAATGCTGCGCAGCCGCGTCAGGATCAATAGCGATAGCAAAAGGATGATCAGGTTGCTGGCGCGAGCGACCCAGACGAGGGCGCGCTCGGACGGAGTTCGCTGTCTCCACAGCTCGCAGTAAAGCCGCTTGTACAGATCGTTGGCGAAGTAGGACGCGCCCCAGTTGAGGTGCGTATCCAGCGTCGAGGCCAGCGCGGCGAACATGCCGGTCAGCAAGAGCCCGCGCGCGCCGGCGGGTAGGAAGCGCGCGATGCCTTCGACATAGCTGGCCTCGCGCAGCGCGGTGTAGCGAACGAGGTCGCTGCCCGCGCTCGGTGTCAGGCTGGGCAGCAGCACCAGCAGGCCCAGCCCAATCGGCAGCCACAGCAGCGAGCGCAGGAGCACCTGCGTGGCGACAAAGATCAGCGCTGCCGAGCGCGCATCGCGGTCACTGCGGCAGGCCATGGTGCGCTGGGCCAGATAGCCCGTGCCGTCTGAGTTCATCTGCGCGAACCACTGAATCGCGATGACCCCCAGCACCGCCAGCGAGGCATCGCGCGCGCCATCGGGAGTGAATGCGAGGAGCTGATTGGCCCCCGCCACCCCATACAGCCCATCGAGCTGGGTCCGGATCGCGGCCAGGCCGCCAGCTTTGGCCAGGACGAAGCCCGCATAGAGCCCAGTGCCGATGAGAGCGACGACGAGCTGCACGACATCGGTATCGACCACGGCGCGCAGCCCCCCGGTCGTCGAGTACAGCGTCGTCACGGCCAGGATGGCGAAGAGCGACAGGAGGTTGCTGGCGCTGCGCTCGGCCCACTGCGTCGGATCCGAGCTGGCCGAGAGCGAGATCCCCAGTCCCTTGACGAGCCCTACAACTGGCGAAAACAGCGAGGGTGGCAGCCAGTCTCCCCAGTGTAGGAACGGCTCGGCGATGCGGGTTGCTGCGAATAGCACCATGGCCATGACGGTGCAGTTGAAGATCAGGCCGAAGTACACTGCCTTGAGCGCGCGCAGCGTCGTGGCCAGGCGGCCGCCGTAGCGTAGCTCCGAGAACTCAGCATCGGTGAGCACGCCGGAGCGACGCCACGCGCCCCCCAGAAGGAAGCCCATCAGCAAGAAGGCCAGGGCATAGATCCACAGGCGCCACAGGGAAAAAATCCCGGCCGTGGCAATCATTCCGGTGACCAGAAGCGGCGTATCGGCTGCGAACTGCGTCGCTGCCATGCTGAGCCCAGCCTTCCAGCCGGGCAGGGTGCGTCCGGCCAGGAAATATTCCTCCAGGTTTTGCGCAGCGACGTGGCGGGCCCGTAGGCCACTCCAGATCGAGTACGCCAGGAAAGCGGCAAAGATCCCAAGGTCGATCGGGGTGAGCATCGCTCTCCTCCAGTTACAGCCAGTCCGCCCAGCGCGGTGCGGCGGCGTAGGCGGCGTGGATCAAGCCGACGTGCGAATAGGCCTGCGGGAAGTTCCCCCACAGCCGGCCGCTCGCCACGTCGAGATCCTCGGAGAGCAGGCCCAGGGGAGACAGCGCGTCCATGGCCTGCTGCAAAAGCGCTCGTGCCTCGTCGATGCGGCCGCAGCGCGCCATCGCCTCGATCAGCCAGAACGTGCAGATCACAAAGGCATTGGTCGGCACGCCGAAGCCATCGTCTGAGTTATAGCGCCGCAGCCAGGGACTGCCGGCGATGGCCAGCGACTGCTGCAGGGTATGAACGGTGCTGACCAAGCGGGGATCGCGATCAGGCAGCAGACGCAGCGTGACCGCTTGCAGCAGCGAGGCATCGAGGCTGTTCCCTCCGTAGGCTGCAACCAGACTGCCCAGCTCAGGGTGATACGAGCGCTCCAAGATCTGGCTGCGAATCCGCTCCGCGGCGACGCGAAACTCGGGCTCATCCTTGGGCTGATGCAGCACGGCAACCTTGGCCATGCGATCGCAGGCGGCCCAGCACATCAGGCTGGAGAAGGTCTGTGGCTGCCAGTCGCTGCGATACTCCCAGATGCCCGCGTCGGGGGTGCCGACGACCTGGATGGCCTTGCGCGCCAGACGCAAGAGTAACTCTAACGTCGCTGGTGAGCGCTCGGCGGCGTAGCGCTCATCGAGATAGATGGGCGAGAGAGCCAGGACCATCTCACCGAAGACATCATGCTGCTGGTGCTGGGCCGCGGCGTTGCCGATGCGCACCGGGCCGTGGCCTTCGTAGCCAGGCCAGGTTGGAAGGATGCGCTCGTCGGTTCGCTGACTGCCATCGATGCGATACAGCGGCGCTAGGTTCAGATCGGGAGCGCCGGCAGCGATGTTGAGCAGGAACTGTATGAACTGTTCGCGCTCCTCGAAGTGGCCCAGCAGATGAAAGGCGCTGATGGCGTAGTAGGCATCGCGCAGCCAGCAGTAGCGATAGTCCCAGGTGCGTCCGCTGCCCGCGGCCTCCGGCAAAGATGTGGTCATCGCAGCGACGATGGCCCCGGTGTCTTCAAAGCAGTGCAGCTTCAGCGCCAGCGCTGAGCGGATGACTTGCTTCTGCCACAGCGGTGGAATGGCGCAGCGCTTCACCCAGCCCTGCCAGTAGCGCAGCGTTGCCGTGAGAAAGCGCTCGCACAGCGGCGGCAGTGGTTCTTCCACCGGGTCGCCCCAGCTCAGCACGACGTGTCGTTTTTCAGTCAGTGTGAACGGCTGCGCATTCACGTAGGACAGCGAGCAGTCAGTGGTCAGACGAAGCTGCGCGGCATAGCCGTGGTAGCGAATGTGATGCGATCCATGGGTCTCGGTGGGAATTTTTGCCGACCAGCCCAGGCGCGGCTGACAGCGCACGGCCACGCGCGGGCTGCCGGCAAGTGGCTCGATGATGCGGATGAGCTTCGTCGGTCGGAACATGCGCTCGTACAGCGGAAAGCGCGGCGCAAAGTCGATGATGCGGAAGCGGCCGCTTTGGGTGTCAAAGCGCGTCTCCAGCACATTGCTGTTTTCCAGGTAGCGCTGCTGCCCGCGCCCGCCCTCCGCCGGTGCCACCGACAGCATCCCCCCGTCCGCGTCATTGAGCAGGGTGGAAAAAATCGGCTCGGCATCAAACCGCGGCAGGCAGCACCAGACGACCGCGCCGGTGTTTTCGACGAGCGCCGAGAACTGACAGTTGCCAACGAGCCCCAGATCTTCTAACCGCATCGCATCCTCCCACTTTGGGGTACACGTACCGGGCTGGCATGGTTGCTGCTGACACACCATGCATGCGGCGTACCTGGAAGTTTCTGCTGGGGCTGTTGCTTGGACTGGCCGCGCTGACCGGGACTGCGGATCAGCTGATGCAGCGGACCCTGCGACGCTGGTTCGAGCGCGACCTGCAGCTACGAGGACAGCTCGTCCTGCATGGCGCCGAGCGCCTGCTGGCCACCGCATGGGTGAAGCACGATCGCGGTCAGATCGAACAGACGCTGACCGCCATTACCCGCGATGACCGCATCATGGCGGCGGCGATGTGTAGCAGCGATGGTCTGCTGGCGGTGCAGACCGCCGATCTGCCCAGCGATCTGTCCTGCGAGCAAATCCGCTTGCGCACCGTTGGAACAACGCTGCCTGTGCGCACCTTTGTCCAGCTGCCGAGCGGCCGCGTTCATCTGAGCGTCATCCCGCTTCCGCTCGATTCAGGGCAACCGGTGCAGGTCGCGCTGGTGCATGATCTTAGCTTCGTCGATCGTCGTGAGGCAGCAGGGCGACGCTTCCTGCTGCTCGCCCTATTTATCCTGTCGACAGCAGCATCGATCCTGACGCTGCTCGTATCGCGTGGGCTGTGGCGCACGTGGACAGATACCCTGCGCCGACAGCTGCGCGGCGATACCAGCGAGGGCGAGTTTCTGCCGCTGGTCTCGGAAGTTAGGGCTTTGGTGAATCAGCTGGCGCGCGAGCGCGAGGATGAACAGCAGGAGGGACGCTGGAGTCCCACTCGTCTTCGGCAAGTGCTGCAGCGCTATGTACAAGGCGAGCGCGTGCTGTTGCTGGCAAATCGCGAGCCCTACATCCACCACCGCACCCAGGAAGGCAGGGTGCAGGTGCTGCATCCAGCGAGCGGCTTGGTGACGGCGATCGAGCCCGTGATGCGGGCCTGCTCCGGCGTCTGGGTTGCGCATGGCAGCGGCTCCGCGGATCGCGAGACCGCCGATACCGCCGGACGTCTGCGCGTGCCGCCGGGCGAGAGCGGCGAGGACACGTACATGCTGCGCCGCGTCTGGCTGAGCGAGGCCGAAGAGCAAGGCTACTACTATGGGTTCGCCAACGAAGGCCTCTGGGCTCTATGCCATCTGGCCCACAACCGGCCCGAGTTTCGCGCCCAGGACTTCGAGACCTATCGCCAGGTCAATGAGCGCTTCGCTGAAGCTGTATGTGCGGAGGCTGAAGGCGAGGATCCGATTGTGCTCGTGCAGGACTATCACTTCGCGCTGGCGCCAGCGATGATCCGCAAGCGTCTACCCAAGGCGATGATCATTACCTTCTGGCACATCCCCTGGCCCAACGCTGAGCGCGTCGGCATCTGCCCCTGGCATCGCGAGCTACTCGGCGGGCTCTTGGGCAGCAGCATCCTCGGATTTCACACGCAGGCCCATTGCAACAACTTCCTCGACGCGGTCGATCGCTTCCTAGAGGCGCGCATCGATCGCGGCAGCGATGCCGTCGTGCGGGGCGGACATACCAGCCTGGTACGCCCATATCCGATCTCGATCGCCTGGCCGAATCCATGGGCCCAGCAGGCCCCCGCGATCTGGCACTGTCGCCGCACCATCCGCGAGGAGCTAGGAGTACCGGATGACACGCTGATCGGCCTGGGAGTCGACCGCATCGACTACACCAAAGGCATCGAAGAACGCTTGCTCGCCGTCGAGGCCCTGCTAGACAAGCAGCCGCAGCTAGTCGGGCGCTTCGTGTTTGTGCAGCTGGGAGCACCCAGTCGCACGGTGATTCCCCGCTATCGCGCGCTCAACGACAGCCTGCTGACCTTGGCCGATCGCATCAACGCCCGCTTTGGCCGCGGCAGCTATCAGCCGATTCACTTTGCCCGAGCACACCACGAACCGCCGACCGTGTTTCGTTACTACCGGGCCGCCGACTTCTGCTACGTCAGCAGCCTGCACGATGGCATGAACCTAGTGGCGAAGGAGTTCGTCGCCGCCCGCGATGACGAACATGGCGTGCTGATCTTGAGTGCCTTCGCCGGCGCGGCCCAGGAGCTGACCGAGGCGCTGATCGTGAACCCATACGACATTGAGCAGGCCAGTTCGGCGATGAATACCGCACTGACCATGCCCGAGCCGCTGCAGCGGGCCCGCATGCGAGCCCTGCGGGCCCTGGTGGCCGACTTCAATGTCTATCGCTGGGCAGGACGCATGCTGCTGGATGCGGGGAGGCTGCGCGAGCGGGAGCGACTGCAGCAGCAAATTCGGACGCAGGCCTTGCTAGATACCGCTGTGCCCCTCCTCGCGTCGCGAAAGCTATTCTCATGAACCACGCGCTGAGCAAGCCGGGAACAGCGCGGCTCTTGAGTCACTTGCGAACCGCCCCGCTCCTTGCCTTTGACTTCGACGGTACTCTGGCGCCGATCGTGCCGCAGCCGCAGGCCGCGCAGCTGCCCGAATCGACGCGTTCGCGGCTTGCCCTGCTGCTCGCGCAGCGGCCTGCCGTCGTGCTCTCGGGACGATCGCGCAGCGACGTTCTGCGGCGGCTAGACGGGCTGCCCTTCGTCGAGGTGGTGGGCAATCACGGCAGCGAGCCCTATCTCGATCTGGCTCCGCTTCAGGCCTTTGTGCAGCAGGTGCTACCGCGTCTGCGTGCGCGCCTACAGGGTGTGGGCGGGATCGAAATCGAAGACAAAGGCTGCTCGATCAGCGCGCACTATCGTCGCGCCTTCGATCGCCGTACGGCGATTCGCAGAATCCAAGCCGTGGGAAAAGAGCTGCGCTTTGGATGCCTGATCCCGGGCAAGTATGTGATGAACCTTCTGCCCCCCGGGGCTCTCGACAAGGGCCAGGGTCTGCTCCTCACGATGCGGCGCTTGCAGCGCAGCCACGCCGTGTACATCGGCGACGACACCACTGACGAGCGCGTCTTCGCCCTGCCCCCGCACTGCGGTGTTTTGGGTATTCGGGTCGGCTACCAGCGCGCCTCACGGGCCAGCCTGTTCTTGCGGCAACAGCGCGACATCGATCCGCTCCTTTCGCTGCTGCGCAGCGCGAACGAGTGGGTGTCTATGTCCTGATTTTCCGTCGGCAATGCAGGAAGTCTGGGGCTGCAAGGTCAACGAGTGAACAACAGCGCATAGCCCAGCGCGACGCCTTGGATCAGCGAGAAGCTAAGGAGTCCGATCGGCAGAAACTCCACGAAGCCGAAGTGCACGCTGCGTCCCTGGCTGTCGCGCAGCGCGGCCCGTTCGGTGAGGGCCTGCGCCATCGGGCCTGATGTCGCTGCCGTCAGCAGCAGCGAGCTTCCGGCGCAGACCGAAAGCGCCAGGCCGACGTAGACCACATGCGGCGGAAGCTTCTGCGCCAGCGCGTGTGCGACCTCCAGCAGGCCGGCCATGCTGGGCCCCGCCGAAAAAATTCCGGTCAGCACGCCGGAGAGCAAAAGAAAGATCAGCAGCTGACCGCGCGGCGACAGCGGCAGACCTAAGAGGTCTTGCGCCAGATCGCTGAACAGACCGCTGCGTCGCACCGCGGCCACCATCACGAACAGCGACAGCAGAAACAGCACCGCTTCCATATCGACGCGGGTCCGCACCAGTCGCTCGCCCTGCCGCAGGTTTAGAAGTAGAGCCGCCGCAACACCCAGCCAGCACACGAGGTCGGCGCTAATCCCCGTGGATGTGGGGATAAACGTCCAGGCCAGCAGCATCAGAAGCAGCAGCAGGGCCGCCGGAACAAAGCGCCGACGATCGAGGTGCACGTTGCGATACAGGCGACCCATGATGACGATGGACAAGCGGGATGACAGGGGATCGCGATCGACCCCGCGCTGCGGGCGGACGACAAACACGACCAGCCCCAGCAAAAGCAGCAGGGCGACCAGCGTCGGCGGGGCCGCGTGCAGCAGATAATCCGCAAACTGCATGCGACCGCTGCTCAAAAGCAGGATCGCGGGGAAATCACCAATCGGCGTCGCTGCACCCCCCAGGTTGCAGGCGACCAGCAGCACCCCGAGCGTCCAGGCGACGTAGCGCTGATGAAAGCCCAGCAGCTTTAGGAGGATGTGCAAGACCGGCAACACCAAGACCAGCGCCGTCAGGTTGTTGACCAGTCCGCTGACCAGATACATGCCGACCGCGAAGTAGGCGAGCAGGCGTCGTGGCTGGGCATGACTCCAGCGTGACGCTTTCACCGCCAAGATGCCAAAGAGGCGTGAGCTGACGAAGACCTCGGACAGCAGGCCCAGCCCGACCAGGATGATGAGCACATCCCAGGGAAGCTCGGCCATGATCTGTCGGGTCGTACCCAGCCCCAGCAGGGTGACGACCAGGCAGGACAGCGCGGCACCACTGACGACGATCAGCACGCGCAGTGACGGCAGCGCCGCTTGCAAAAGCAGGGTGCATAAGAGCAGGAGCGCCAAACACAGCGAGGGAGTGTTCATACGATCCTCGCGAAGTCGCTGTGCGGGACTTCGTAGAGCCAGCGCGGGTAGACGTACATGGGGCGTCGCAGCACGTCCCAGCCGATGAATGTGCGGAACTGCGCCCGGACATCGTCACCGAAGAAGCGCAGCCAAGCGGGCGGCACATGCGCCGTCTGCTCGGCCACACCGTAGAGCAGGCACAGCACCGCCGTCTGACTACCGGCGAGGCGCTGGAAAGACAGCAGATCGATGCGCGACACTCGCTCGCCGTAGTTGGCCAGGATGCGCTCCTGTGTCGGATCCTCGTCTGGGCTCAGCGACAGCAGATAGATCTCTTGTCGCACCAGCCGAGGCACCAGGGCGTCCAGCGCATCGGCCTCGAAGCCGACGACGATGACCACTCGTGCTCCCTGCAGGGCCTGCTGCACCGAGACTACTGCCAGGTCGGACTCGCGCTCGCCATCCAGGTACGCAGCGCACACGGCATCAAGTACGGGGTAGGTGCGACCTAGCTCGTCGCGAAGGGCGCGCACCAAGGCCTCGCCACCGGCGGCCGCGACTTCGCGGACAAAGAGGCGGGCCGCACTGCAAAAGCCTAGCTCGGACGCGGCGACACCGAAGGCTTGCAGGAGCGCCGGGGAGAGCGTCCTCATGGCTCGCGTCCTGACGCGGCTGCGTCACTTGCGCGCAGCAGGACATCGAGCAAGTGCAGCATCGTCGCGTTGGCTAGCGAGTGCTGTGGGGGGCCATCGCTGAGGCAGTCGAGCATCGCCGCAAGCTGCCGGGACTCGCGCGGTGCCAGGCGTTCGAGCACCGGCAGCGGGATGCCCAGCGGATACGTCTTCGGCTCCTCTTTGGACTGCAAAAGCGGCGGGACGCGCAGCGGAATGGCGGCACAGTGGGCTTGCGGTTGCGGGGCCGGGCGCTCTGCAACCCGTGTGAGCAGCAGGCCCAGCAGACGCAGCAAGATGTAGTTCGAGCCGCGATGATGCGCGGGTCCGACGTCGAGGAGACAGCGCACGACCATCCCGCACTCTCCGGCGTCGGGCAGAAATGGGCGCAGCAAGAGCTCGATCTCTTCGCGTCGAATGAAGGCGGCGATCTCAGAGGCAGGCACATGCTGGCCTCGCCCGGGCAGCGGTGGGGCTTCGTTCTCCATGGAACCCTCGGACGAAAAAAATAGACAGCTGGGGCATCGCTCACGTGGCCCGAGCGGGCACTGCGCGTCAGCCCCCATCAGCGCGAAATACAGTGCATGCGCTATGCCATGAGGCGGGTACCCGAGCTCATGCAGCCGTGGCATGTGACTTGCTCTGCTCAGCGACTGGGCCAGTTGGCTCGCCTGCCATCCTCCCTGCTTGTTTGCTGCGCGGGGTCTTCGTCATGTCGAACTCTCACGAAACGCCATCGCCACCGTCGCTGCCGCCGGAAGCCTGGCCGTCCTTGCACCGCTTGGTGCATCGCGCCACTCGTCCGCTAGAGCGCTTCCTGCACATTGAAGCCGCCAGCGGCATCGTGCTTCTGGGATGTGCGCTCGTGGCCCTCCTGTGGGCCAACAGCGGCTGGGCCGACCAGTACTCTGCGCTGTGGCGGCTGCCGCTTGGCCTGCGCATCGGCCCGCTCTCGCTAGAGCGCTCGCTGGCCTGGGTCGTCAACGATGTGCTGATGGTCTTGTTCTTCTTTGTCGTCGGCATGGAGATTCGTCGCGAGCTGCATCAAGGCGAGCTCTCGCAGTGGCGGCGCGCGCTCTTGCCGGTGGCCGCGGCGCTCGGCGGCATGCTGGTCCCGGCGCTGCTGTATCTGGCCATCGCCGGAGCCCCGTCGACCCGTCCGGGTTGGGGCATTCCCATGGCCACCGATATCGCCTTCGCCATCGGCGTCCTGACCCTGTTGGGCTCGCGCGTTCCCGCCGCGCTGCGCGTGCTGCTGCTGGCGCTGGCGGTCATCGATGATCTCGGGGCGATTGTCGTCATCGCCGTGTTCTATTCGTCGGGGATCGCGCTCTCGGGGCTGGGCGTCGCATCGCTGGGGATCGCGCTTATCTTTCTGATGCAGCGCTTGGGCCTGCGCAGCAAGCTCCTGTACGTGGGCCCGGGCCTGCTTACGTGGGCTGGCATCTACGCCGCAGGCATCCATCCGACGATCGCCGGGGTGGTGATTGGCCTGCTCACGCCGGTGCGGGCTTGGCTGGGACCGCAGCGCTTCCTCGCCGATCTGCACGAGCGCTCGGCAGCGCTGCTCTTCCCTGGACCGGAGCCCGGGGCGACGCCCGAGCTCTCGACACAGCTTCGCGAGCTGGATCGTGCGCGACGCGAGGCCCGCTCGCCCGCCGAGGAGCTGATCGCGCGCCTGCATCCCTGGGTGGCCTTCGCGATCATGCCGCTCTTCGCGCTGGCCAACGCCGGAGTCGATCTGCGCGATCTGCGCTGGGGCGATGGCCCACAGAGCGTCGCGCTGGCGGTCACAATCGGGCTCTCGCTGGGCAAGCCCGTCGGCGTGCTCCTTTCCTGCCTGCTGCTCCTGCGTCTGCGACTTGCGACCCTGCCGCGGGGCCTGTCGCTACGTCACCTCAGCGTCCTTGGGATCGTCGCTGGCATTGGCTTTACGATGTCGATCTTTACGGCCCAGCTTGCGTTTCCCGAAGGAGCACTGCTTGGCGCTGCCAAGCTTGGAGTCCTTGCCGCCAGCGCCTTCGCGGGGCTCGCGAGCCTGCTCTGGGGACGCTGGTTTCTGCCGCTTGCAGGGGACAGCGGACAGGCCAAGACCGCGGATGAGGCCGAGAATTCCACCGCGCTATGAGCCTGCCCGGGCCAGCCGCTAGCGCGCTGCCGTAGCCGCTTTCGAAGAAGCCCGACGATGGGCACAGCAAGACCATGCAGCCGGTATGCACGAACGGTGAATTGCCTGAGAAGGGCACGGGCAGATAAGCCACAATCGCCAGGCCATGGATCCTTCCCCTATCCGAGCTGCGGAATTTGTCGGTGCGCTTTCCCTGGCCACGGATCTGTCCGTCGGATGCCCGATGGAGACCGCGCTGCGCGCCTGCCTCATCGCTACGCGCCTCGGCGCTGAGCTTGGATGCAGCCCTATCGTCCTGCACGACGTCTACTATGCGGCCCTCTTGCGCATGCTCGGCTGCACCGGAGCGTCGCATGAAGAAGCGTGGCGATTCGGCGGCGGTGATGACATCGCCATGCGGCATGCGTTTCTGACGACGGATCTGGGCCATGTCGGCGCGGTGCTGGGAACCGCGGTGTCGCAGCTTGGCCTCGGTAGTGGAGTGGTTGGCCGGGCACGCGCGGTGGGACGATTCATCAAGAAGGAAGAAGGGGGAGGCTCTCTTCCGGGGACACACTGTGCGCAGGCGGTGACGCTGGCGCGCGATCTTAAGATGGCGAAGGGAGTCCAGCAGGGGCTCTGCGAGATCTACGAGCGCTTCGATGGACGCGGGCTTCCCGGCCTGCTGCGCGGGACCGATGTTTCGCTCGCTGCGCGCCTCATGCACGTGGCGTATGTCGCCGAAATGGAGCGCATCACGGGCGGAGTCGCCGCTGCCGTGCGGGTCATCGAGCGGCGGGCCGGAGGGCAGCTTGATCCCGACCTCGCGGCGCTGTTCTTAAAGCGTGCGCCGGAAATCCTCGATGGTCTTGAGGCCGCGTCGGTATGGGACGCGTTCCTTTTGGCAGAACCATCACCGCACGGAGCGATTGCCGAGGCCGAGCTTCCCAACTTCGCGCGCGCCTTCGCTTGTTTTGTCGACGTGAAGTCTCCCTATCGGCTGGGACACTCCACCTGTGTGGCCCAGCTTGCGGAACAAGCCGCGATCGATGCCGGGCTGCCGACTGTAGAGCGAGAGCAGCTACAGCTGGCCGCGCTGCTGCATGATCTCGGTATCGTCAGCGTTCCCAATGGCATCTGGGACAAGCGCGGCCCGCTAAACGCCGTTGAGTGGGAGCGAGTCCGCCAGCACGCCTATCACAGTGAGCGCGTACTTTCGTTTGCCCCAGCGCTGCGACCTGTCGCGAGCCTGGTCGGCCGGCATCATGAGCGCACCGACGGCAGCGGCTATCATCGTGGGCTTGCTGGCGCGCATGGCATGGCGGCCGCGCTTCTCGCCGCTTGCGACGTGTACCAGGCCATGCGGGAAGAACGCGCGCACCGCGGGGCGCTTTCACGAGAGGACGCAGCCAGCGGACTGCGGCAAGAGGTGCAGCGCGGTCGTCTCGATGCGAGTGCAGTGGAGACTGTGCTCAAGGCGGACGGACATCGGCCACAACGAAAGCCGCCGAGCGGCGGACCGGCGGGACTGTCCGCAAGGGAGGTCGAAGTATTGCGGCTCCTGTCGCGTGGGCTCTCGGACAAGGAGATCGCGCAGAAGCTATCGCTATCCGCCCGGACCGTTCACCATCACGTCGAGCATATCTACGAAAAGACCGGCGTTTCGGGGCGCGCGGCCGCAGCGCTGTATGCCGTTCGCCACGACCTGATCAGCGCCGACTAGCCCATGCAAATAGGCAATCGAGCCCATTTATCACAGTCCCCTCGCCGGTACCATCAGGGTTCATGGGCCAAAGCGAAGCAGCGCGAGACGTTCCCTACATTTCGACCGAGCAAATGATCGAAGTGGATCGCGCGATGATGGAAGACTTCAAAATCGAGCTGATCCAGATGATGGAAAACGCCGGTCGCAACCTGGCGCACCTGGCTCGCCTGCGCTTCCTGGGCGGCGATCCCCGCGGTAAGCGAGTCGTCGTCCTTGCTGGAACCGGCGGCAATGGCGGCGGCGCTCTGGTTGCGGCCCGTCGGCTGCACAGCTGGGGCGCCGAAGTGCGCGTGTACATCACGCGACCCGCGCCTGCCTTTACGCCCGTTCCGGCGCATCAGCTCGACATCCTGCAGCGTATGAAGGTGCCGATTGGCTTTGCCGCGGACCTGGCGCAGCAGGGCGGCTGCGACGTGATTCTCGACGGTGTGATCGGTTACAGCCTGAAGGGTGCTCCGCGAGGGAGCGCGGCAGAGCTCATCCGCTGGGCCAATCGTCAGGATGCGCCGATCTTGGCGCTCGACGCTCCCTCAGGCGTGGATCCGACGACAGGCATCGCGTACGACCCGAACATTCGGGCGACTGCCACGATGACGCTGGCGCTCCCCAAGCAGGGTTTCCTGGCACCGCGCATCGCGGCACGGCTTGGCGAACTCTACGTGGCAGACATCAGTGTGCCGCCAGGCCTCTATGCGGGGCCAGGGCTCGGTCTCTCCGTCTGCCCCCTCTTCGCGCAGGAAGAAATCGTCAGACTGCGGTAGCCCGCCGCGTCAACGGATGGATTCGACCGATGGACACATCCTCTCCCTCCTCGAAAAAATGGCGTCGCTGGGCCGTCGCGGGTCTTCTTTTCGTAGGGCTTGGCACCGCTGCCACCAAGCTGGTGATTCCCTGCGACATTCGGCCTGCCACGGTCCAACGAGAAATCACGAAAGAGGCCACGCATGAGGCGCGCCGGCTGCTTGCCCTTCTGGCCGCGCGCTACGGTGGGCTTGAACAGTACCGCCAGCGCGGGGTCACTCAGGTCGAGTACAGCGACGAGTGGGCAAGCGGAATCATGCGCCGGCTCGCTTCCCCCTGGCAAGCGGGGGAGCGACTCCGCTTCACGTTTGCCAACGGCACGGACACCTCGCGGCTCGATTTTCTTTCGGGTCCGCGGCAAGGCCAAAGCTGGGGCATTCAGCAGTGGCAGACCTATACGGTCCGCGGTGGCCAGCGCAGGTTTGCCGCGAACAAAGACATCAAATTCTGGCTACCCACCATCGAGTATTTCCTTGAGATGCCCTTTCGAATCGGAGAGGCCGAGATCGCGGTCCACGCGGGGACAAGGACCCTCAAGGACCAGACCTATGACCTCCTTTATCTGACCTGGGGCAGTCCCGCGCCGCAGCGCCGCGTCGACCAATACGTCGCATGGATCCGGCGCAGCGACGGGGTCTTGGAGTTCGTCGAGTACACCGTGCGCGACATCGCGCCGTTTGTCGTGGGCTGCATTCACTACGACGATCTGCGAAACATCGACGGCATTGTGCTGCCGTTTCGCCTGTCGATCGGCGACTGCCCGGGCAAGCCCGGCCTGCTGCACCGACAGACCGTGGACGCGGCGCGCTTTCTTTACGACCTGCCGATGCGCGAGCTTCTACCCGAGCCAGAGCGCCGCAGCGGGAAGAGCGACTGAGCACGCATTCCGACGAAAATGGGCAATCAAGCCCATTTCCCTGCCTCCGCCAGGCCCCTATCTTGGATTCAGGGCAGAAGAGTCACCCCATTTCCGGGGTTGAGGGAGGCAGCAGTCGATGAAGCGCATCGCGATGGTTGTTCTCGGCATTCCGATCGTGGCCGGCACGATGATGATGGGCATGTTCTACAAGAAGGCCCATCCCACTCCGTATCCTGAGGTGACAATCGATGCCGCGTCGATTCCCTTGTTCGCGGAGTCGAAGCTCGGCTTCATCCATCAACATGATAAAAAGTCGCTGCCGTTTTTGGCCTCGGCGGCCTTCGATGCGAATGGCGACGGAGTCCCCGAGCTGTTCCTGGGCGGCGGGGCTGGACAGAGCGATGCGCTGTATCAGTTCAAGGACGGTGCCTTCCTCGATATCAGTGCGCAGAGCGGGCTGACCAAGGAGGGGAACGAGCCGACCTACGGCGCCGCCAGCATCGATGCCAACAAGGACGGAAAGAGCGACCTCTTCGTCGCGCGGCAGAGCGGCATCTATCTTTATACGAACAACGGCGGAACCTTCGTGGGCAAGAAGCTGGCGGTTCCGTTCAATGACAAGTCGATTCCGATGTCGTTTGCGCTCGCCGATCTCAATAGCGACGGCTGGATCGACCTGTACGTCCCGGCCTACCTCCCCAAGTCGAAGATGGAAGGCATGAACATCTTCAACAAAGAGGGCTATGGCGCGACGAGCCTGATGCTGCTCAACAACGGGGACAATACCTTCAAGGACATCACCCAGGAGTCCGGCCTGGAGTATGTCCACAACTCCTTCCAAGGCGTCTTTGTCGATCTCGATGAGGACAACCAGCTTGATCTGGTGGTCGCGCACGACACCGGACACGTCAAGACCTGGAAGAATCTCGGCAACTGCAAGTTTGCCGACGCGCAAAATCCCAGCTCGTCACCATACAGCTACCCGATGGGCATCGGCGTCGGCGACTTCAACAACGACGGTCGCGCGGACCTGTTTTTCTCGAACGTCGGCCCGACCGTGCCAGGGTTCATGGCCAAGGGTGACCTGCGGCCCGATCAGGTCTTCAATCCCAAGCTGCTCTTCTTCCGCAACGACGGCGGTTTTAAGCTGACCGATGTCGGGGCCGAGACCAAGACTTCGGACTATGAGTTCTCTTGGGGCATCTTGATGGAGGACTTCAACCTCGACGGTCGCCAGGACATCGCCATTGCGCAGAACTTCATCGACTTTCCCGGCCACAAGTTCTTCCGCCTGCCCGGACGCCTCCTTGTGCAGAAGGACGACAACACCTTCGCATCCGTGGAACAGCAGGCTGGCATCGAGAACCGGCTGTTTGCGATTACGCCGCTCGCCGCCGATTTTAATGGGGATGGGTATCCCGATCTGGTCTACGCCAACCTCAACGGACCCGCGCGCGTATTTCTGAACAAGGGAGGCTCGGCGCATTACTTGAAAGTCGCGCTCAAGGATGAGCCGAAGTCGATCGGCGCGCTGGTGACCGTCGAAACGGCCGCCGGTCGGAAGCTCTACGGTCACTTCATCACCAGTGAAGGTCTGTGCTCCGATTCCTCGCACGTGTTGACCTTCGGACTCGGCGCAGAAAACGCAGTGAAGAAGGTCACCATCAAGTACCTATCGGGCGGTGTCGAGACGATCGACAACCCCAAGGTAGATTCGACGCTGTCGTGCCAGGGACCACCACCGCCCGCACCGCCGCCGGCCGCAGCCCCAGTCGAGCCGGCCAAGCCTGAACCCGAAGCGCCCAAGGCACCGGCCAAGGGACACAAGAAGGGCGGTGGCAAGTGAGCGAGGCCCCCTCGCAGCGTGCCGTCGCGCTGGCCGGTTTCATTGGGATTCTGGGTGCGCTCCTCGGAGGTCTTGGCGAGTGCGCGCTGCACTACTCGGCACGCGGCTACGCCAACGCCGAGACCTATCGCTTCTTCATCGAGGTCGCACCCTGGCGGCTTGGCACCGGCCACTTCCTGTCGATCTTCGCCATCCCGCTTTACTTCATCGGCTACTGGCACTTGTACGAGCGTCTCAAGCCGGCGCCACAGTGGGCGCGACTGAGCATTCTGCTTCTCGGGCTCTACGCCTTTACGCTCGGCGATGCGTGGCTTGGATCACGAGTGTATCTGGCCCAGCTTGCGCAGGCCCGCGCGGTCGCAGAATCCGCGGGCGATGCGGCCACGGCCAAGCTGATGAGCACCTTGCTTGGGCAAGCCAGCTTCTACAACGAAAACATCCTCATCGGCGTGCGCCTGGGCGTGCTCGTGATCTCGATCCTCTACGTGGCCTTCGTGCTGCGCGGAAGGACCTCGTACCCGCGCTGGATGGCGGCCCTAAACCCCATCCTCCTCGTGGTCGCCGCGTTCATCCTGTACGTCGCCATTCCACCTGTCGGGGGGATCTTTATGCCGGTGGCGATGAACTTCGCGCACGTCATTTTCTTTACGGCATCCACTGCCTTGACGCTTCGAGCAGCTCCAGCCGCCGCGTAGAGTTCTCTGCTTCTTGATTTGTGATGAGGCGGCTCAGCCACCGAGACCTGCGCAGGTTGCTCGAAGCGCACCGTCTGGAGATGCGTGACCCGAGTGCTCCCAATCACCCCCACCAGGCATATCGAGCAGCCGAAGCAGACGCATCTGCACCCGACGATACGTCCGCATCATAGACGCTGAGCTAACTTCCTACGGATGGAGCGCCTGGCTCTCTGAGCCAGAGCCATGGCGTCGCGGACGAGCTCTCGGCGGTCGCGGATCATCCCAAGCGTGGCGGGCCGATGTGTCTTTTCAGGAAGCGCAGAACCGACCCCCCATCCCCGCCTTACCACACCACCTGCGGGCCCAGGCGGCGCAGGGCTTCGCGCCTTGCTTCGTAATCGGGCATGGCCTGGCCAAGCGCGGCCCAAAAGTCGCGGGTGTGGTTGGGGTGGGTGAGGTGAACAAGCTCGTGCACGATGACGTAGTCGATAAGTCGCGTCGGGGCCTGCACGATGCGCCAGTTCAAGCGCACGTTGCCGCGCGCATCCGCCGATCCCCAGCGCTTCTGTTGATCGCGGATCTGCACCGACGCTGGATGCAGACTTAGTTTCTTGGCCCAGGTCGCGACGCGATCGGGGATGCGGGAATCGGCGCGCTCGCGATACCAGGCGACCAGGCGCGCGCGGGCGATATCGGTAGCGTCGGGCGCGGCAAGCTGCGCGGGCACGGGCACGATCAGGTGGCCCATGACCACGCGCACGTTTGCTTCGCGTGCGTTGCTGCGTTCGCGCTTCAGGCGGTACTGCCGACCCAGGTAACGAAAGGTCTCGCCGCTCCTAAACTCGCGCGGGCTGGGCGGCGGCGGCAGGTCTTCGTGATCGCGCGTTCGTTCGATGATCCAGCGGGCCTTGCGATGGACGATCTCATCGAGCTTAGCGATGGGCGTGCCTTCCGGAGCACGCACGCGGACCCCGCCCACGGCATCGACGCGGATGGCGACCGTCTTCTGTCTGCGCCCGCGCTCGACGGTGTACGCGATTACGGTGCGGCCGAAGTGAACCTGCGATCTCTCCACGGCTAGCGGCCCTTGCGCACCTTCAAAAGATCGATCAGCGCGGCGGCCAGGCTCTCTTGCGCGTCTTTGCCGTACACATCGGCGGGCAGGCGGCGCTTGATCTGGCGTCGCATCTCGCGCTGGACGTCGGCCTTGTGAATCCAGTCGACGATCGCGACGTGCGGGACCACGGCGTCTTCGATCGCGGCCGTCACTTCGCGCACGCGGGCGTCGTCATAGCTCGCGCGGATCTCGCGGCTTAGTCCTGCCGCCGCGCCCTTGAGCAGACCGTAGATGGCAAAGCCGGTCTCGGTCAGGCCGACGTCGTCCGCGGCCTGGGCGTGGCCGCGCGTCTCATGGATCAGGCCCTGCAGCAGCGATAGCTGTTCGGCTTCGTCGATGCGTCGTGCCTTGCGGTCGGCGATGATCTGTTCCAAGCGCTCGCGCAGCGACTGGAAGTAGGCGGGATCTTCTTCCAGCTTCACGTGGATCTCGTGGCGGATCGCGTGCTCCATCTCGCTGGCTCGGGCCTCGTGGCTCTTGAGCGCCCGGATTTTTTCGTCGAAGTCGGCGCCAAACAGGCTGACTTCTTTGACCAGCACCTGCACGCCATCGGCGATCACCGCTTCTTCGATCAGCCGGCGGACCTTGTCGCCGCAGTCGCGGATGTCCAGCGTCTCGTCGCGGTAGCGGGCCTTGGCGGCCTGGCGAATCTTGCCCAGCCAGCCTAGGTCACCGCCGAATTCCAGCGCCCGCGGGTCGGGCAGCAGCATGTCCATCGACTGGCTGAAGCGGCGGAACGCGGTCTGAAACTCGGCGCGCACATCCTCGGGCGCCAGCACCGCGACGCACTGCTCCAGATCGCTCTTGTTCTTCACCGAATGGAAGAAGCGCAGCGCCGCTGCGTGGCGGGCCTGCAGCCGCGGAAGCTCATCGTGCTTGGGGGCCAGCGCGCCGCGGATATCGCCCGGTGAAAAGATCGCCAGCGCTTCTTGCAGCGACTGACTGACGCCCCAGTAATCGACGACCAGGCCATAGCTCTTGGCCTCGGCGGTGCGGTTGACGCGGGCGATGGCCTGCAGCAGCGTGTGTTCTTTCAGCGGGCTGTCCAGATACATGACCTGCTCGATCGGCGCATCGAAGCCGGTCAGCAGCATGTCGCAGACGATCAGGATCTTCAGCGGATCGTCTTTCTTCAAGAAGCGCCCGGTGATCGTCTTGCGCTCCACGGCTGTGACCTGATGCGCGGCTAGCTCCGCCTCGTCATCGTTGCTGCCCGACATGACGACGACCGATGGCGGACCGTGCAAGCGATCCAGCGTCTGCTTGTACGTGACCGCGGCGCGCCGGCTGACCGCGACGATCTGCGCTTTGAAGCCGTTGGGCGCGATGAACTTTGTGTAGTGCTCGATCAGATCCAGGCAGATCGCTTCGATGCGGCGCGGCGCTTCGGCGATGGCCTGCTCGGTCGCGTACTTGGTCTTGATGGCGCGGCGCTCGGCCTCGCTGCGATCGGCGAACACGCGATCAAAGATCTGATCCAGCGTCTGGCCGATGATGTGCAGGCTTGGCAGGCGGCTCTCGTAAAAGATCGGCACCGTCGCGCCGTCTTTGACCGCCATCTCGATCGAGTACTGGTCGATGTACGGGCCAAAGGTCTGCAGCGTGCTGCGGTCGTCCTTGTCGATCGGCGTGCCGGTAAAGCCAAAGAACACCGCGTTCGGCAGCGCGGCGCGCAGGTTCGCGGCCAGCGATCCGTACTGCGTGCGGTGCGCTTCATCGGTCAGCACAAAGACATTTTCGGCCTCGCTGAGCACCGGATGTTTGGCCTTGATGCTGCGCGTTCCCGCACCGCTGATGCCGCCGACCTCTTGAAACTTCTGCACCGTGGTCAGGATGGTGCGACCGCCCGGGCCGCTTAGAAAATCGCGTAGCTCGCGCACGCTGGTCGCGCGGGCCGGCGACGGAAAGCCGCAGTTTAGGAACGTGCCTTCGATCTGCTCGTCCAGATCCCTGCGGTCGGTGACGATCAGCAGCGTCGGGTTTTCGTGTCGCGGATCGCGGCGCAGCTTCAACGAAAGCCACAGCATGGTCAGCGACTTGCCGCTGCCCTGCGTGGCCCACACCACGCCACCGCGATCTTCGGCCGTGCCGGTCTTGGCCGCGCGCGCGATGGCTTTGTTGACCGCGCCGAACTGCTGATAGCGCGGGACCTTCTTGATGATCTTGCCGCTGCTGGGGTCGCGCTCGAACACCACGAAGTTGCGCACGATGTCCAGCAGGTTTTCCGGCGACAGCAGCCCGATCAGCGTCGTGTCCTGCGGGCTCGGCGAGTCCTTGCCGGTCAGCTTTTTGACCTGCGCATCGCTGCGCGGAAACGCGCTCTTCCAGCGCAGATAAAACCGCGGCGGCGTCGCCACCGTGCCATACACCGCATCTTGTCCGCAGGTCGCGATGTGAAGCTGCATCGTGTGAAACAGCCGCGGCGCGCCCAGCTCAGCATATTTATCGGAAAGCTCTTGATAGCGATCGAGCTGATCCAGCGCCTCGTGCTGCCAGCCATCGCCCCGCGTCGGGCTTTTGGCTTCGATGATCACAAGCGGGATGCCGTTCACGAAGCACACCACGTCAGGGATGATGTGCTTCTTGGTGCCCTTGACGCGAAGCTGGCGCGTGACCACGAAGTCGTTTTTGTCGGGCTGATCGAAGTCAAAGAACCGCACCTGCTGGCTCTTGCGCCCGTCGCCGCGATCTTGTTCCAGCGCGACTCCGAAGGTCAGCGCGGTGTAGACCGCTTCGTTCGCTTCGATCAAGCTCGCGGCCTGCACGCCGGTGATCGCGCGCACCGCCTTGTGCAAGGTGTCGTCCGAGATCCACGGGTTCAAGCGCCTCAGCGCCGCCGTCAGCCGCCCCACCAGCACGACCTCGCGCAGACTGCCGCGCTCTGCCTCCAGCACCTCGGGCGGCACATAGGAGTACCCCAGCTTCTGAATTAGCTCGACCGCGGGAACCTCCGACTGCCCCGCCTCATTCCACGCCCCATCCGACGGAGTCATGCCGCATCCTGGTCCGGAGTCACGCGAAGCTCGCCGGTGAGGAGGACGGACATGAGGGCGGACTTGATCACTCGCTGTTGCTCTTCGATGGCTAGTTCGTGTTCGATGCGCTGCAATACCGCTCTTATGGACAATACGATCGCTTCCTGCTCCTGGCGCGATGGTAGCGGCAAAGCAATTGCTTCACACTGTGTCTTGTTCAGGTACGGAATCGTCGTCTTTCCCGCGGCAGCGTCCATTTGCCGTTGCTGGACAGATAGTGCGAGCGCCAAGAACTCAGGCAGGACAGATGGCGAGCAAATGAACCCGTGAAGCTGCTGATTCATTACGAGCTCGCGACTTGCTACCGCGACGATACCGAGGCGGCCCGCACAGCTCATGAGAACGGTACCGGCGGGTACGGTCTTCCCTCCGACAGCTGAAAGCTCTTCCAGGCTCACGCATAGTCCCCCTCTTGAAGCCCCCACATAGATGCCGCCAATGTCCGGCACAGTCACCCACGGGATAGTGCCGTTGAATTGTCTGGGCTTGCTCCTTCCCGGGACTACGCTCCTGCAGATACCTCCCGTCCGCGCAACCTCCCACTCCTCCGGCACCTCCCCAATCTCTGTCTGTTTGAAGCGCGTGTGGCGGCCGGGGAGGCCGCGGGTCAGTAGCTCTTGCATCATCGCCTTCTTCAGCGCTTGCAGGCTCTGGATCACGGCCTCGGTCTTTTCGATCACCTCATCCACCGCCGACAAAATCGCGGCAATCTTCCGCTGCTCGGGGAGGGGGGGCAACTTCAGCCTGTACTGAGCAAGTTCCTGACGATTGACTTTCGGAATCCCTGTCCGCGTGGACACTGACACCGTGAAGTCGGTGAACTCGCTACTGAGAAGGACTGCCAATAGGTAGCCGGGGTCGAGTGTCGCCTTAGCCCGAAGCGGATACATATCGGCGCTGCAAAGCCCATGTCGTTTTACAAGGGCGACTTTGCGCAGGTACGGACGGATCTTGCTGTAGACCACGTCACCCGGTTCAAAGAGATACTTACCGCTAATCGCTCCTTGCGCTTCGGCAGTCTCGACGCATGTCCACCGGCCGGCCCCGGACTCAATGTGATTGGGGGCGAGGAGTGGCCAAGAACGGTACGGCTCGACGCGCGGATCAACTTGCCCCTGCGGCATGTCTACAACATCGAACAGGCCGACGTGGGTCCATCCACGAGGCAGGAAGTCACTCATAACCCAACTCCCGCAAGAACCCATCCATCACTGCCTTCGCGGCATCGCGTGCCTTCTCTGCTTCGCGTAGCTTCGCGATGGCGGATGCGACATCGACCTTCTGCTCGGCTTCGGCGGTGTCGACGTAGCGGCTGATGTTCAGGTTCCAGTCGTTCTTTTCGATCTCGGCACGGTCGACGACTCGCGCGTATTTTTCGACATCGCGGAAGGCGTGAACGGTGGCGGCGATCTTGGCCACGTCTTGATCGCGCAGATAGTTCTGTGCGCTGCCCTCGCGAAACTCGCGCGAGGCTTCGACGAACAGCACCTTGCCTCGGCGCGCGGTGGGCTTGTCGCGATTCATGATCAGGATCGCGGCGGGGATGCCGGTGCCATAAAACAGGTTGGTGGGCAGGCCGATCACGGCTTCGATCAGATCTTCTTGCAGCAGGCCGCGGCGGATCTCGCCTTCGCTGGCGCCGCGAAACAGCACGCCGTGCGGCATGACGACACCCAGCTTGCCGTGGCTGTTCAGCGTCGCGACCATGTGCTGCACAAAGGCCAGGTCGCCCTTGGTCTTGGGCGGCAGGCCAAAGCGAAAGCGCCCGTGCGCATCGGCGCCCGCGGTGTCGTGACCCCAGGCATCCAAGCTGAACGGAGGATTGGCGATCACGCGATCGAACCGCATCAGCTCACCATGCTGCAAGAGCTTGGGATCGCGCAGCGTGTCGCCCTTTTCGATGCGGGCATCGGGATAGCCGTGCAACAGCATGTTCATCTTGCAGATGGCCCAGGTGCCCAGGTTTTTTTCTTGCCCGAACAGGCTGATGTTTTCGCGCGGGCCGCCGTGATCGACGATGTACTTGCCCGCCTGGATCAGCATGCCGCCCGAGCCGCAGGTCGGGTCGCAGATGCGCATGCCTGGCTGGGGCGCTAAAAGCTCGACGATCAGGCGCACGACCATGTGCGGGGTGTAGAACTCGCCGCCCTTTTTGCCGGCGTCGTCGGCGAACTTTTCGATCAGGTATTCGTAGGCGCGCCCGAGCATGTCGGGCTCTGACAGGTGATCGTTGCGCAGGTTGATCTGGCTGAAGTGCAGCACCAAGCGATGCAGCACGTTGTCGCGCTGCTTGCTGTCGCCCAGCTTGCGCTCGTCGTTGTAATCGATGCCGGCGAGCACGCCTTCCAGCGCCTGGCTGTTCGCTTCTTCCAGCGCGGCCGAGGCCGTGTTCAGAAGCTCGCCCAGCCCGGTCGCGGCGCGCTGAATCGATGACCAGCGCGCGATCTTCGGAACAAAGAACGGATGCTCGTCGGGGTCTTCGGGATCGGCGCCCTCGGCGACAAGCTGCTCGCACTCTTCCGTGAAGCGATCGGACAGGCGCTTCAGAAACAGCAGGCCAAAGATGAAGCCCTTGTAGTCCGAGCTATCGATCGACCCGCGCAGGATGTCGGCTGCGGCCCACAGATACCCTTCAAGCTGCTCGCGCGTCAGCTTGCCGCCCGGGTCTAGCGCGATCGCGGCTGCCGACGATGCGGCCGCAGATGATGCCGCCGCCCGACCCGCGCTCGCCGGGGCTGCACTGCCCCCCGTCGCTGGGATCAACGTCAGCTCACGGCCCAGGATGCGATCGATCAGCGGCAGCTTTTCGCGCCCGTTTCCGTCGAGCCCCAGCGCCTCGCACGCGGCCTTCAGATCGTCGCGACTTAGCTGCGCAAGCAGGTCGGCAAAATCGACGCGCCGCGCCCGCACCAGGGCATCGACGTGATCGTCGGCAACGCGCCGGTCGGCGACCAGCAGCGCAAAGTGCTCGGTCAGGCGAGCCAGGCTCGCGCGGGGCAGCGCAGCCAGCGCCACCCGTCGCTGTTCAGCGGAAAGCTCAGGATGTAAAGACATGACAGGGGCGGACCATACCAAAAAATACGGAGCCCCAAGGGCAAGCAATCCGGGGTGCCGCTGGCGGACTGCGGGATAGGCCAAGCCCGCCGGCCAGTGGGCTGCAGCGCGCGGGGTTTGGGAGAGAACGGGGCGCGGAGGTGGGGCCAGACGCGACACCCCGCCGCGCCAAGACCGCTAGCCGACGGGCCTAACGGGCTCGGTGCGCGACAGCCGACGTCGATCGCGATCCGGGTGATAGCGCACACCGGGGCGGCCGCTGTTCTGAAACTCGATCCCCCAGCTCTCCAAAAGCGTACGAATGGCATCCAGTGTTGCCCGGCGTGGTCGATGCAGCCCCGCTTCAAAACGCCGGATGGTCTCGACGTGCATATCGCCCCCTGCAGCGACATCTGCCTGCGTGAGTCGCAACAAGCCGCGTGCGGCAATTAACTGCTCGGCGGAAATGCGCATTTTGGTTGACTTATTGGAGGGTTTCTTTTGTTGTGTCAGCCGACAAATGGCAATTGGGCGATCTCTCGCTCGTTGCTTTGAACCCGCGGAACTTCGCACGCCCGTCCCGTAGCTGTCTAGCCAGGGGTTGGGGCCGGTCTGCGCGCTGTCTTGGAGGGCCTTGCTATGTCTGCTTCTGCCGCTGCTTCGTCGCACGCTGTACCCGTCGCTGCATCTGCCGCTCCGCCCGGAGGGAGCGCTTGCAGCGCGCCGATCCATGACGCGCTGAAAGCAGATCTCACGACGTGGCTTGCGCTGCCTTTCGACAGCTACTGGGGCCACGGCCCGACGCTGTACGAGATGCGTCGTTGCCCGCGCTGCGGATCGTCGCTGATGCAGCGCATCGAGATCATCGAAGCCCGCTACCCCGACCAACGCGCCGGCTGACCCGCGATGCGCGACCGCTTCATCGACGAGCCCCCCGTGCTGTGGGGGGCCCTGGTGCAGGCGATCTCGCGTGCCTTGTCCACTCCCACGCCCCCCGAGGCCCCATGGCTGACTTCAAGATCGTCTACGCCATCATCGAACGCGGCACCAAGCGGCACTGGCTGCGCATCGGACTTGCTTTTGTGAATCGCGATGGCTCGCTGAACGTGAAGCTCGACGCCGTCCCATTGACCGGACTGCTGCAGATCCGCGACCAAGCGCCTCCATCCGACGGCGAACCCGTCGAGCCTGCGGCCGCTTTAGCGACCACCGCAACCGAGGGCAGAGCCCCATCGCCCCTGCGAAAGAAAGCGCCGTGATGTCGCGCGCGGCGCAGCCGGTTTTCGTTCCGCTACATCAATGTCGATGGGACGCGCAAGCGACACACACCGGATGTTGAGACCGAACACGACGCACTGCGCATCATGGCGGAAGTCCGCGCTCGCATCGCGCGCGGGA
>CALFYE010000127.1 GCA_937952145.1 uncultured Myxococcales bacterium
GGATTCGCGACCGCGCGACGCCGAGCACCGTCTCCAGCTCCGACGCGGCGTACTCCGACACGGTCAGCACGCGCCCGGCCTGCCACAACGCCAGCGCCACCTTGGCGTTCCAGAAGAACCGCGCGCGGGCGCTCGGCAGCGTCAGCTCCGGAAAGCGTTCCGCGATGGCGTCGTGCACGGTGACCACGGCAGGCAGGCCGAGGGGCAGGGGGAAGTAGCTGTAGACCGTCGGGGAGAAGAACGCATCGAGGCGTTCCTTTAGGTCACTCGCTGACGGCATTGGAACCGTCTCTGCAGGCAGATAGACACGTCCTCTCTCGCCCTCAACCAAGCCGGCAACCGCCATCAATTGGGCACCGAGCTTGCCAGCTTTGCCGAACTCTTTGACCTCTTTCGCGGAAACCGTAGCTCCGCAGAGCGGGCATTCAGCGTCGCCCCCTTCGCTGTGATCGGCGGGATCGAAGCCAAGCGATTCGGGGCTCTCTGCGCTAACAACTTCAAAACGCACTCGTCGAAGCGCACGGTCGGGAACGACGCGCATCGCAACTGCACGATCCGCCTTGCGACAGAGCCACGTTTGTCGAACCAGGGGAACAATCGCGCCGCACTTCTTGTCCGTACATGGGACGGTGCGTGTCCACAGGTACGCGATGGGCTGGACGACCTTTTCACCACCGCTGCTCTTGCTTAGTCCGAAGGAGAGCTGCGGAGAAGCAGGCTTGTCCTTGGCTTCGGCCTGGATACGAATCGGTGGGTACAGGTCTCCGATGCGCGCTCGGACTTCTTTCAATACCTTCTGGCCCCACTCCTCGACGAGATCAGCCAAGCGGGTGCCGTACTTCTGGGGATAGACGCAAGTGGCCAGCTCGATGATGTGGGCGACGGGGTTCAGCTCAACCGCGTGGGCTTCGCAGCCGAGGTTGGCGGCTTCAAGCGGGATGGCCCCACCGCCCGCGAAGATATCTAGTACCTTCGGCGCGCTGCCTCCATACTCGACGCGGATCAGCGCACGGGCCTTCTCCAGCGCGGACTTGGAGCACTCATAGGGAGCTAGCTCTTTGAGCAGGTTCAGCCGCTCTTGCTTGTCGGCCTCCGTCGCGGGGGCAGACAGCAGCGCGGCGGCGATGGCGACACGGCTGGCGCTGCGCGGACGCCGGGCGGGCCACTGGTGAATAAGCTCGACAAAGCGCCGCGGGTGCTTCTTTTCTTTCGAGGAGTGGTAGTTCACCTCAGCCAGCGGGATCTCGTCTTCGATCATCCGCTTGCGGGAGTGAGAGGAAGGGGCAGCGGCATCAGGGGCAGGGGCGGCTTTGCGAGTGGCCATGATATCGGGTGTCCTTGAACGGCCGTGCGCCTTACGGCGTCGCTCCGTCGAGCGGTCGAGCAATGCGAACGATGGCGCTGCCGGGGACGAGATAACCCTTTACGACGACGAGCTTCTCGGCGATGCCAGCGAGTGCATTCGCGGGATCTTGAATGGTGAGGAGGCGCAGGGTTCCGGTCTTGTCGGGGCGTGCGTTGTACACGACGTACAGCCAGTAATCGATACGCAGCCGCCCGGCCTTGATCCACTCGTTGCGGGTGAGCGCTACGTCACCGGAGTCTGTGGAACGGCCCTTGACTTCGATTCGGCGCACGGGCCGCAGACCGGACTTTCCATCGGGGGGACCATAGGACAGGATGTCATAGCCGCGTCCATCCTTCAGATCGTGAACGTCCTTGGGCTCCCAGCCTCGGCGCACTTCCTCGGCCAAGACAAACTCCATAGCGATGCGCTCGACCTCGGGGTCGCTGCGCAGGAGCGTGTGTCCGATAGAATCGGGAGCCGGAAGGACGACGATCGTGGCCATGTGCCGCACTGCCCCGCTACGAGCAACGGCCAGGCGATCGACGGCGCGCAGCCGGTCGACCCGGCGCAGCTCGGTCTGCTGGATCTCATCGCGGAGCTGGGATAGGCGACCTTCGACGCCTTGCTCGCCGCTCTTGGCGAGCAGGTCGAACTCGGTCTGCTTCAGACGATGCAGGCGCGCGTCGAAGGCTCGCTCCAGGTATTCGCGGCGGATCTTGGCGTCGCTTGTGCGCAGCGCCTGCTGCCGCTTGACCATGGGGTGCTGAACCTTGAGGCGCACCCACGACAGCGCCTTGCGGGCGCGCTCGCTGCCGGCGGGACCGATCTGGATGTCGATGCCATGGCTATCGAGATGCTCCGGTGGAATGATCTCACCGGGGGCCAGCGGCGTCAGGTCGTGCAGAATGTCCTGCGAGGCTTCTTCGTATCGCTCCGCTTCGGGACCTGCGACGTGCTCAATGATCGGCACAAAGCGCGCGTCGATGACGGTGCTCGACTCGCCGCGGTTGCGCTCCCAGTCCGCAGCCTCGCCCGCGACGCTGATCTCGAAGAAGTGCAGGTAGTACGGGTCGTTGGTACGGGGGTCGAAGAACAGAGAGGTCGCGCCCTCGACATGGCCGAGCTTGGACTCGAACAGCTCGACAACCGCCGCGTAGAGCGGATGTCCTGGCGACAACAGCTCTGCATCGCTGTTCTTGTCGCGCTTCTGGTCCTTTCGGAAGGTGGCCTTGAGGTATCGGTCACGCGCCGGGCCAAAGCGCTGCACCGACTTGAGCGTGTGAGCGCGAAAGCGCCGGGGCACCGATGGAACGCGCAGGAGTCCATCGGCGCGCTGCTCGAGCTCCAGACCCGTGGCCTTGGCGGCGATGCCGAAGAATCGCTCGACGTATTCGGGCATGAGGCGCAGGTCTTCATGGAGCTGAGTTCGACGGTGAAGGTCGTTCAGATCCAGCTGCTTGCGTGCCAGCGACACATCGGTCGCCTGGATGAGCTCAGTGACCCGCTCTTTTGACAGCTTCTCGACATCATGGATGAAGTCGGCGGCGCGGCGCGGATTGACAGCGGCTTCCCGCAGCACGTCTTCGACGTTGAGCCCCTCGACGCGTAGGAACGTGCCAATCACGTCGAAGATGCGGTCGGTGTTCAGACTCTCGCGGATGTTCTTGATTTTTTCGAGGAGGGCATAGAGGACTTTGCCCTCCTCGGTATTCACAGCGACGAAGTTGAAGACGTGGACTTCGTGACGCTGGCCGATGCGGTGGATGCGGCCCATGCGCTGCTCAAGGCGGTTGGGGTTCCACGGCACGTCGTAGTTGATCATCAGGTGGCAGAACTGAAGGTTGATGCCTTCGCCTGCCGCGTCGGTGGCGATGCAGACCTGGATGTCTTCCTGCTCGAACTGGCGGCGGCGCTCCTTACGATCGACGGCGTTGTGACCGCCGTGGATAGTTACGACCGAATAGCCCCACTTGCGAAGGTTCTTTTCCAGGTGCGACAACGTATCGCGATGCTCGGTGAAGATGAGGAGCTTGCCGCCGGCCTCCTTCAGCTCCGCAAACTGCGCCCTCTGTAGGCATTCGTAGAGCTTGCGCAGCTTTTGTTCTTCATCGGGACCGGCATCGCGCAGCGCAACAGTGTCGGCATGCAGGCGGCGCAGCTCCGCGACTTCGCGGCGCAGACCTTCCACGCTCTCGGCGACCGTGACCTGGCTGGCCACGCGATCGGACTCGCCCTCGTCGCGGTCATCGTCGCTGGCTTCCTCGTCGACATCGATCAAACCGGCGTCGCGCAGCCGCTTCTCGCGCTCAGCGGGGGGCAGCTTCTCGACCTCGGTCAGCAGCTCAGAGAGCCGCTCCAGCCTTCGCCGCAGCGACTCGGCGATGGCGTGCAGGCTCGACGCCAGACGGCGCTGGAGAACCGAGCGTGCCAGCGCAACGGCCATCCGCCGACGGCCCGAGTAGGTCTTACCCAGGTACTCCTGGATATAGCGGGTGATCTCGTTGTACAGGGCCAGCTCGCCGCCGGTGAGCTGGAAGTCTACGGTCCAGGCGTGGCGGGGCAGGAACAGCCGTTGGCCGTCGAAGTCGCGCAGATCCTCCTTGACGCGACGCATGAAGAAGGGGCACTTCGGGTCGCCGAGCATCCGCTTCAGCTCGTCCTCGTCCTGCGCCTCGAACTGGTCCGGGTCGAGCAGGCGCAGGAACAGCCGGAACTGCTCCTCCTTGCCCTGGTGCGGCGTGGCGGTGAGCAGAAGCATGTGATGGACGTGCGGCGAGCGGGACAGCTCCTCAATGAGCTTGTAGCGTTTGGTGGGCACCACGTCATCGCCATAGCGGGATGCGGACGCCTTGTGCGCCTCATCGACGATGACCAGATCCCAGGAGCACTGCAGGATGGCGTCGCGCACCGAACGCCCCGCGGCGTTGTCGCTGCTGTCGCGCTTGGCGTAGTCGAGCGAGGCGATGCACTGCGGCTTGCGCTGCCACACGTTGCCGAGCAGCTGGCCCGTCTCGACGTGCGAGTCGATAACCTCGAAGGTCTCGTCGAACTTCTCCAGCAGCTCGTCCTGCCACTGCGGCGTGAGCGGCGATGGGACCAGGATCAAGATTCGCTCGATGGCCCCGCGCAGCTTCAGCTCCTTGATGAGCAGGCCCGCCATGATGGTCTTGCCCGCGCCAGGGTCATGGGCGAGCACGAAGCGCAGGCGGGGCTGCGGCAGCAGGTGTTCGTAGACCGCCTCCAGCTGGTGGGGCAACGCCCGCACGCCCGAGAGCGAGACGGCAAAAAACTGGTCGTAATAGTAGGCCAGGCGGATGCGCGTGGCTTCGAGGGAGCTGAACACATCCTCGCCGGAGATGAGCTGCGGCTCGGCCCCCCGCATTGCTTGTAGGGCAACCTCAAGCTCGCTGACTTCCAGGGTTACGTCCTCTTGCCGTCCGTCCGGGCAGCGCACGCTGGCCAGGACCGCATCCCCTTCGACGGTGAGCGACTCGATGAGCACCGGATAGGTAAAGAGGCTCGGGAGCAGGAGGCGCTTGCGCAGCGCTTGTTCTACGAGTTCAGCAGCGTGTGCCATCAGGGGCGCACTGTACGATTATCCGCTGACAGATGGGAGGGGGAAGATCGCCTATAGACGCGTTGTCTTCTTGTCGCTGATCCGCTGCACGCCGGGGTTGTCCCCGTTCAAGAACCGAATCCCTCGACCTTCGAGGAAGGTGCGAATTTTTTCGACGGTGCTGGCGCGTACCGGCTCGCCCTGCTCGAACCGGAAGATCGTGATGCTGCCAAGGTCGGTTCCCTCTGCTAACTCTTGCTGCGTCATCTGCAGTAGTTCTCGCGCCGCAGCGACGTGTCTGCCTGTTATGACCATTTTTCTTGACTTCCGCCAACTGATAAACCATTTATCAATTCACTTGCGACCACTCAGTGATCCGCAGTGAAGTTGCGGACCATCGCACGCGACCGCACGGATGTCTAGGCCGGGCGAATGGCGCCTCTATGCGTGCTGCGGCCTGCGCCCGCAGCCGACGCCCACCCGCCGAAAGGTAATGGCACGTCGGAAGATACACGTCGCTGAATGAAGTTGCCGCCCAGCGTCTTTCCCACGCTGGGCGGCATGTTCCAAACGAAACCGGAGAGCCTCGGAGGAACGGCGCAAGCCTAACCGCAGGCTCCCGGTCTGCGCAAGCCCCTTGCTTGCGAAGGAGAGCCTCATGCCTTGGTCCCAGCTTGTGTCGATTTCCATCGTCATTGCCTGGTTGCTGTCACTTGGCTGGTGCAGTCGGCTGTCCCGGCGACTGTCACGCATGGAGCGCCAGCGCCTGAGCTCGTCGGGCCGAGGCGATCTACGCCACCATGGCGAGCAGGCGTGGCACCGGCCCAGGCCCAGGGGCGAACATTGCGCGATTGACACCGTCGAGGGAGAGCTTGAGCACGGCCCTGGGGTTAGTGGGACGCCCCGTGCTCACCATGCTCCAGATGGCCGTGCTGGCAGCCTGCACTCCGCCCGGGGGCTCGGGTCTACGCAATCCGACATGGATTGTGTTCCCCAGCCTATCGAAGAAGACGCTGTGACGGCGCCCTATGTCCCTGCCGAGCAGCGGCAAGGGCTGGAACACTACAGCCTTCCCCATCGCGCAGGCGACGGCGCTGACCCAAGACCAGCGCATCGTCACCCCGGAGCACGGCCATGACCGGCCCGCACGATCCGCTTCTGACCGAGCTGCGCCGCCTGCTCCTCGCACACCTCGATCAGCTTCGCTCGCAATCCGCCAGCCAGCCACTGTCCGTGCAGACGGCTTGGGCTGCCCACATCGCCGCCGTCGAAGAACTCCTGCGCGCTATCGACACGGAGGCCACTGCGGGGGCAGCGCGATGGCCCGGTCGGAGTATATCTCTCAAACAGTGGCAAGCCTTCGGCAGGCTCCTTCGCGACAAGCGTAACGCGGCCGGGCTATCGCGCGTCCAGCTGGCGCGCAGGTCCAAGCTCTCCGATGCGACGATAAAATTCCTGGAGACCGCTCGTCATCCCCCGAGCCGTGCGACCCTGATCCGACTGATCGGCGTCGCCGAACTTCATCTTTCTTGGTCCGACGTACCGGGCCAGCCGGAGCCGCCCGCCGCTGCCCCCAGCAGCACCGACGAGTGTTCACTGGACGAGCGTCCGTGGCTCCATCGTCAGCTCAACTGCTTCCTGACCCCAAGTTACGATCCGCTGGAGCTGCTTGGCGAGTTTTCCCGTTTCTTGAACGGCTCGGGCGGATACGTCGAGCAAACGCTGGCTTACCTCGATCCCTATAGCGCCACGGCGTATCTGGAGATTTGCCGCCAGTCGATCGAGGTGAGCAACGTGCGGGCGCGCATGCCGCTGGAAGAGATCGGGCATCAGATTCGGACGAGCAGCGGACCGCCGGGCTTGCAAGTCCTCGCGCTAGGAGCCGGAGACGGCGTCTTGGAGACGCGCCTGGTCCGCCATCTGCTCGACGCGCAAGTCCCAAGCGTCGAGCTGTGCCTGCTAGACATAAGCCAGCCTCTGCTCATCTGCGCCTATCGACATGCCGCCGACGCGCTCGCAGACGCGCCGGCCGCTCGTGTCTTGGCGGTGCAGTGCAACTTCCACCATCTGCCGCTGTACACCCGGATGTACTCGTCGAACATGGCGGGACAGCGCCGGCTGTTTTGTCTCTTGGGCGGCACGTTGGCCAACCTCGATCACGAACCGCGGTTCCTACGGCAAAGCTTGCTCCACTGCACAACCGGCGACCTCCTTCTGCTCGACATCCCAACCGCAACTGCGGCTGGCGTGAGCCCCGATGACATCAAGCGCCGTGACAAGCTCTACGCAGGCCGGATCTCTTCGCAATATGCCGCATGGCTGGGTGGGCCGCTCCGGCGCCATTGCAAAGAGGCCACCAGCATCGAGTTCCACTGGCAGCTGGACACGCACTGTCCTGTCCCCGGCAGCTATGCGCTGCACGCCATCGCTACGGTCAAGGCTCCGGAGCGCGCCGACCGGCAGTTCTCCATGTTCCGTATTACCCGCTATGACCCGGCCAAGCTCGCCGAGTGCTTACGGGAAATCGGCTGGGAGGAGATCGGCGCGCTCGGCTACGCTGGCACGCACTCGCTGCGGCTGTACCGCAAGTGCGGTGACGGCGGGCAGGAACAAACTCGGTAGGGCTATCAGTCCGGGAAAAAATCACCGACGTAGTCTGCGAAGTCATGCCGCCCGCCTCCGAGGAGCCGGTAAAGGGATAGGCGTAGGGAAGCGCAGATCTTGAAGGCGGCGCGGGGTGCCCAGCTGATATTGATGACGCATCAGCAGAGACAAGTTTTGGGCGCTGGCGGCCAGATACTCCCGCTTCTGTACGTTGGCCTGACCGCGCAGGTGGGTCCGCCGCATCCCGCCCAGCTCCAGCCGGTGATGGAAAGGTCGCTCCAGTAGTTCGCCTCGGCGGCGGAGCAGCTGCTTGCCGCGGCGGTTTCGGATGCGCCGACGGTTTTGATACACGGCTTGCTGGGCTCCTTTGTTTCCCTTCCACCGGCGCCGACCTCGCTGCGGCTCGGCAAAGTAGGTCCGCAGCTTCCCTCCCTTGCACTCCAGCAGCGTCTGGTTGCTGTGGTAGCCCTTGTCGCCCACGACTTCCTCCACTCGGCTGCTGCGGTCCTTGGCCGCAGCGCCTTGGCGGATGTGGAGCAGGTTGTCCTGCGCCTGTTGCAGCGTTCCCGGCAGGCTTTGCCAGTCGCCTCGGTCCCCCGGATGCACCTGCACCGCGACCACCGCCCCGGTGTCCAGGTCCACCACGTGCTCGTCCTTGTAGCCCAGGCGCGTGCGTCCGTCCTTGAGTTTGGTGATGCGGGCCTGCGGATCATGCCGGTGGACCCAGTCTTTATTGCTCAGCTTCTTGGGGCGCTTTCTGTCCAGACGCTGGCGCTGCTCCGCGGTGGGCGCCTCAATCCCGAGGGCCCGCAGCAGTCCGTCCAGAAACTGCGCGTAGGTCTTGCCGCTGTCGCGTCGGACCAAGGTCTTCAGCGCGGCGTTGGCTTGCAGGGTCGAGGCATCGATGCCCAAAGTCCGGCCGCACAAAAGCCCCTGTTCGCCCAGGCGCGCCAGGGCGAAAGTAAACACATGGCGGTGAGCGCGGACGCTGAGCCGTCTGCGTGTGTTGGACAGCGTCTTATAGACCGGGACCGGGTCGGTGGGTCCAAAGCCCAGCCAGGCCCGCAGGCTCAGCGAGTCCTGCAGGCGCCAGGCCATGGCCCTCTCGGAGCCCAGACCCTCGAAGTAGCCCATCAGCAGGATGCGAAAGTACAGCCCCGGCGCGAGGGAAGGACGGCCGCGCTTGCGAGCGTAGAAGCGGCGGCAGCGTTGTTCGACGAAGGGATCAAAGTTGTACTGGGTGAGAATCTGTTCCAGCTTCTGGTAGAAGGGCTGGCCCTGGGCCTGGGGGCCGGCTGCCGATACGGATGAGGTGGGTTGCTTGTGTCCCATGGACATGGGGGAGCCTCCGGAGAAACCCACCACCTTGATCCTCGGGGACCGGTTTGGCAACCCGTCGGGGGATTTTTTCCCGGACTGCTATGACACTGCTCATAATGCCGGGCACAACCAGAGAGGGCAGCGAGCAGTAGCAGCCGCGCACCGGGGGGGGCATGGCCTCGACGGAATAAGCGTTCTCGCAGGGCGTCAAGCGCTACTGAGTACCCATCATGCAAGCCTCATCGCGCTTGGGGCACTTGAGTTGCATTACTGAGTCACTGACTGGCATTGACTGCAATCGAGCTCACCTGCAAACCGTTCTTAATCTGCTTAGCGGCAGATGTTACCTGTATGATGAAACCAGCGATATTGGAGTTGGCCAGAGGGAGTTTCGTTTTGTCAATAGTTAGAACAAATTGTTGCTCGGGTTGAGTCCCGCTAGTCTGACTAAGAAGGAATGAAGGGCTAGACGAACTATTGTATATCTGAGCAAGCTGATTAGGGACCGCTGTACCTAAGTCCAGATCCACTTGCTGCACAATGCTCAAAGTGACACTCTTGTATTTCTGTTTATCTGGATCGTTGAAGTTATACGAGGGTAAAGTCACCTTACAAGTATCCTGAAACGCCCCACTGAAATTGATAATCTGGAGCCTGTTATTTTGGACTTGCCAGCAATCATTATTCATCGAGTCCTTGCTAAATGACCAAGTCGGCAGGCTTTGAGCAAGCGGCATAGTGATCGTAGAAAAGTCAACGCACAATAGGTTATCGCCAGCCAGGCCCTTGGCCGCGGCACACTTAGGTGCTGGCGGTGCTTGAGCCATGTCTCGCGTCTGGCAATTCAGGTCGGTGTTCGTGCTGCCGTCTCTCTCTACTATCTTCGAGTCACAGCCAACCAGGCTTAACACGCCTAGAAGAATGATGTGGTTTGTACGCATAGCCATACTCCGGTCTATCTAAGGGGATGCTAGCTAGTTAGGGCAACGGAAAAGCGAGGATGTGTTCGCGGAGGCGTTCCCCAGAGACCCAGCACGAGGGGGACGGCTGCGATCAAGCAAGATGGTCGTCGGAACAGCAATGCTCAAAGACAGAGCAGCAAAACCCACAGCTGCCCATGCCGGACGAATCAGCGGATCTGATAGCTCATAAGGACCATTCGTAATGGCGCCTGCACCGGCGGAATTGGCAGCAAACAGTCCTATTGCCGTTGCTGTTGAGATAGCGAATCCCGCCCAAGTCAGACCTTTGACTGCCTTGGCAACCTTGGGATCAATTCCCAGAGCCGGTGCCGAGGTGCTCCCCTGACCATTAGGCCCAGAGCTCAGCGGAGCCTCTGAACACGTCAGCTCCTTGGTCGGCTCGCACGCATCTGCGCTCGCTGGGGGATGCCCCACGGTAAGCGAACACTGCGTATCGAAGCAGTGCCCCCACAGGGCCGGCAGGGTGCTGCGAATGCTCTCGATCAAGTCCTCGGTTTTGCACTCCTTGCACTTCACCTCCTGCGACGCAAGGTGCTCGGTCAACCCATCAAAAAGCCATACCTGCGCGCCGCCTTCCTTATAGAGCTCGACGCCGAGCACTTGGCCCTCTTTTTGCTGGCCGAGGATGTGCATCAAGTCATCATGGCTGTACTGCTTTTTCTCCCCTGCCACCGGATGCACCGGCCGCAGAGTATCGCCGAGCATGTCTTTGACGCCGGCCTGCACCTGAGCGCGGCCCTTGCCGTCACCATAGGTCACGAAATAGAGTTTGCTCCGCCTCGGATCGGGTCGCACCTCGCCGGTAGTCGCTGAGCAATAGGCAGGCTCTGCGCCAGCGGCAACGCCAAACTTCGGCTGCCGTCGGATGCGGTCCGTCACTTCGACCAGAAGCTGGTTCACGTCGCAGTCTTGGCAGTATTCGTCTTCGTAGGCGGTCTTGTGAGCTGCCAGATCGTGAAGCCACAGCCGAACCCGGAAGGCAACCTTGCTTCGCCAGATCCGGCCCCCAAGGATCATGCCATCGGACAGCCCGCATCCCGCCTGAGCGCGCTCTGCGCAGGCTTCGCCTTGGCAGGCGGACGGCGGCGCAGCGAGCACCCAGCTGTTCACGCCGGCCTTGGTCAGGTGCTTATCAAGCAGCCGGTCGAACTCGGGCACTCGCTCGCAGCCGTCATAAATGCCCCACACCAGCACACGCTCACCGGCCAGCGCCGGCAGTGAAGAGAGCAGGACAGCCAATACTGAAAAGGCTTTCAGGATACGAAGGCTCATGCGGGTCCTCTGGCGATTCAAGTGCCTAGCAGGTCCACCAGGCGCTGGCAGATAGGTAGAAGCTCGCCCGTGTGGGCGGCGAGAGCGCCGACAATAGCATGGCGAATCACTCGCTGCGGGTCGATTGTCAGGGTCAGCGGCAGGGTCCAGCGCCCGCCAGGGAGGAACGGACGCAGCTCGTTTGCCAAAAGCTCGGCCGTGTCTTGATAGTAAGGCCCCTGCGGCATGCGGCTGCGCTGAGCCGTGAGAAAGCGCTCCATGTCCTGGTTGCTGGCGATCTCCGCGACGCAGACCAGACGAGCCTTGCCGCGATGGCGCTCGACCAGGCGCTGGGCCAGCTTCTGAACGAGAGGGAACTCCTCGCGGCAGGGAACACACCAATCAGCCCAAAGATGGATCACTTGCACCGGAGGCCCAGCGGTCAGCCGTTCCTCGGGGCGAGCTGGCCGCCAGGCCACGTCACGGTCGTCCCAGACGTGCAGACGAGACAGACGATCGAGGTCGATCCGTCGATGAAGAAGATTCGCGACAGCGCCGCACTGTGCCTCGAGCATGCGCGGCGACAGCAGCAGCGCACCCAGGCCACCAAGGATAGCTCGCCGCTGAAGAGGACTCCGCTGCATGCTCAGCCCCCACAGTCGGTGCGGAACACCCACACGCGGAAACGTGGGTCTTTTTCGCTTGGCTCGCTCGGCTGGGAGCGGTCGGCTCGCCGGACGTAGTGGCGCATGGTCTCCGCCTTGATCTTGCAGGGCAGCACATGCTGGAAGACGGGGAAGTTGGCGGCCAGTCCGAGTCGCGTGCGCAAGTACTGAAAAACTCCGTTGGCGATGGTGCTGGCTTCCTCGCTGGCGGCGGCCGTCTCGTTTCGGGGCTGGACCAAGATCAGAAATCGCGTGCTCTTGCGCAGGTTGGCCGTATCGAGGAGTTCTAGGAGCTGGCCGTTGCGGACCTGCGCCAGGCTCGCCATGCCGTTCGGTCGGAGGTAGAACGCTACGTAAGGCTGGCTGTCCATGAACGCCAGCGCGCCGGCCACGGCTTCTTCGGAGCACTGGAGGCCGGAGCCCGGGTTTTTCTCGCAGCGCCGGACGAAGTCGCGAACGTCATCGTTGCTGCAGTACAGCTTGGCGGCGAGCTTTTCGTGATCTTCGCGCAGCGCCTTGGATTCCTCATGCAACTGGCTGACCTGTTGCTGAAGCTGCCGTAGATCTTGAATGAGCTGCTCGTTACCTCCCCCGCAGGAGAGAAGAAATACGGGAATAGCGAGCGCCGCCCGAACAAACCAGTGAGTCATCGCTTGCACCGCACTTCGACGCTTATACGATGATCGATGGCAGGCAGGCGAGAGCGAAGTGCCGCGCGCAAGAGGAGCCGGTCATCTTTGTCCAGGCGCGTTGGGGCATCGACAAGCACCACTTCGCGGCTGTCCAGATCCAAGAGCACACGCTCGCTTGAGCAGAGGCGGATCTGGGCTTCTGCGAACGATTCAGCGACGGACGGTTTGAGCGACTCGCTGATTCCCTTGCCAGTGACGCATGCAGGCTTGGGCGTCGAGCATGCAGAGGAGCCCGAGCGCTCCTTCCCTCGGCTGTGCGTTACGGTGCTCGTCCTTGCCACGGCAGCGTGGTTTTCCTCGGCGGCGGGTACAGCCATGTCCGGGTTTCGCGCAGCGACAGGGGCTTGAACGTCCAGGTGCCGCAGCTCCGACATGAGATCGGAAGAGCGTCGTGTAGGGAAAGAGTGTCTT
>CALFYE010000128.1 GCA_937952145.1 uncultured Myxococcales bacterium
GCTCCATGCGGCCGCTGCGCTCGCGACAGTAAAGCAGCAGCAAGCGCTCGCGGGCGCGGGTGATGCCGACGTAGCACAGGCGGCGCTCCTCATCGATGTCCGAGGGCGGGCCGCCATCGTCGGCCGAGCCATCGGTAGCCGAGGCGCCAGCCGGCGTGCTGGGCGAGGCACTGGGCGGGCCGGCGGCCAGCGTCTGATCCATGGCGCGCGGCATGACGCTGCGGCTGTGCGGCAACAGGCCCTCTTCAAAGCCGCACATGAACACGACGCGAAACTCCAGGCCCTTGGCGCCGTGCAGCGTCGACAGCGTCACTTCATCGCGCAGCTCGTCTTTCGCATCGGCATCCTGCGACGACAGCGACAGCTTCTGTAGATAGGCGTGGAAATCGAAGCCCGCGCCCTCGCGCTGCGCCGTGCGGCCGAGGGCCTGCAAGAACTCGTCGAGGTTGCGCAGCCGCCGCTCAGATACGAGCCGCGTCGGTCCGCTGCGAATCAGCTCGTCGTGCATGCCCATTTCGCGCAGATAGGCGTTGCAGCGGTCATACAGGCTGTCGACATCGAGGTTCGGCAGCAGGCCCTTGCGGTGGCGCTGTACCGAGTCGACAAAGCGACCCAGCGCGGCCAGCGTGCGTGGACCGATGCTGTCGTCAGCGTCCCCAGCCCCGCCTTCGCCCAGCGCGCTGCGCGTTGATACCGCGGCGGATGCGGACGGCTGGCCGAAAAGATCACTCGTGCGCTCTTGCGACAGGGCCAAGAGCACATCCCACAGCGACAGGCTGCTCTTGCGCTGCTGCGCTCGCCGATGGCCGGCACTCAGGCGCTCAATCGCTTTGGGCCCCAGGCCGCGCGGCGGATAGTTGATGACCCGCCGCAGCGCCAGCTCGTCGTGCGGAAAGACCAAGAGCTTGAGATACGCGGTCGCGTCCTTGATCTCGCGGCGATCGAAGAAAGCCTGGCCACCCACCACGCGATACGAGATGCGCGCCTGCCGCAGCTCCTCTTCCACCGCAGCCGTCTGCGAGTTGCTGCGATACAGCACGGCAAAGTCGCGCAGCTGATAGTTCTCTTCCGCGCACAGGCGATCGATCTCGACCGCGATGCACTCGGCCTCGGCGCGCTCGTCGGGGCAGGCGATGACGTCGATCAGCTCGCCGCCGGGCTGGGCGGTCCACAGCGTCTTGCCGTGGCGCTTCTGGTTGTTGGCGATGACCGCGTTCGCCGCCTGTAGCACGATGCCCGTCGAGCGATAGTTCTCTTCGAGCTTGATGACCTGGGCGCCGGGAAAGTTCTCCGCGAACTCCAGGATGTTTTTGCTCTCGGCTCCGCGCCAGCCGTAGATCGACTGGTCATCATCGCCGACCACTGCCAGGTTGTTGCGCGGCGCGGCCAGCAAGCGCAGCAGATCCAGCTGGCAGCGGTTGGTGTCCTGATACTCGTCGATCATCAGGTAGGCAAAGCGCTGCTGCCAGCGCGTCCGCACCTCGATGTTTTCTTGCAGCAGGCGCAGCGTCTCGACCAAAAGATCGTCGAAGTCAAAGGCGCACAGCGCGCGCATGCGGGCCTGGTAGCGGGGATAGATCTCAGCGGTGTAGCCGTCGTATTCGTTGACGAAGCGGGCCCGGCCAAGCTGCTTGATGAAGGCCTCGGGCGTAAAGCCGCTGTTCTTGCAGCGGCTGATGCGGGTCAGCACCGCCTTAATATCAAGCCGCTTGCCAGCGATGTGGGCATCGCGCAGCACATCGCGGATAACGCCCAGCTGATCGGCGGTGTCGTAGATCGAAAAGCCGCTGTTGAGTCCCAGCGCTTCCGACTCGGCCTTAAGCAGCGTCAGCCCCAGCGCGTGAAACGTACACAGCGTCAGCCCACGCGCCCGTCCCGCTGGGCGGCCGCGCTCGGCGGTGGCGGCAATCAGCCGATCGACGCGCTCGCGCATCTCATCGGCGGCTTTGTTAGTAAAGCTGACCGCGAGGATGTTCTCGGGCCGCACGCCGCGCTCTAACAGATGCACGATGCGATAGGTGATGACGCGCGTCTTGCCCGACCCAGCTCCCGCCAGCACGAGGAGCGGCCCCTCCGTGGTGGTCACTGCCTGCCGTTGCGGCGGGTTCAGATCCGCGAGGCGAATGCCCATGACGGACGGACTCCTTCCGCGTACAACCTAGGCTCGAAAAACCTTTGCCAAACCGACATGGAGCGGGAGCTTAGTACGAGGCTGAAACAAGGCGATTCCTTTTGCGTCCACCGTCGAGATCTGAGTAGACTTAAGCGTGTCCAAAGACGCGCACACAGGCGGCCGCAGCCGGGGGGGCGTCTCGCAGTTTGGCGATGACGACATCACGCCACTGCCCACCCCGATCCCACTCTCGGCCGAGCCGACGACCGTGCCGCCGGTCGTCGTGACCGTTTCGGTGACACCGCAGCCGGGTCTGGCCTCGCCGTTTGTCGCGCCGCATACCCCACGCTCGGGTAGTCGGGCCCCGCAGGCGCTATTGGCCAGTGCTGCCGTCAGCAGCGATCGTCCGCTGTCACCGGCCGTGTTCGTCGTCGAGCTTCCGCCGGCGGGCGATCTGTCGCAGCTCGATGCTCCGCGCATCGTGTCGTGGGCCGTGGCGACGAACTACAGCGGCTGTCTGTGGCTGGCTCCGCAGCTTCCCTCGGCGGGTGCCGGTCCTGCGCCCGAGCCCGGGGCGACCCCGCCCGAGTTCGCGCCAATCGAGCGAGGCGCCGCCAGCGGGGCCCTGGGACCTTCGACCCCCGACGTCGCCCCGCACCGCGAGCTGTACTTTGAAAACGGCGCGCTGATCGGTGCATTTTCGACGCTGCCAGACGATGGCCTGGTCGATTACCTGGCGCCGATTTGGTCTCGGCCGCAGCTCCAGCGGGCGCGCTACGTGCTCAGCGATGTGCCAGCCCATCGTCTGCACCATCAGCTGAACCGGCTTTGCGAAGCGCAGCTTCTGTCGCGCGGAACGGCCGCCAGCCACTTGTTCAGCTACGTGCGCGAGCTGTGCAGTCGCTCGGTCGCGATCGGTCCGGGGCGCTATCGCGTCCTCGCTCGTGCCATTACCCGCGATGAGCGCCTGGAGCCACCACTGCCGGTGCGGCGCCTGATTGTTGAAGGCCTGCGCAAGAGCGCTGAGCTGCCGTTTCTGCAGCGTCGCCTGGGATCGATCAATGCGCGCCTGCGACCGACCGCGGTCATCGGCGCGACCGAGGGTGGTGCGGCGCTGGCCGACATTGGACTGAGCGGCGCGGAAGAGAGCGCGCTTGGTCTCTTCGATGGCCAGCACACGCTCAGTGACATCATGCGCAAGGCGGCCCTGGGCGAGCACGCCGTCTATGTCCTGGCCTATTCGCTGGTCTGTCTGGGCACGCTCGCCGTCGCAGGCACCGCATCAGGGGCACGCGCGCTGGCCGCCTCGCTGGGCCTGGGCCTGGGCCTGGTCAGCAGCAACAACGCCAAGGCCTCGCCGGGTCCCAAGACCTCGCCGAACCCCAAGTCTTCGCCGTCGATCCAGCTCAACGAAGCTGAGCTCTGCGTGCGGCGCATCCAGCAGATGTATCGCCTGGTCGAAGAGGGCGACTACTTCGCGCTCCTCGAACTCACGCCCACCGCCACTACCTCTGAGATCCTGCGCGCCCATCAGGCGCTGCGCGGCGACTTTAACCCCGTCGGTCTGCCCTATCGCGCCCGCACCAGCATGGATCGCGAGCTGCGCCTCATCGCCCGTGCTCTTGATGAAGCCCGCATCGTGCTGACCAGCGAAGAGTCCCGCCAGAGCTACCTGCAGAGCCTCAGCTCGACCTAGTCGTATTCGCCGGCCCACCGCATTTTTCCGACGCAAGACGCAAAAAAAGCGAGACCGCTTGCCCAAATCGCAAGGTGGCGGGTCGAACCCTCTTGCAGGCCGCAAACGGCAGCGTTGCCGCAGGAGGACTCGTGATGACCACTTCGCCTAATCCAGCTTCGCGTTCGATTACGAACCCGGCTCTCCCGACGAGCGAGCGTCGGATTCCCCACCGCTTGCTGCTGGCCAGCCTGCTCTGTGTTTCTTTGCCCGCCTGTCTGCAGGGAGGGGGAGAAGACATGGCGGCAAGCGCTGCCGATCCGCTGCGCTACACCGGCGTCAACAACCTGCCGCCGGCAGTGATCGACTCGGATCCGGTGATGCGCAGCGTCACCGATGCCTTCGGGATCACCAGCAGCGGCAGCTCGCCCAACGCCGATCCGCTGCGCCTGTGCCAGAGCGATCCCGGCACCGCCGCCTCGTGCACGCTCAAGAGCGAGTGGAACAGCTGGCGGCTCGCCGACAGCGCCAATCGCAACCACATGCTCAAAGGCATCGCCAAGTGCGCCATGAGCAGCGGCTTTGAGATCGTCGCGCCCGATGGTTCGGCTCGCTGGGGCGGCATCTGGGGCATGTTCCCCGATTGGAAGAGCGGCCGCCTGCAGGGTCAGGCCAAGCGCGAGCGGCTGAGCGCCTGCATCCTGTCGCTGCTCAACGGCAACAACCTGGAGCTGAACCTGTGCCTGATTGGGCCGGGCGCAGGCTACAGCGAGCCGTGTGCCGACACCGCCATCAACATCCGCGAGGGCGGCTTCTTCGGCGATCTCTTCGCAGCCCAGCCCAAGGCCTACGTCGCCGGTCCTGACACCGCCGAGCCAGCCAATAACGGCCGGGCCTGCTTTGGCGAAAACGGCATCTACTGCTGCGCCGAAAACGACAGCAGCTGCACCCACCGCGTCGTGCTCGCCGGATCGATCCTCGGCAACCCGGCGACGAACTACGACAACAAGCGCTGCAGCAGTGCGCTGGTCGACGCGGGCGGCGGCCTCCTTTACTGCCCGTCGTTCTATTCCACGCGCGAGCCGGGCCGCACCTACAGCAACGTCTTTACCAGCTTCATCCCGCCCGCGAACTAGCCGAAGTTAGGGCTGCGTCAGCGCCGCAAAGACCGCCTGGCCGTGGTGGCGGATGGCCGGGACTAGGCCGCCTTCTGCGGTAAGAGCGGTGATGAGGAGACTTGGGGCCTGGGCCTGGTACTCGGCGCCGCTGGCCACGTGACGAATGCGGCCACTTCCGACATCGACTTCCAGCGTGTCGTCTTCCTGGCAGGCGGCGTAGAACGCTGGGTCGCTGACCAATAGGAACGACAGCGCTTCGTTGACCAGGTTGCGCTTGTGGATAAAGGCGTAGCTCTTGGCGATGACGACGCGCACCCCGGCCCCACGCAGCGCCCATACCGCCTGCTCGCGCGAGCTTCCCGAGCCCCAGCCCTCGCCAGCGACGATGATGTTCTGCCCGGCCGCGACGCGGGCTGGAAAGCCTGGCCGCACGAACTCGAAGCTGTGGCTGCCTAGCTCGGAAAGATCGGTCAGGTGACAGAACTGGCCGGGGATGATGGCGTCGGTGTCGACGTGATCGCCGAAGCGCTGCACGCGACCGACGACGTGGCGGTCGCTGCTCGCGGCTGCCGCTGCCGTGCGCGCTTGCGCGGGGCCCTGTTCATGTTCAGCCGCGGGGTCTTCAGAGGCGAGCAGCGTGGGCTCGCTGGGGGTGAACGCCACCTCGGGGATGCGACCCGGCTCACCGCCCAGGATCTTCGCCAAGCGGACCGGATCGACGCGGGCCAGCAGCGGTCGGGGATCCCGTACCTCCATGCCTAAAGCAGTCGCCGCGACCGTCGCGGCTGAAGCTAGGTAGGCCAACGAGCCCTCGCCCATGCGATTGGGATAATTACGGTTCTGCGAGGACAGCCAGGTCTCGCCTTTTTCGGCGCGCTGACTGGCCACGCCCAAGCACATCGAGCAGCCCGGTGGATCGATGCGGAAGCCGCACTGTTCGTAGGCGCGCCACAGGCCAGCGGCGTACAGGCGCCCTTGGATCGACAGGTCGCCGGGGACCACCAGGCGTCGCGCCTCGGGCTTGCGGATGGTCTCGCCGGCGGCGAGCGCAGCCTCTAGCAGCAGGCCGCCCAGCACCAGCTCTTCTTCGGTGGTGGTGCAAGCGCCGATGAAGACGCCGTGCACCGGCATGCCCAAGTGCTCGCGCACCGGCGCGACGTTATCGGGCGAAACCGGCTTGGCCAGAAGCGGCTCTAGCTGGCTGAGATCGATGCGATAGCGAGCAAGGAACGGCGCGTCTTCATCGGCGCGGAAGTAGCGCGCTTCGGAAAGCTCAGCTGCCGTCTGTTCGCTGCGTCCAGCCAGCCAGGCAGCGACGATGCCATCGGGCTCGAAGATGCCGTTTAGGCCGCCGAACTCGGCGGTCATGTTGGCGATGGTAAAGCGCATATCGGTCGAAAAGCGCCGCGCTGCCGACCCGCCGTATTCGACGCTGCGCTCCAGTGCCACGGTGTTGCGACCCAGCGTGCCGAGCGTCTTTAAGATGACCTCTTTGCCCGACATGCCGGGCGGTAGCTCGCCGGTGTACTCGACGAAGATGGCCTCGGGCACTTCGATCCACGACTCGCCCAGCACCGCCGCCGCCGTGACATCCGCCCCGCCCAGACCAATCGCAAACGCGCCCAAGCCGCCGTGCGACGAGGTATGCGAGTCGGCGCCGATTACCACCTGCCCCGGCAGCACCAAGTCGCGATAGAACTTGGTGTGCAGGATGGTCTGGTTCGAGTCGTAGAAGTGCCGGATGCGGCCCTCCTGCGCGAAGCTCTTCGACAGCTGCACCAGCTTCTGCGTCCGCGGATCGCGCAAGAGCGTCGTCGGATCGACGGTGTGATCGACGGCCAGAAAGAAGCGGTCCGGGCGCGATAGCCCCGGCCGCCCCAGCGCCTGATAGGTCTTGTCCATGCCGTTCCAGGCCAGCTCGCTGGCGATGGTCCAGTCGACGGCGATGCGCAGCACGTCGCCGGGTTTTACATACGGCCGGGGCCGCCCGTCGGGACCGGGCTGGGACGACAGGCCCAGGGCATGGGCCGCGAGGATCTTTTGCGTCAGAGTCATGCCTCGCGCAGACGAGGGGGCAGGCTTCACTGGAGCTCCTTGGGTCACGGGAACGGAGGTTGATTCGGGGGGAAGGAACAGGCTATCGCGGACGCTTAGCGCAGGGCGGCAAGCGCCGCTTCCAAGCGCGGCAGCAGGGCCGTCACGTCGTCGAGGCTGACCGCACCAACCGACAGCCGCATCCAGCCACTCTCTTGCCCCAGGCCAAAGGCCTGGAAGGGCACCACGGCCATGCCCGCCGCTTGCAAGAGATAGCTGCGGATCTGTTCATTGGTGGTGATCGTCGTTCCGTCGGGCAGCTTGCGTCCATGCAGCGCCATCTGCACCGACAAGTAGATCGCGCCCTGCGGCGGGATGGCGACGATCGGCAGCCCGGGATGGCGGGACGCGATGTCGACCAGGCCGCGGTACAGCCGGTCCAAGCGAGCCCGCACCGCCGTCGTCATCTGGGCGTGAAAGGCGCTCGTGCCGTCGAAGTCGCGCAGCACTTCCGCCGCCGCCACCTGTTCCGGCCGAGGAGCCCAGGCGCCGACGTGGCCGATGATATCGCGCATGCGCGCCGTGATGTAGGGCGGCGCTACGGCCCAGCCGACGCGCAGGCCGGTGGCGCACAGCGACTTGCTGATGCCGTCGACAAACAGGGTGTAGGCGGCCATCTCGGGACGCAGGCCGGGCGGGGTGTAGTGACGCGCCTCGCCGAAGGTCAGCATGAAATAGACCTGGTCGTACATGACGTAAAGCGGGGCCCGGGCCCGCGGATCGGCGCTCGCCTGCCGCCGCGCGTTTTCGGCCAGGACCAGGTCGCAGATGCGCCGTAGCTCGCCCTCGCTGATCACCGTGCCCGTGGGGTTGAGCGGACTGTTGAGGCACAGCAGGCGCGCCCCCTCACCCGCTCCGCCCGGAGCCAGCAGGCCGGCCAGGGTGTCGGCGGTGGGCATAAAGCCGTCCTCGGGCCGCGTCGGACACTCGACGGGAACGCCTTCGCACAGGTGGATGTAGTGGTTGTTGTTCCACGAGGGCGTGGGATAGATGACGCGATCGCCGCGCTCGACGACCGCGCGATAGCAGCCATAGATCGCCGGCCGGGCCCCGCCGCAGACCACGACGCTCTCAAGCGGATACGAAAGCCCCAGCGTCCGACGATAGAACTCCAGCACCGCCTCGCGCGTCGCCAGCATGCCGTCGGATGGCGGGTAGTTGGTCTCGCGGGCCTCATAAGCACGGGCAATTGCGGACTGCAGGAGCGGCGGGATGGGAAACTCCTTAGGCAGGAAATCCCCGACGGTGAGATTGCAGATCTGGTGCCCCTTAGCCTGCAGGGCGCGAACGCTGGCGGCGATCTTGAGGATCTCGGAGCCGACCAAGCCCAGCGCCACGCGCGACAGGCCCGTCTGAGCAGCCGACTCGCCAGCCGCCCCGGTGGGCATATGCGGGGCGCAGTCAAGCAGGGGGGGAACAGATGAAGTAGACATGGCGCGCATCATATTCGCCGCGCCCGACCACGGGAAGCCCGACGAAGCGCGAACCCAGCCGGGGGGGATGCGCGCAGGCGGCAGACACCTGCTCTGCGCTTACGGCAACAGCACGCCAGGGTTTAGGATCTGCTGCGGATCAAGACGCCCCTTCGCATCGCGCAGGACCTGGCCAAAGAGCGTCGGGATCTCCTCGCCATACCAGGGCTTGTGGGTGCGGCCAACCGCATGGTGATGGGTGATGGTGCCACCCGCGGCCGCGATGGCGTCGCTCGCCGCCGCCTTGATGGCCTGCCAGGCCCCCATCGCCCGCGCCAGAAGCTGGGCCGGCGGGGCATCAGCGCCCGGCAGCGGCGCAACGTAGGTGAAGTAGGGGGCGGGCCCGTCGGGGTAGACGTGGGTGAAGCGCATCATCAGGTGCCCGGCGCCGCAGTGCTCTTTCAGCGCCGCCCGCACGCGGTGACGGATGGCGCGCGAAAGCTCTGGAAAGCGCTCCCAGGTGCAGGCCGTCTCGAAGGTGTCAGCGAGGAAGCCGCAGGCCAAGAGCGCGCTCTGCCGATAGGGCGCGGCCAGAAACGCTCGCCGCCAGGCCTCGCTGCTACCGTCGGCACCATCACGCGCTGGGCCCTCGCGGTGCTGCGCCCCAGCCGGACAGACACCGCCGTGCTGCAGCGCCAGCTCTAGCGCACTCTCCAGCCGCTCGCGCACCGGCCGATCTGCGGACTCAAACCCCAAAAGCAGCGTCGGCTGCGTCCCGGCGCCGGCCAGCATCGCTTCGCCGCTATCCAAGAGCCGGCAGTTGCTGGGAAACAGCCCCGACTGCGCCACCGCCTGCGTCGCCGCCACGGCACCAGCGATGTCAGCAAAGTGAACGCTGGCCGTGCTGCGCAGGTGCGGTCGCTTCTGCAGCCGCAGCCAGGCCTCGCTAAACACCCCCAGCGCGCCTTCCGAGCCCAGAAACAGCCGCTCTGGCGCCGGTCCCGCGCCCGAGGCGGGCAAGCGTCGCGTCTGCACGATGCCGCCCGGCGTCACCAGCCGCACCGCCTGCACCAGATCGTCGATGTGGGTATAGACCGTGGCGAAGTGCCCGCCGGCCCGCGTCGCCAGCCAGCCACCCAGCGTCGAAAACTCGAAGCTCTGCGGATAGTGACGCAGGGTCAGGCCGTGCGGCGCAAGCTGCGCCTCGATCGCAGGTCCGGTGGCACCCGCTTGGATGCGCGCGGCGCGCGAAGTCGGATCGATCTCCAGCACGCGATCGAGTCGTGCCAGATCCAGCGCTGCGACTCCGGCAAAGCCACCCGGCAGCGGACACTCGACGCCGGCCACGACGCTGGTCCCGCCGCCGAACGGCACCGCCGCCACCGCCGCCGCAGCACAGGCGCGCAGACAGCGAGCGATGTCCGCTTCATCACGCGGATACAGCACGAAGTCGGGTGGACTTGTGAACTGCAGCGCGAAGGCGCGCAGCTGATCGGGGAAGCTTTTGCCGTAGCAGTGCAGCGCCCGGCTGCGATCCGCGAAGTCAGCGATCGCCGCCAGCTCGACGGGAGGCGGCAGGCGCGGCGGCGGCAGGCGCACATCTTCCCAGCGCGGCAACGGCAGCGGTGGGGGTGGCGGCACTTGCAGCAGAGCAGCGGCCGACTGCGACAAGATCTGTCGCTCGTCCGCGTCAGGAAACTGCTCTTCAAAACCCCAGGCCCAAAAAGACCGCGTCCGCTCAGTCGCCGATGACATGCGCGCACCATAGCGCATATAGTTCGCGCGCATGCACCGTCTGGTTAGCGATATGGAACGCGCGTTCTTCTTGCTCGATCGTGGGCACGCGTTCAACGGCTGCACCATTCTTTCTTTGCGCGGGCCGCTCAGCGAACCCCTGCTGCTTGCCGCGATGCGGCGCCTCGAAGCCCGTCATCCGCTGATGCGCATCCGCGTCGAACCAACGCGCCCCCAGGATGATCGACAGCTGCGCCTCACCGATGTCGGGGCCGGGCCGATGCCGCTCTCGGTCGTGCCGCGCGTCTCGGACAGCAGCTGGCAAGACGTCGCGATGGCCGAGCTGAACACGCGATTTCCCCCCGACAGCGATCATTTAAATCGCCTGATCTGGGTGCGCGGACAGACGCAGAGCGAGCTGCTTATCGTCAATCATCACGTGCTGGTCGATGCCTTGTCGGCTGCTTATGCCATGCGTGATCTCTTGGCCGATATGGAGGCGCTGTGGCGCGGCGACACCCTGCCGCCCGTCGAGAGTTTGCCGTTACGACCACCGCTGCCGGAGCTCTTGCCAGCGTCGGCGCGCGGGCTATCGCGGCTGGGGCATATGCACGCGTTCTTTTACAAGCACATCCTGGGTGGTCTGTTTCGTCGGGCTCGCAAGCTGCCGAGCGAGCAAGACGTCCCGCCAGAGAGCCGCCGCACTGCGTTGGTTCATCGAACACTTCCCAGCGATCTGTTGAAAAAACTAACGGATGCGGCGCGGCAGCAGGGCACGACGATCCACGCCGCGCTGTGCGCCGCGCTGCTGCTTGCCACACGCGATGTCGTGTTCGCGGAAGAAAAAGCCGCTGGGGACCGCCTGAAGCTCGGCTGCTGGAGCGCCGTCAGCCTGCGCGGTGAGCTGACCCCGCCCGTCGGGGAAGAGCTGGGGCTGTACATCTCGCAGGTCACGACGTTTCACGATCTGTGGCACCGCAAGCGACCGCCGCCCAGCCTGTGGCAGCTCGCCTGTGAGGTCAAAGACCAGCTTGGGCAGACGCTGAAGAACGGCGAGCAGTACCTGACGCTGCCGATGATCGGCATGTTCATCCCCTTTGGTCGCGATCCCGGGCCGGCCTTTGTGCGCCGCTTTGATGGCGCATCGCCGGCGGTGATCGGCGTGACCAACATCTCGCGGCTGCCGATCCCCGCTCACTTCGGCCCGTTCACCATCGACAACTTTCACATGGTGGTCAGCCCCAGCGTGGTGACGCGCGTGCTGGCGGCGATTACCACTTTTGGCGATCGCCTAAACCTCAACCTGCTGTTCGCCGAGCCGCTGGTCTCGCGGGCTCGCGCCACGGCGATCGTTGATGGCGGGCTGGCCTATCTTGAGGCCGCTCTGGCCGGCGGCAGCGAAGGCGAGACGGCGGTCAGGGCCTCGCGCACGGCGAAGGCCCGCGAATAGACCACGCCGCGCAGAGCAGCCATACGCGGGTCGTCGGCGAGCGGGGTGAGCAGCGGGCAGCGCTCCAGCCACAGCAGATCCGTCAGGCCAGCATCGACGCTGCGGGACACGCTGCGCACCGCTTGTTCGCGCTGACCGAAAAACGCAAACAGCTCGGCGTGCATCTGGAAGAAGAACGAGCGCCCGCGCGGGCTGCTCTTGTCGGAAGCCAGCCCCGCTGCCAGCACCTCCTCGGCCGCAATGCGCGTGTGCTGCGCCGCCGCTTGCAGCAGCAGCCGCGCCCGCGCATAGGTCTCCAAGCGGAGCTCAGGATCTTGCAGATAGGCCGTGGCCCGCGCGCGATCACGACTCCATAGACACAGACGACCGCGCAGGATCCACTGAATGCCGAAGCTCTTTTCGATGATGCTGCGATCCGACAGCAGCTCGTGCGCACGATCCGGCCGCCCCAGGAGCGCCAGCACGCGCGCCTGATCCGCGACGGCCCGCAGCAAGCTGGGATCCAGGCGTCGCGCCTGCGCCAGGTGATCCATGCCGGTTCGCACCGGCCCAGTCTCGATGAGAATGCGCCCTTTTAGCTCGTGCGCATCGGCGAAGTCAGGACGCAGGGCGAGCGCGCGATCGAGGGCCTGCATCGCCGTCCGCAGCTCGCTGCCTTGGAAGTACACGCTGGCCAGCGACATATGCGACTCGGCGCGACCCGGCTGCACCGCCACCAGGCGCTCGGCCGCCGCCATCGCCTGCTGCGCCGCCCCGCCATCGCCATAGAACCACAGCCGCGACAGCGCCTGAGCGTAGCTTAGAAGCAGCCGCGGCTCGTCGGGGGCGTGCGATAGACCGCCGGCCAAAAGCGCTACCGCTTGTCGCACGCTGGGCATGTCGCCGCGCTCGTAGAGGGCTCGCGCTCGCAGGTAGTCCTCCACGGTCAGGGTCGCCGCCGTGGCCGCTTTGGGGCGAGCCGCTGGGCGCTCGCCGGGGAGCAGCACCTGCGCCAGTTCGGCGCTCAGCTCCTCGGTCAGCGTCAGCACCTCGCGGGCGGCGCCCTCCCGTCGTCCGGCGTGGACCTGGATGCCATCGGCCACCCGCAAGAGCCGCAGCGTCAGCCGCACCTGATCCGCCGTGCGTCGCAGGCTACCCGAGACCACCCAGGCCGCGCCCAGCGCCTGCGCCACCGCCTGCGGATCGCGCCCGCTGCTCAGCGCTCGCGCCACGCTGCTTGGACTCTGCACCGACAGCGCGGGCAGGGCGGCCAGGCTATCGGTGAGCTCACGGGTGATGCCCGCCACCCAGTCGACATCGACCGGCTCGCCCAGGTTATCAAGCGGCAGCACCACCACCTTCGGCGGCGGCGGGGCGGAGGACGCGGGCTCGGCCGCCGTCAGCGCATCGGCCGCGACGTCTACGTGAAGATCGCGATCGTCGGGCGACGGCTCTGCCAAGCTACGTAGCTGCTCTGGCGGCAGGACCAAGATCTGCGTCTGCTCGCCGGACAGCCGCTGCACCGCGGCCTGTAGCGCGGCCGAAAGCTCGCTGGCACTGCTCGGCCGCTCGGCGGGATTCACCGCCAAGCAGCGCATCACCAGCTGTGCCACCCCAGCTGGGATCTGCGGCCGACGCTCGCGCGGATCCGGAGGAGGCCGCAGCAGGCGCGCGGCCAACACCGCCACCGTCGAGCTTCCGCCAAACGGAGGCTCGCCAGTCAGCAGCTCGAACAGCACCGCGCCCAGCGAATACAGATCGGTGCGAGCATCGACACGCTCGCCGTTTACCTGCTCTGGCGAGATGTACATCGGCGTGCCATCGAACTGCACCACCCGCGCTGACCGTCGCCCACGATCGCTCCGACCGCCCGTCTCGCCTCGGCCCTCCGGCCGAACGCTGCTCGCCGCCACACTGCTATCGGACGACGGCGCCGCCATCAGACCCCGCGCGATCCCAAAGTCAGTCACCACCACCCGCCCATCCGCCGAAAGCAGGATGTTGTCCGGCTTGAGATCGCAGTGCACCACGCCACTCTCATGCGCCGCCTGCAGCCCGGCGCAGATCTGCGTCAGCAGCTCGACGATCTCAGACAGTGGCAGGCCTCGCCCTGAACTGGCAGCGGCATCGCTCAGGCGCCGGCTCAGCGATCGCCCCGACACCAGCTCCATGGTCAGATAGCGCTCGCCCTCGTGCTCGCCGATGTCGAACACGCGGGCGACGTTGCGGTGGGTGACGCGGCGGGCCAGCCGGACCTCGTTGCGGAAGCGTTCCAGGGTCGCGGGGTCGCTGACCAGCTCTTTGCGCAGCACCTTCAGCGCCACCTCTTCGTTGAGCTCAATGTCGCGGGCGCGATAGACGCTGCCGCTCGCGCCGACTCCCAAGAGCTCGATGATCTCGTAGCGCTCGCCATAGATCAGCGTGGCTAGCGCTGACAGATCGACCAGATCGTCGCCTTCCCCGCGCGCTGCGCCAGTCCCCCCGCCCGCGGCTACGGCCTCTTTACGTGCCATCGTGCCGCCCATTATCGCCGGCTACGGGCCGCCGGGAAACGGCTTGGCAGATACCTCGCGCCACCGAGCCTCAGGCCGGTCTGAGCGGCGCGCGCGTGATGGATGCGGTGAGGGGGAGGGCGGGGCGCGAGTCTAACTTCGTTGCTGCCTTGGCTCAGCCCAGCGAATCAGCGGAAGTCTCAAGTGTGTGATCGACCAAATGGGGTTTATCGGTCAATCTGGTCTCGTTTGTGTCGGGGGCGATGACTCACGTCCGAGTGACACAGTGGGCCTTTTTCCGGTTTCTCGCGCGGCGGCGGGTTGTGCTCGCGCTGGCGCAATACCGAAAGACGCATAGCGGCAAGAACCATCGATACAATCGGCGGAATAGAGGCCGTCTTAAATAGATGTTATTTCTTGGTTCTAATTATCAATTCTTTGATGGCGCAGGCTGATGGTCAGGGCGGCAGGACGGCTTCGGCTGGCGTCGTCGTCAGCAAGGCCGAGCCGAGCCGAGCAAGCAAGAACGCGAAATCGCTCCGCCAGCGCTACCCGATGATCCCGAGGTCCGTGCCGAGATTGGCGCGGGCATCGAGCGCGGTCTCGCGGAGGCACACGCTGGTATGGGTGTGCCGTGGAGCACGGTCAAGGCAGAGCTGGATGCTCTTCTCGTTGCGCAGCGGAAATGAAGATCGACTTCACGCCGACGGCGCGAGCCCGGCTGCGAGAAATCACACGCTACTTGGCCGGTGTAAACCCTCTCGCTGCGCAGAAGCGTCTCGCAGAAATGGATCGCGCAGCGAGCCGTCTTGCGCGATTCCCACGACTCGGTCACCGCGTTCCCGAGTTCGCTGATCTGCCGATTCGTCAGCTCATCATCCATCATCCCTACCGCCTCTTCTTTGTCCTGGATGAGGCGAGGAAGACGGTCTGGGTCGTCGATGTTTGGCATGGAGCACAGCTTCCCAGCCGCCCCAAACTGCCGATCGCTGAACCGGACGCGAGCGGGCGCTAGGCTACCTCGCCCGCCGTCCCTCGGCGGCATCGGCCCGCACACCGCGGCTCCCGGCCGTGGTTGCCGCGCGTGGCCTTGCCAGCTGAGGATCGGCAACGCCTAAGTGCCCTGGTTCGATGCCGGCACCGGGGACGCTGGCCGTCGAGGCAAAGGCCGGTCTGAGCTGCGGGCTGCCGCTGGCATCGCTTCCCCCTGCGTGCAACCTAGCCCGAGTTGACGGGCCGGGTTGCGGACTGCGGGCCGGCACAAAAGGGGATCGCAGGTGTTGAAAATGGCGCAAGCTAGGGCGGCCATGACGCGGTCGGAACCCTTGCATGTCGTCGATAAGGAGACTTGGCATACCCGCTCGGGGCAGGAGGTCTGCGACGAGCTCGCGACACCGTCTAGCGGACTTACGGCGGCGGAAGTCGAGGAACGTCGGCGTCGCTACGGCCGAAATGAGCTGCCGCGCTCGCGACCGACTCCGCTCTTGCGCATCTTTCTGCGGCAGTTCCTAAGCCCGCTGGTCTACATCCTGCTTGCGGCGGCGGCGATCTCGCTGCTCTTGCACGACCTGTCGGACGCGGGGTTCATCTTGGTGGTGCTGGCGGTCAATGCGCTCATCGGCTCGGTGCAGGAATACGGGGCCGAGCGCAGTGCTCAGGCGCTGCGCGCGCTGACCGTGCCAAGAGCGCTGGTGGTGCGGGCCGGTCAGACGCACGCCATCGACGCCGCCGACCTGGTCCCCGGCGATCGGGTGGTGCTGGAGGCCGGTGACAAAGTGCCCGCCGATCTGCGGCTTTTGGGCGAAGGCAGCGTCGAAGCCGACGAGTCGCTTTTGACCGGCGAGTCGCTGGTGGTCAGCAAGTCCGCACACCTGATCCTACCGCCTGAGACCCCGGTGGCCGAGCGCAAAAACCTAGCCTTTGCCGGGACGCTGATCACTCGCGGACGAGCCCAGGGCGTGGTGGTAACCACCGGGCTTGGGACCCAGCTTGGTCGCATCGCCGCGTCGCTGGTCCAGACGGAAAATCAGCGTCCGCCGCTGCTTCTGCGCATGGATCAGTTCAGCCAACGCATCGCGCTGGTCGTGGCGGTGGCGGTGGTGCTGCTGGGGGGCGTGTCGCTTTTGCGCGGAAACTCGCTGAGCAGCGTCTTTTTGTTGGCAGTTGCGCTGGCAGTCTCGGCGATTCCCGAGGGGCTGCCAGTGGCGCTGACCATTGCGCTAAGTATCGGAGCGCGTCGCATGGGCCAGCGGCGCGTCATCGCGCGGCGCTTGGTGGCGGTCGAAGCGCTGGGCTCGTGCACCTTCATCGCTTCCGACAAGACGGGCACGCTGACGCAGAACCAGCTAAAGGCGCGTCGCGTCGAGCTGCCCGGGGGTGGGGCGGCGCAGCTAGAGGATCTGAGCCCGGCGAATCCGACGAGCGGCCCCGGGCAACCGCCGCCGCAAGCGCTGCGCGGAGACGACAGGGATCGCGACCGCTGGCTGCGCCTGTGCACGGCCGCGGTGCTGTGTAACGACGGGTTCTGCGGTCCGCGCGATGGCGCCTGGATCGAGCACGGTGATGCGGTCGATGTGGCGCTGCTGCGCTTGGGCTGGGCAGCAGGAATCGATCCCGTCGCCCTGCAGCGACAAGCGCCGCGCATCGCCGAGCTGCCGTTTGATCCCGAGCTGCGCTTTGCCGCCACGCTGCACCAGTGGGACGATGGGCACATCGTTGCGGTCAAGGGCGCCGGCGAGCGGCTGCTGCCAATGTGTACGACGATGGCCGGGCCCGAGGGTGAGCTCGCCATCGATGCGGCGGGACTGAGCGCGCAGGCCCACGCGCTGGCCGCCCAGGGGTATCGCGTGCTGGCCTTGGCCAGTGGTCGCCTGCCTCCATCGAAGCTCGCCGGCAGCCCGCTCATCGCGGCCGATCTGCAGGGGCTGTGTTTCCTGGGCTCCGTCTGCATGATCGATCCGCTGCGTCCTGAAGCGGCGGCGGCGATCGCAGCCTGCCAGGCGGCCGGGGTGCAGGTGGCGATGGTGACCGGCGATCATCCCGCGACGGCGCTGGCCATCGCGCGCGAGCTGGGCTTTGCCGAAAGGCCCGAGCAAGTGGTCACCGGCGCGACTCTGGCGGCGGCAAGTGCGGGGGGTGAGTCGGCGGTTGATGCGCTGGTGCGCTCGGCCCGCGTCTTTGCCCGCGTCGAGCCAACGCAGAAGCTGCAGATCGTGCAGTCGCTGGGTCGCCTGGGTCACTTCGTCGCCGTGACCGGGGATGGGGCCAACGATGCCCCCGCGCTGCGCGCCGCACACATCGGGGTCGCAATGGGCCAGCGTGGCACCGACGTTGCCAAAGAGACCGCATCGCTGGTAATCACCGACGATAACTTTGCCTCGATCGTGGCGGGCATCGAAGAAGGACGCATCTCGTACGCCAACGTTCGCAAGGTGATCTATTTGTCGGTGGCTTCGGGCGCGGCCGAGGTGCTGCTGTTTGTGCTGACGACGGCGGCGGGTCTGCCGGCCCCGCTGTGGCCGGTACAGCTCTTGTGGCTGAACCTGGTGACCAACGGCATTCAGGACGTCTCGCTGGCCTTCGAGCCGGCGGAAGGGCACGAGCTGCAGCGACCGCCGCGCTCGCCGCGCGAGCCGATTTTTGATCGCCTGATGATCGAGCGGGTCAGCGTCACCGCCGCCTTCATGTCGCTGGTCTGCTTTGCGCTGTACGCCTTCATGCTGCGACGCGGACACTCGCTATTGGCAGCGCAGAACGCCGTGCTGCTGTTGCTCGTCTTGTTCGAAAACATCCAAGCCGGCGACAGTCGCTCCGAGACCGGCTCGCTGCTGCGCCTAAGTCCGCTGCGCAATCCGCTGCTGCTCGTCGGGACGGCGACCGCGCTGCTCTTGCACGTAAGCGCGATGTATCTGCCTGGGCTGCGCCAGATCTTGCACTTGCAGCCGGTGCCGCTGTCGCAGTGGCTGCTTCTCTTGGGCTTGGCGCTGGTCTTGTTCGCGACGACCGAGCTGCACAAGGCCTGGCTGCGCGCTCGTCGACGTCGCGCCTCGTCGCGGCGCGAGTCAACGACTCCTCCGACTACTCCTCTGGCACGTAGCGGCGCATGATGGCGTCGGCGGTGCCGGTCTCTTTGATGCGGGCGATGGCTTGGTTGATGCGCAAGGCGGTGGGCTCGGGAAGCTGCGGCGACAGGATCAGGCCCTGCGACTGGCGGTGGATGTTGCGGATGGCGACCTGCAGCGGAGCGCGCGGATTGATCTTGGTGCGGTAGTACGCGACCTGGGCGTTGTCGGCGATCACGGCATCGACCTGGCCGGCCAAGAGCGCATCCATGGCCTTGGCCAAGCTATCGAGCGGCTGGATCTGAATGCGGCGGGCCGGCTCGCTGGGACCAAGCTGCGCGTTCCAGCCTTCGATCCAGTGCTCGCTGACGCTGCCTTGGCCGACCGAGACGGTCTTGCCGGCGAGATCCTGCACGCCATTTACGCGGCTGGCCGCTTCTTCGGTCGAGCGCTTGATGACGTTCACCGACACCAAGCTGACCAGCACCGAGGCGGCGACGATGCGCACGAAGTACACGAAGCTGATCAGGCTGTTGCCGCGCACCGTCGAGGCGATGGTGTTGGTGCCGGGGCCGGTGAGCAGGATCTGATAGAGCTTGGCGAAGGTGCGCGGGCGGCCTGTGGTGTTCGTGCTCTCTTGCCGGCTGTAGCCCTCGATGCGCCACAGGATGAGCGTCACGACCAGCACGAACGACAGAATCACGGCGAGCAGCCCCAAGATCCCCGGCGAGCCGATGGTGCGCAGGATGGTCAGCCAGGTCTGGGTCTGCTCGCGGCGCAGCACCACCGAGATGCCGTCTTCTTCGATGGGGACGCTGAAGCGGTACTTGGCTAGGCGCTCGGGCGTCATGTTGATGCAGCCGACTGCGACGTCGACCTGACCGCTTTGACCGGCCTCTAGAAGCTGGCGAAAAGTCGGGATGTGTACGATCTCAAACGGCAGGTTGGCCGTCGCGGCGACCTCTTGCCACGACTCGTAGAACGATCCCTGCCAGTGGCCTTCGGGGAAGAACGTGCAGGGCGTCGACTTCGCAGACAGGCCGACGCGCAGCGGACGTCCCAGGCTGGGGGCAGCGACGGGGCTGGGAGCAGCGACGGGGCTGGGGGCAGCGACGGGGCTGGGAGCAGCGACGGGGCTGGGAGCAACGGCAGGGGCCGCACTCGGCGGGACCGGCGCGATCTGGGCGCGGGCGGCGCTGCCTCCCAGAAGCAGGCCGAGCGCCAGCACAGCCAACACGCGATGAACGCCGACGTGAAGCGGCCACGCGGGCCATAGCAGCGACTTCGACTCGACGACAACTGGCTTCGCAATACGACGGTGCACGGGTTCTCCTCGCAAGCTCGCAGAACACTGTATCTGACGCGCCCGGCGGACGAACAGCGCTGTCCGTATCGTCGCGCCCGCCGGCATGCCAAGATGCCCTTATGGGCGAAACCACCACCACACCGCACAGCCGCAGCGAGGCTTCCGACCTCACCTCGGACGACGGCAGCCTGGCCGGCCTGCCATTCCACAAGACGGCGTGCATCCTGTGCAGCATCAACTGCGGCATCCAGGCCATCGCTAAAGACGGACACCTGCACAAGATCCGCGGCGATCGCGAGCACCCGCTGTCCCAGGGCTACACCTGCGAAAAGGCGCATCGCCTGGACTACTACCAGAACGGCCGCGACCGCCTGACCTCGCCGCTGCGTCGCCGACCCGACGGCAGCTTCGAGCCGATCGACTGGGACACCGCCATCAGCGAGGTGGCGGCCCGCCTACGCACGATCCGCGATACGCACGGCGGGAGTACGATCTTCTACTATGGCGGCGGCAGCCAGGGAAACCATCTGCCCGGCGCCTACGCCCGCGCGACCCGTGGCGCACTGGGATCGATCTACGCCAGCAACGCGCTGGCGCAAGAGAAGACCGGCGAGTTCTGGGTCGACGGCCGGCTGTACGGCGCCCCGAAGTGCCACACCACACCCGACTTCGAGCACGCCGAGGTCGCGATCTTCGTCGGCAAGAACCCCTGGCAGTCGCACGGCTCGCCGCGCACGCGGGTGGTGCTGAAGGCGATTGCCGCTGATCCGGCGCGCACGCTTATCGTCATCGATCCGCGACGGACCGAGACCGCTGAGCTAGCCGATATCCACATTCGCGTGCGACCGGGGCGCGATGCGTTCGTGCTGGCCGCGCTGGCCGCCATCCTGGTGCAGGACGGCCATGTGGGGCGCGACTTCATCGCCGAGCACACCGACGGTTACGACACGGTGCAGGCCGCGCTGTCGGGCATCGATGTCACCGCCTATGCGGCCCATGCTGGCGTGCCGGTCGAGCAGCTTCGCTATGTTGCCGAGCGCATCGCCGGGGCCCGCGGCGGCGTCGCCATCCAAGAAGATCTCGGCGTACAGCAGGCCCCGCACAGCACGCTGTGCTCGTACCTGGAGAAGCTGGTGTATCTCTTGGTCGGCAGCTTCGCGCGACGCGGCGGCATGAACCTGCACAGCCAGTTCGCGCCGCTCATCGGCAAGGATCGCGACTCCAAGACGCCGGTCAGCGGCCATCGCCTGCTGCAGGGCATGGTGCCGTGCAACGTCATCCCCGACGAGATCCTGACCGATCATCCGGCTCGTCTGCGCGCCATGATCGTCGAGAGCGCCAACCCCGCGCACTCGCTTGCCGACAGCCCGCGCATGCGGCAGGCACTTTCGGCGCTCGACACGCTGGTGGTCATCGACGTCGCGATGTCCGAGACGGCGCGGCTGGCGCACTACGTCCTGCCGGCACCCTCGCAGTTTGAAAAGTGGGAGACGACGTTCTTCAACCTGGAGTTTCCGCGCAACGCCATTCAGCTACGCGCGCCGCTGTTTCCCGCTGCCGCTGGCACCCTGCCCGAACCCGAGATCCACCGCCGCCTGGTCCGCGCGCTGGGGGCGTACACCGACGAGGACATCGCCGATCTGAAGGCTGCTGCGGCGGCGATACCGACGACCGGACGGCTGCCCTTTGCGGCCGCCTTCTTTGCCTGGCAGGCCAGCCATCCGCGGCTTTTGGCGCTGGCTCCGGTCGTGCTGTATGAGACCCTGGGACCGCAGCTTCCCGACGGGGCCGATGCGGCGGCAGTGCTGTGGGCGGCGGCGCATCTGTGCGCCATGAGCTATCCGAACTCGGTGCGGCGAGCCGGCTTTACCGGCGAGGGGCCGCTGCTGGGCGAGGCGCTGTTTGACGGCATCCTGCACAGCCGCTCCGGCGTGGTGTTCACCGTCGATGAACCCGACGAGACCTGGCGACGCATCGAGCATCGCGACGGCCGCATCCACCTGGCCATCCCCGAGCTTCTCGCCGAGCTGGCGGGCCTGCCGGCTGAGCTCGCCGGCGCGAGCGCGCTCAACGACGAGTTTCCGTTCGTGCTGTCGGCCGGCGAGCGCCGTACATCGACCGCCAACACCAACCTGCGCGATCCCGCTTGGCGCAAAAAAGATCGCGAGGGCGCCCTGCGCATGGCGCCCGCTGATGCCGCCCGTCTGGGGGTCGCCGACGGGGGCCGCGTGCACATCCGCACCCGCCGCGGCAGCGCCACCACCATCGTCGAGATCAGCGACTCGCTGCAGCCCGGCCACGTCACGCTGCCCAATGGCCTGGGCCTGCTTTATCCCGACGAGTCAGGCCGCGAGGTGCTGCACGGCATCGCGCCCAATGAGCTGACGTCCTCTGCCGACCGCGACTGGCTGGCCGGCACCCCCCACCACAAGCACGTCCCGGCACAGATTACGGCGGTGGCCGGGGCGGAGTAGCACAACCGTGGAACCTTCCCAGCCCGAAACCACCGAGCCCGCCCCTGCCGTCGAGCCCGCCCCCGCCGTCGAGCCCGCCCCGGTCGTCGAGCCCGATGCCAGCCAGCCTGTGGTCTCGCTACGTCCATCGCGACGACGGCTGTGGCTGGCTCTCCTGGGGCTGTCGCTGCTCGGCGCGGCGATCTACGGCGTGGTCTATCTGCGCAGCCGACCCGACCCCATCCGCACGTTGTTTGCGCAGGGGCTGCCCAAGTATCAAGTAGGGCGCCAGGCGGGCTACATGCCGGCGGGCGGACCCGAGCTCCAGGCCATGCAAGCGACGCTGCGCCGCCATCCCGAGGTGGTCGCGGGGCTCGGCCGCCTAGATGCCGCCTACCCCGATGCCGAGGCGATTCGGGGGGCTGGCGAGGCGCTGTCCGATGCGCTGTTCGCGGCGCGGCTGCCCTACTACCTGGACCCGCAGGCAGTGAAGCAGACGACCATCCTCCTTAGCTATTCCGTCGTGAGCCAGGCGACCTGGAGGGCCGGGGGACGTAGCGTGCTAGTTCGGCGGCTGTCGCGCCTCGATCACCTCAACGTCGAGATGGGCCTGCTGGGCCAGACCGCCCGCGGACGACCGATCGTGTTTCTGGATCGCATCGAGGCTTCGGCGATTCGCGATCTGCTCGATGCCGCGGGCCTGCATCAGGTCGCAAAGTCTCGTCGCCAGCTCACCGCCGCGGATCAGGCCGCCCTATACGAGCTTCGGCGCGTCCTCGCCGCGCGCACGGGTGAAGCAGCGATCGATGCCCTGGTCGCAGCGCTCGCCGAGCGCGACGAAGCCATCGAGACCATGCGCAAGCGCCTGCACGGCGGCCAGCTTTCGATCAGTAAGCCCGAGTCCTTCGTCTATGAGGACGCCTGGTTTGACACGCTGTGGCCGGCGACCTCGCTATCGCGGCCGGGGGGTCCATTGATCCTCGATACCGACCTGCGCAGCGTCGAATTCGCCAACGCCAAGCTGGCCAGCGGCGACTCGCAGCGGACCATCAAGACCGTGCTCGACGCCCTCGCCCTCGGCACCGAAGCGCACGAGCTCCGCCATGCGCTCGACGACGAAGATGAGTCGGGGGCGGCTGGCGAAGCGCCGAATGCAACGCCGCGTCCCGTCCCTCCGGGGCTGCTGGCGCTCACCGGCAGCGACGAACGCTTCGCGGCCAAGGCCGAGCACGAGCTGCGCGCCTACCTCGGTGAGCTGCACGACTCGCCCGCCCCGCCGTGCCTGACTCTGGTCGGCAGCGTGCGCCTGGTGCGCGGTCGCTATGTCCGCCCCACGCCGCACTTTTTCGCTCATGCGTTTCTGCTCACCCGCCTCGGCGGCGACGAGACCCTGGCCGATCCCGTCGCCCTCATCCACCGCCTGTGCGCCGAGCCCGAGTCCACCCTACGCGGCCGCGTCGCAGCGCTGTGGCGCGAGATCTACAGCAGCGATCTTGTCCCCGCTACCCGCACGCCGTAGGCGGGGTGCTCTTTTTACTCGATCGCGAGGCGGCGCAAGGCGGAGCGTGTCCGCAGCTAGCCAGCGCGACGCAGCGTCAGGTTGAGGCGCGCACCCCGCAGCAGCGGATGGCTTTGGGCCGTGCCGAAGAGCGGTGCGTCTTTGATCGGCAGGATGCCGTGAAAGCGCAGGCGCGACGGACCGCCGAAGACCAGGACATCGCCGTGGCGCAGCAGGTGGCGGGTGCTGGGATCGCGACGCCGCAAGCCGCCAAGCTGAAAGGTCGCATCGAGTCCTAGCGACACCGAGACGATGGGGGCCGAGAAGTCACGCTCATCGCGATCCTGATGCAGGCTAAGCCGGTCGCCGGGCAGGTAGCGATTGATGAGACAGGCGTCGGGGACAAAGCCAGGAAAGCCGGCGCGCTCGGCTGCCTCCTCGGCGAGCTTGCGGATCGAGTCGGGCAGTGCGGGCCAGGGCCGGCCGCTTGCCGGATCGCGGTCGGTGTAGCGGTAACCGGCGCGGTCGGAGTACCAGCCGAGCGGGCCACAGCTACTCATCGCCACCGACATGCGCTGCCCGCCCGGGGTGATGAGCTGGCGGAGCGGCGCCTCGGAAAGCACCGCAGCCACGTCGGACAGCAGGGTTTGCTCGAAGGGACACGCATATCCCCGCAGCAGGACAGCCCCCTCTTCTAAGACTGCGTAGCTCATCGTCGGCCGGGGGAGATTCCGTCGCTGCGCGCCTACTTGCGGCGCAACAGCAGGGCCTCGCCCATCAGGAAGAACAGGATGGCGAGCGCGATGTAGTGCCACAGCTCGATGCGGCGCTGCGGTGGCCCGGCGACCTCGGTGCCCCCGGTCTTGGCGGGAGGCGGCCGCTCCAGCGCCTGGATCAGCTCGGGCGGGGCGTGGTGCAGATCGGACTCGCTGGGATCGACGTTGACGACGAAGAATTCCGACGGGCGGGGATGCCAGGGGCCGTTCTCGCTGGCGGCGGCGACGCGATAGAAGCCGGCCTCTTGTGTGTCGGCAAAGGTCAGGAGCTGGCGACCACCGAGCCGCTCGAACAAGCGCTTGTTGACGGAAGGCAGGGTGACTTCGACGCGGGCATCGCCGGCCTGCAGCCGCAGATCGCGCGGCTGACCGATGAGAGCGGGCGACTCGGACTCGCGCAGCGGGGCACGCGCCAGGTAGCGCACCACCTGCTGCAAGAGCGGCAAGTAGGCCGGCTGAATCGGCAGGTCGTTCCAGTCGCGATCCAGCGTCGAGGTAAACAGCATGACGCGACCGCGGCCGATGCTGCGCTCCAGCAGGGCGGGGGCGCCGCTCTCGAACGACAGCACGACGCCGCCGCCACTCGCCGACTTGGGCGTGGGACGCAGGAGGACATAGCGATTGAAGCGCGCCGCCTGCAGCGAGTCGGCGGCCCGGCCATGCAGGAACGGCTGCACGAGCGCGTGTCGGCGATCGAAGCGGCCCAGGTGCTCGCCGTTGCCGAGGGGGACGTCTTCGCGGCTGCTGCTCTCGTCTTCGCTGCCGCGCTCGCGATCGAGGGTGCCGGTGGTCTTGGTGACGGCCAGCGGCTGCGGCAGAAGCTCGGCCAGGGCGGCGTTGTAGGTGTCGACATCGACGTTGTCACCAAGCGAGATCAGCAGCCCCCCCCCATCAGCGACATAGCCCCGCAGGGCGCGATCGAGCTGCCGCCGCGACAGATCATCAGCCTTGGCATTGCACAGCAAGACGACGTCGTAGTCGGCAAGCGCGGGCAGGTGCTCGTCGATTGGCACGGTGGTCAGCACAAAGGGCGTGTCATCCAAGCCGGGGCGGTCGCTGGGATGCAGCGCCATCTCGACGTAATAGACCTCGTCATCGCGGCGCAGCGCCCGCGGCTCGCCGTCGAGCAGCAGCACGCGCAGGTGGCGCTGGACTTCGACGCGCAGGTGGCGGACATCGTCTTCCGGCAGGGCATCGGACTCAAGCGAAACGCTGATGTGGTGCAGGCCGCCGCCCAGCGGCTCGCCGCTGCTGGTCGATACGCGCCGCTCGCCGCTGTCGTCGCTGCCCGGGCTGGTGCTGCCTTCGTCGCCACCGTGGCGGAAGCTGTGCAGGAAGCGCTTCACCACGCGCCCGTGCGGCGGGATGTCGACTAGGCCGCTGGCCACGGCGCTGCCATCGACGGCCAGCGTGGCGGTGATCTCTTTGGCCGCGACATCGCTGAAGTTGGCGACCTCGATCGAGATGCGCAGGCCCTGACCGCTTAAGCCCTGCGCCTGCTCGCTGCGCAGATCGACGATGGCGCGGTTCGGCAGCGGCTGCGCTTCGCTGATATCGACCACCGAGATCTCGGCATCGGACATCGGCCGCACCGGCGACAGCGCGTGCTCGGTGGCGTCGGTCAAAAGATAAATGTGCCGCGTGCCGTGACGCACCGTCGCCAGGATCTGCGCCGCGCGCCGCACCGCTCCTTGTAGATCGCCGGCCCGCAGGCTGGGCTGCAGGCCCGAGAGCACGCTGTAAAGTCGCGCCCGATCGTGAGTCAGCTCGCCCTGCGGCGTCGCGTTCCCGCGCGAGCCCATGACCAGCGCAACGTCAGCGCTCGGCGGCAGCGCTTCGATCAGCCGACTGGCGCGCTTCTTGGCGCGAGCAAACAGGGTATCGCTGCGTCGACTGCTGCCGAGCAGCGGACCGCCCCCACTCGGTAGCTGATAGCGCATCGAAAGGCTGTCATCGAGCACCAGCACCGCGCTCTGCTGCAGGCTGGCGGTGGCGGGCAGATCGGACGTGGTCTCGATGTAGGGCTTGGCCAAGACGAGCGGCGCGGCGATGCAGATCAGCATGCGCAGAAGCAAAAGCAGCACGTGCCGCACCTGCGTGCGCTGCGCCACCCGCCGATGACTGGCATACAGCAAGAGCAGCGTCGGCAACGGGCGCACCTTGGCCCGCCTTCGGCCCATCAGGTGAATGATCACCGGCAGGACCCCCAGGAACACCAGCGCAGCGTAGAGCGGCGAGAGCAGATGCATGATCAGCCGACCCTACTTGCGAATCCGGCGACGCAGCGGGCCGCGCAGGATGTCGAGAAGCACGCTCTCGATCGAGCGCGAAGTCTGCACCAGATGATATTCGACGTCGCCCTCGCGCAGGCCGCGGCGCATGGCGGTCAGGAAGTGTTCGATCTCGGCTTTGTAGGCGGCACGCACGTCGGCGGGATCGACGAACAGACGGGCCGGGCCCTTGTGACCGGGCTCGATGTCTTCAAACCAGGTCAGGCCGGAAAACGGCAGATCCAGCTCATCCGCGTCGAGGATCTGCAGGACGATGACGTCATGCTTCTGAGCCCGCAGGCCGGCTAAGCGGGCGCGCAGAAGCGCGGCGTAGCGCTCAACAAGCTGGGCCGCCGGCTGATCGTCCAGCTCATCGCTCGACGGCAAGAGGTCAGAGAGCACGATGCACAGGCTGCGCCGCCGCGCCACCTCGGACAGATAAGTGATGCCATCGGCGAGCTTGGTGCGACCTTCGCCCTGCACGCGTTCGAGCGCGCCGCACAGATCGGACAGGTGGGCTCCGCCGCCGTGGGGCGGGATGTACTTCTGCAGCTCCTCACCGTAAAGAATCAGCCCCGTCGGATCGTTCTGGCGCAGGCGCAGGTACGAAAGCGCCGCCGCGAGGAGCTTGGCGAAGTCAAGCTTGCTGAGCTGTCCCTGCCGGCCGTAGCTCATCGAGCCCGAGACATCGAGCAGGATGTAGCCGCGAAGCTCGGTCTCTTCTTCGAAGCGCTTGACGTAGTACTTGTCGATGCGGCCGTAAGCGCGCCAGTCGATATGCCGCAGATCGTCGCCGGGTGCGTACTCTTTGTGCTCGGCGAATTCCACCGACGATCCGTGATGCGCCGAGCGATGCAGCCCAGCCAGCGCCCCTTCGGCGATGACGCGCGACAATAGCTGCAGGTTCTGCAGCCGTAGCAGCGTCGGCAAATCAAGAAGCGTACTCAAGGCAGGGGGCTCACAAGCGGCAGAGGAAAGGCGAGGTGGCCAAGGTCGGCCCAGCGCCGGAAGCCGCCATTTTCCTTCCAATCGCCGGGCAAGTCGAGAGGGGAAGTCGGCTCGCTGCGCGGTCGGGGGCCCGCCCCGGACGCCTTCGTTTCCGGGGGCCTGGCTGTTGACCGCGGGCGGCGACGATGCGAGCCTAAGTGGGTATGTCTTCTTCCGAACAGCAGAGGGGGGGAGCCGGGATGCGACGGCTCTCTCAGTGGGGTCGAGTGCTGGCCCTCTTTGGGGGCCTGTGCGCCCTGCCAGGAACCGATGGCCCGGGGCTGGCCGAGGCGTCCGAGCAGGCGATGGCGGACCCGCAGCACGGCCCCTGGGAGTGGGTCCGCGGCGATAACGGCGTCGCTGTGCACCGTCGAACGGTCGCGGGCTCGCCGCTGCACGAGTTCCGCGGAGTGGGAACGATCTATGCGCCGATCGCGGCGGTGCTCGGCGTGATGAACGACACCGATCACCGCCTGGAGTGGATGAAAGAAGCGGCGGCACAGATCCTCGTCGAGAAGCCCAACTCCTCAACGGCGATCTTTTACAACCGCACCAAGGCACCGTGGCCCGCCTCGGACCGCGATGCCGTGCTGCGCGCGATTACGACCCTCGACACTCAGAAGAACGTCGTGCGCATCGAGCTAGAAGCGATCGAACATCCGGCTTGGCCACCGCAAAAGGGAGCGGTGCGCATGCCCAAGCTACGCGGCCACTGGTACCTGTGGCCGGAAAAAGGCGGCGAGTACACCCGCGCCGAATATCAGGTCTTCGCCAACCCCGGCGGCAGCCTGCCCGACTGGATCATCAACATGGTGTCGAAGTCGATTCCGCACTCGACCATCGTCCACCTGCGGGAACAGGTGAAGCGCCGCCGCTACTACGAGTTCGAAAAGAAGATCGAAGCCGTGCCCGAGTACCAGCAGATCCTGCGCTCGGCCCAGCCCGCCCCGCCGACGCCCCCTCCTCCCATCGAGCCCCCCCGCCCTACCCCCCCAACCTAGTCGCTCGCCGCCCCGTCCAAAACGCCCCCGTCGCTCCGTTCCCCCGAAAGACAGATGCCATGGCGCTCATCCGGGCCGACCGTGCCTAGCTCAGATGAGCAGATCAGACCGACCTCGCAGTCGCTGCTGCGCACGCAGGCCTCGCCGTTGCCGCGACGAGCCGGCTCGCAGATGCCATAGCTATCGGCACGGGCGCCGGGAGGCTTATTGCAGACCAGGCCAACCCGACAGTCGCTCTGCTGCTGGCAGTACATCCCCGCCTGCGCTGAGCAGCCAGCGCCAACCGAAAGACCCATCAGCACCGCGCTCGCAAGCAGCCCCAGGAAGGCCCAGGCAGCGGTCAGGCTCCCCGCTCCCGGACGGGCCCGCGACGTCGATGGGCTCCGCTCCCACGTACCTCTCACCTGCACCTGCAACATGGCCTCAACTTATCAGCCAGCCCGGCTTGGGTAAATGACCGACACTTTTCCGTTGCCGGCCGCAGAGGCTGTGTGGTAACGATCCCAACTCGTCACGTTTCCGGGCCCGCTCTTTAGGCCTGGTTTCTCTTAAGACCTCAGCAGGCACGAAATTCACATGGCCAATCGATGCGACATCTGTAACAAGGGGCGGCTCGTCGGAAACAAGGTCAGCCACTCCAACATCAAGAGCAAGACCGTGCAGCGTCCGAACCTGCAGCGCGTCCGCGCCAAGATCAACGGCAGCACGCAGCACCTGCGCGTCTGCACCCGCTGCCTCCGCTCCGGCTGCGTCGAAAAGGCGCTGTAAGGCGGGCGGGCTGAGGTTCCGGCTTGCACAGCCGGCGCGGCCCGTGATAGCAGGCATAACGCGAGTCGCGACCTCGCTCTCGCCGGTTCCTCTCAAGCAGTCCATCGCAGAAATGCGATGAAAATCGGGCGTTTAACTCAGCGGTAGAGTGCAATCCTCACACGGTTGAAGCCGTTGGTTCAAGTCCAACAACGCCCACTCTAGATAGTTCGGAAAAGGCTGGTGATGACCTCACTGGCCTTTTCCTTTTTGGGGCTTGGGGGCGGGCTTGCAGGTTCGCCTCCGCCCTGGGCGGACTTGCTGCGATGATAGGGGGGCTGGGGACTCGGCTGAGGCTGGGATGGGCTCGGTCGTGCGGTCGGGGGCCGTCTAGCGACTTGCAAGCAGGGCAGGCATGAGCGCATCCAGACGAGGCATCCACGAGGACATGGGCCGGGGGCGGCGATGGCTGGGGGACGGGGGACGCTGGCTGGTCGCACTCCCACTTGCGGTGGGCGTGACGGCAGCGGTGGCGGCGAGGGGTGCCGAGCCTCCCGCGACACCAACACCACCTGGCGCGGCCAGCCAAGCGCAGTGCAAAGCCGCCCTCAAGAGCGGTCGACAGGCGCTGGCCAAGCGCGACTACAAGGCGGCGATGACTGCGTTTTCAGGCTGCTTGCTGGTCGATCCCAAGAACCCCCGGGTGCTGTCCGAGCTGGGCTATGCAGCCTACAAGGCAGGCGAGCTGCCGGCGGCAGCCAAGTACTCGCAGCAGGCCATCGAGTACGGCGCCGAGTCGGACCTCAAGGGCGCGAGCTACTACAACCTGGGGCTGATTGCCGAAGCGCGCGGCGACAAGGCGGCGGCCATCGCGGCGTATAAGAGCTCGCTCGGAGCACGCCAGAACAGCACGGTGCGAGCCCAGCTGGCGACGCTAGATGCGGCGGCGGCAGCAGCCCTGGATCCGTTCGTGCCGCAGCCGATGACGACGCTGCACCCCAGCCTGGAAGCCTTCTGCAAGGCGCAAAAGGCGGTGAACAAGCGAGTCGCCGCTTCGTTCGACGAGGACTACGACGGCGACGGTCCGAAGATGAAGTGCCGCTGCGATCCCAAAGCCATCGAGAGCGGCAGCCTGGCCAAGCCCAGCGCCCCCTATCGCGCCGTGCGCATCTTCAGCAATCGCTGCGAGCGCGGCGGCGACAGCTCGGATGCGTCGCTCACCGACTATTTCTTGGCGCTGCAGACCGCCGACGGCTGGCGCATCGAGTCGATCGTCTCGCTGGAGTCGCGGCACTACTGCTCGGAAGGCTTCACCCTCGACTCGCTGAGCGAGAGCGACGTCATCCCCGGCGGGGCCCGCGAGATCCTGATCCGCTGGTCGCAGGACTATGGCTGCCGCACCGGCGAGAGCAAGAACACCACCTATCTGCGCGTCGCGGGCATCGGCCCCTCGGGCAAACCGTCTCTGACCCCGACCATCACCCTCTCTTCTGAGGAGACCGGCGAGTCCAGCTCCTACTCAGGCGACGACGCGCCCACCACCCGCAGCGTGCTCGACTTCAGCTTCGACAAGACCGGCCGGCTAATCCTCAAGAACCGCGAGGGAGCACGTAAAGATCCGAATCTTGGCGCACACCCTCTGGTCTTTCCCTGATCGGGCTTCCTGTCCGCCGGAGAATCGCCGTGTTCGGACGGAGAAATCGCTGCGAAATCAGCTCCCCCGTCGAGATAGAGCAGCCAGCGCCGCCTGCTTGAGGAAGCGACCGGCACCAAGGCCCGCGCCCAGCACACCCATGACCACGTTGGCGGCGCCCGCGACGGTACCGGTGGCCAGGCCGGTCATGCCCGCCATCGCTCCGCCCACGACTTTGCCGGCCACCCCGCCACCCAGCGTCTTGTCCGCGCCGGTATAGGCCTGCTGCATGTAGTCGCCGACCATATCGAAGCTGGAGCGCGGCCGGTGATCGGCCCCCTCACCGAACAGGTTCCACTCGCGGCTCATGTGGTTGCCATAGGCCATCATGCCGAGGCCAGCGGCGGGCAGGGCCACGGCTCCCGCCAGCGGAGCATTCAGCATCGCCAGGCCCCCCGCCCCAAGGCCTCCAAGGCCAGCCACGGTATCCAGCGTGCCTTGCAAGGTGTCGCCCGCTTTCAGTTCGTGGTAGCCGTGCACAAGCTCAGCCCCCCCGCCGATGACACCGAAGCTGCCCAACAGACGGCCGAGCGCGCCAACACTCCCACCGGGGGGATGGGCCCGTCGCAGCGCATCGACCATCTGCTCGGACTCCTGCAGAGCGGGCGCCGCCTGGCTGGCCCCCGCCGTCGAGCCCAGCGCCGTCTCGCCCGCGAGCGCCGATCCGTGCGGGTGCAGCGAGTGCTTGACCGCGTGGACGTTCTCGAAGCTGCGCTGCAGGTTGTGGAGCCCCGACTGCCACCACGACGCCTCATGCTGCGACGTATCGTGAGCTGGGGTCGCCGAGGCTGCCGGGGTCACCGAGGCGAGAAGATCGGTTGTCGAGGCCAGTGCATGCGATTCAGCGTGCTGTGACATGGTGCAGGTCCCCCTTTAGTCGGCGTAGCCGGTGGCAAAGCTGGTGGTCGGTAGTCCCAGACGAGCGAGCAGGCGGCTCTTGCTGTCGGCCATCGCGGCCAGCGCTTCGTAAAGCTCGGCCGCATCGAAGCGACCCAGCGTCAGAATGTGGCGCAGCGCGATGGAGCCGCGGAAGCTGATCAGACCCCCAAGCAGGATCTCGCTATTGATGCGCAGCGCCGCGCCCGTCTGAGCCTGTGCCTCGGGCAGCAGGTGGAGACAGATCACAAGCCGCGCTCGCCCGCCGAGCTGTTCGCAAAGGACATGAAACGTGGTCGGCGTCGGGCCGTCGCTGGGTACGTCGAAGCTCAGCGATTTTTCGCGCTGGGCGGAGAGTGGAAAGCGCGCGAGTGCGGTCTTTACGTCGCTCCAAGTCGTCAACATGGTTGCCCCCGTGAACTGGATTGGCTCGCTCGGCTGGGCAGGTGGTCCTGCCTCGTGCTCGACGGTGACTTGCGGGCTCACCGTGATTGCCGAGCGCATGCCAGAAGCTTCAGCAAGCCCGATGCCAGCCCGGACTTGCCGACTCAGCGACGGAATACTTGCCGAGCGCGCAACCGCCCGCGCAGCTCCGGGCCCGATTCCGCTGGGCAGCGCTGGGCAGCGCTGGGCAGCCGGCAAGCGCGCTGGGCAGCGACGGGGACCTGCCCACTTTCTACTGGGCAGCGACGGGAGCGTAGCTCAGCGGCGATATCCGTCGAGGTGAAGCCCGTAGCTTTCGACCCAGCGACGAAACTGGCGACGCGAATAGCCGCTCGCCTGCTCGATGTGCGTCAGGTTGCCGTGGTGCGCCTGCAAGAGCGCGACGATCTCGGCCTCACCGGGAATGGGGTCGCCGTGCCGCCAGCGGGGCGGAGAGGATGGGGCGGAAGCAACCGCTGGAACCGCCCGCACCGACGAGACCGGACCCGCCGCCGGGGGCGCCGAGCCAGCCTGAGTAGCCACCTGAGTAGCCACCTGAGTAGCGAGGAGAGGCAGCGCGGCCTCTTCCCCCTGATCGCCGACCAGGGTCGCGACGTGGCCAAGCTCGCGGATGTTGCGCGGAAAGGCATAGGAAAGCAGCGCCGCCACCAAGCGCGGCGACGGCGCAAACCCCGGCGCAAACTTCTGCGCTAGAAGCAGGATGTCTTCGCGACGCTGCGACAGCGACGGCAAGGTCAGCGTGGTCGCGGCGAGCCGGGCATACAGATCGGGGCGAAAGCTGCCGGCCGCCATCGCCGCTTCGAGATCGCGATTGGTGGCTGCGACGATGCGGACATCGCGCGCCACCTCGTGCTGCGTGCCCACGGCGAGCACCCGTCGGCTCTCCAGCACGCGCAGGAGCTTGGGCTGTAGCTCGCTCGGCAGCTCACCGACTTCGTCGAGAAACAGCGTGCCGTGATCGGCCTGACCAAACAGCCCGCCGTGCGCGACTGCGCCGGTAAAGGCACCGCGCGCAACGCCAAAGAGCTGCGACTCGGCAAGCGTCGCTGGGATGGCTGCACAGTTGACGGCCACCAGCTCGCCCCGTCGGGCACTTAGCTGATGAAGAGCCTGCGCCGTGACCTCTTTGCCAGTGCCGGTCTCGCCGCGGATCAGTACCGCGCGCTCGTGTGTCGCCGCTCTCGCGATCTGCTGGCGCAGCCCCGCCGCTGCTGGAGAGACACCAATCACCGACGGAATCACCGCATCCGGGGGCAAAAGCGGCACCCAGCGAACGACCAGAAAGGAGTCGCCGATGCGCAGCACATCGCCATCGCTGACCGCAATCGGCGTCGCGGGCGGCACCACCGCGCCGTTTCGCCACGTGCCATTGCGACTGTGCAGATCTTCCAAGATCAGCGAGTCGCCGCGACGAGTCAGGCGGGCGTGCTGGCGCGAGACGCGGTCATCTTCGATCGCCAGCCACGACTCGGCCGAGGGCGCGCTGCTGCGCCGACCGATGCCCAGCGCCTTGGCTCCGTTCCACAGCAGCGGGGCCGACGGTGCCGAGACGATTCCTCGCCCCCCGACGTAGACCGTGCGCAGCTGAACCAGACAGGGCTCTCGCTGGCGTGCTGCCTCGGCCTCGCCCCCCTCTGCCGTCGCCTCGCTGGTGTCCAAGGACTGCACAGTGAAATGAGAGAGAAAAGGGGCCTAGCCGCGCAGCGCAACCAGGGCAAGCACAAGCAAGAGGAGCGCCACCAACAGAAGCGGCAGCGTGCGGCGAACGACCGGGGCTTCACGTCGCTGAGTCGCTGCGTCTAGGGCGACACCTGCTGCCTCGACGACCGCCGGCGCGGGTGGCCTCAAAGTCGCGTCTTCCGGCAGTCCCACGGGTGACAGGATCTGCGAGGGTTGCGGCATGGCGTTCAGCGCAGCGGACTGGGGCAAAGGGGGCGACTCCTCGCGGCGGAGCTGACCATCCAGGGTCCGAGCATCGGCAGGAGCCAGCGCAATCCCTGGCCCGACGCTTGCCACCGAGGCTGGGCCGACGCTGGCGGGACCGCTCGCCTCAGTGCCCGCAGCGGGGAGCACGCGGCTTTGTCGCGCCCCCTCACCTAGCGCAGCGGAGATCCCCTGCAGCGCCTGCGCGACCGCCCCCATCGTGGGTCGCTGCGCCTGTTCTTTCTGCAGCATGTCGGCAACCAGATCCGAAAGCGGCGCCGGGATATCCAGCACCACCGTCGAAAGCGGCGTCGGGCGACGCGTCGCATGCTGGTACATCAGCGCGATCGGATCGCTGACTTCAAACAGCTCGCGCCCGGCGATCATCTGATACGCCATCACCCCCAGCGCATAGACATCGGTCTTCTCATCGGCCCGGCCGCTGCTCTGCCAGAGCTCTGGCGCCATAAACGCCGGCGTGCCCAAGAGCGCGCCATCCGCCGTCTGCACCTCGGGCACCAGATCCGCCTCGGTCTTCGCCTTGGCCAAGATCTTGGCGATGCCAAAGTCGAGGATCTTCACCCGCTCGCCCCCCGGCACCGCCGAATCCGGCACCAGCATGACATTGCCCGGCTTGAGATCCCGGTGGACGATGCCGCGCGCGTGCACAGCGGCGAGGGTGTCGGCGATCTGCTGCAGGATCGGTAGGGCGGAAAGACCCAGGTGGCGGCCGCGCTGCAGGCGCTGACTCAGCGTCTCGCCGGGCAGGAATTCCATCAGCAGGTAGGGCACGCCGCTGGGCAGCACGTCGTACTCAAGGACGCGCACAACGCCGGGATGCTCGATGGCGCCGCCGGCGCGGGCTTCGGTCAGGAAGCGGGCGGCTAGCTCGCGATTGATCGCTTGGCCGGTCCACAGCAGCTTGAGCGCGGCGCGCGTGCCGAGCGTCTGGTGCTTGACCTCAAACACCAGGCCCATGCCGCCTTGCCCCAGCGGCCGAATCACCGTGTACCTGCCGACAGAGTCGCCGGCCGCGAGCGGCTGTGTCATCTACGTGACCCTGATTATGCGGTGCCTGTCCCCTGGATGGATCGCAAACCCATCGCTCCCGCTCGCAGCGACGTGTGGCGAGGGCTCGCCAGCCGCCCGGCGGGCAGACCAGACGTGTACGGAAGGAGGCGCAGGTGGCTTGACCCAGTGGGCCGACACGTCGTAAGCGAGCCCTGCCCCACCATGAAGCGATCCGCCGCCCCCATCCGTTTGGTGTTCTCCACCCTGCTCTGCACGATCGGCAGCAGCCTGCAAGCCTGCCATGCGCCGACTGCCTGCGGCGGCTGCGAGACGACGCAGCCCGATGCTGCCACCGCCGAGCCGCCCGCCGATCTCGCCCCGGTAAGCGACGGCGGTCACGATCCCGATGGCAGCAGCGCGGGAGGCGATCTGGCGATGGCTCTCGGCGAAGACTGCGTCAGCGCGCAGCCGCTGCAGTTCGTCGGCAATCGCGCGGTGATTAACGACAGTACGCTGGGCCGTCGCAACGACACCTCGGCAAGCTGCGGCGGTCTGGGGGCCGATACGGTCTACTCACTCAGCGTCTTTGAGCCCTATCTGGGCGTGCAGGTGATCCCGATCGGGGACTGGATGCCGCACGTGTATCTCAAGAGCACGTGTGAGAAGCCACAGACGGTCGCCGACATCTGCGCCACCAGCGCCTTTTTCACCTCGCGCTTTCCGGTCGGTCGGTACTTCCTGGTCGTCGATGCCGACGGGGCAGGCGGTGACTATCAGCTGACCGTCGAACAGCGCGCCACCAACCTAGGTCGCGGTGAGAGCTGCAGCGCACCGCGCCTACTGTCCTTTTCGGGCGATACCGCGACGGTAACCACGGCGATGAATGGCAGCAGCAGCGGACCGCGCCTCCGCTGCACGAGTAGCCCCGGCCGCGATATCTACAGCTTGGTCCTCGGCTCGCCGCAGAGGCTAGAGGCGGTCGCGACGACAACGACCGCCGGAGTCAGGCCAGTCCTGGCGCTGCGCGGGGCAGGCACGCTCTGCAGTAGCGGCGGCGATGTCGCCTGCGTCTCGGCGATCAGTAACACCGCGACGCTGAACACCACGACCCCGCTCCCGGCAGGCAGCTATTCCTTGATCGTCACCGATGCGGGGGGCGGCGGCGGGCAGTACACGCTGACCGTAAAAGTCAGTCCGTAGCGAGCAGGACGGGAGGGGACGCAGCAGGGAGGGACGCGACGGGGAGGGGCACGATGGGGGCTAGTGAACGCGGGCCAGGCCGGTCGGCTGGTGGATCAGCCGGCTCAGCGGCGCACCGTTTACCAGCTGACGCAGGTTCTTGGCTCGCCCGACGAGCTCTTTCTGCAGGAAGGTGTCGATAACGGCGCGGCCGATCGGCTGGTAGGTCGAGGTGCCGGGCACACGCTTGCCGAGCCGCTCGCCGATGTGGACAAACGGCGACTTGGTCTCGGTCAGGTGGCAGCCGGCGCAGCTCTGCGCGTTGAGGTCGGCCTCGGCACCCTGCAGCACGGTGTCGCGACTATCGAACTGCAGGCGGCCCCCATCTTCGCGCGAGGCGGCAGCCAGGTACTGCCGCGGGATCTCAGCGTTGCCGAGATGAATCGCGCTCGCGTTGCTGCGCACCCAGGACAAAAAGCCGCTGTCGCCACGCCAGCGCACGTCAGCGGACTGGGCCACCGGCGAGAGCTCAGGCAGGCCTGCCCCGTCGAGGTGGAACTCGCGCAGCTCCCACGGCTCGATGCCGCTGCGGTTGAGGAATTCGTTGGTGCGCAGCTGGCCCAGGTTCTGCGGCTTGAGCAGCTCGGCATAGAGCGTGATCAGGCGACTGCGGCGCTCGGCCACGCTATCGAGAAGCGACAGCTCGGCCCAGCGCTGGGCGACGCTGCGGCAGCCATTGCCATCGTCGGGCACGCGCAGCTCGACGATCATCGTCATGCGCTGATTGCCGTCGGTATAAGCGCGCGTCAGGGCATAGGTCAGCCGCGCTTCGCCGCAGGTCCCGGGCTTGGCCAGATCGACGCGATTGATGAGCGCGGTGGGGTGCAACAGGCCCGAGAGCCGCTCGCCGATGCCAGCCATGTCGGGCTTTATCTCGGCCAGGAAGCTCGCATATCCCCGTCGCTGAGGGGCGATGGCGCCGTTGCCCAGCGTGCGCGGTTCGCCGATCTGGCGCAGCAGGGCGCGGGTGAAGTCATCGAGCTTGTCCGCGGGGGCCAGCCGGCCGAGCACGCTGGCCAGGCGGAAGGCGGGATCGTCGATGATCTCGGGATCGCGGATCAGCAGGCTGCGCTCGCTGCGCAGCTCGGAGCTCGGCTTCTGCTCGCCGCAGCCGACGAATTCGGCATCGCAGCCGCAGCTCGACGAGTCGGGCACCAGGTCGAGGATGATGCCACCGCCGCCGCTCTGGCAGTAGGGCTTGGGCCGGCAGACCGTACCGTAGCTGCCACCGTCGCACTCGGCGTGCTCGTTGCACATCCGCTCGCCCATGCCAGCGCAGCCCTTGGGCACGCAGGCGCCGACGCAGCTCGCCGAGCCGGGCTGAGCATCGGTGCTCGGCGGGCTGTCGAAGGTGCGAGGCAGGACGCAGGCCTCATCGTTGTCGCAGCGTTCGTTCGCCCCGCAGTCGGCGGTCGAGCGGCAGCGACGCAGGCGATCGTTGCTCTCGCAGCCGAGAAACTCGCCGCCGCCACAGTCGCAGAGGCCGCCGGGTGGGCAGTAGCAGCTGCTGCCGATCGGCTGGCAGCCCGCGCTCAGCAGGCAGGAGGTGGCGCTGGCCCCGGCGCAGCTCGTGGCCGGCGGCTCGTGACGGGTGAAGCACTGGCCCGCGTCGACTCGCGGCAGGCTATTGGGGGCATCCGGGGCGTCATCCCGCCGAGGCTGACCGACCGGTCCAGGACTCGGCACCGGCGTGGTGGTGCCGCCAAACGAGACCCCGCCGGTGTTGGGCGGAGTGGTCATGCAGTCGCGTCGGCTCTGGCACTCTTGCCCCGTCAGCTGTTCGCAGCGGGTCTGCTGGGGAACGCTCGGCACGGCGCGGCACACGCTAAAGACGCGGGCACTGTTGTCGCCCGACAGGCAGCTGGTGTTCTTCGCGTGCTTGGGGGCCTCGCCATTGTTGACGCCAGCGACGAAAGCCTGGCCATCCGGAGACCGCTTGGGACTGCCTCCGTCGAGCACCACGCAGCCGATCTCCAGGTCAACCACACCGTTGGTCCCGCGCCGCTTGGCGAGCTCATTCTTGTCGACCTTGGGGTTGCTGTAGACCGGCTGACAGCGACTGTCGGTCAGGCAGGTGGCTTCGTCGCGGCCCAGGCAGGGATCATCGCTGCAGGTGTGCCAGCCGCGCTGCGCTTCGGTCATGAAACAGCCGGACAGCGGCACGCACTCGCCGCTTGCCGGATCGACGGCGAACACCGTCTTTTCGCAGGCCAGTGGCTGACACAGTGCCGCGACGCACATCCCGTCGTCGCCGCACTGCGCCGTCGTCTCGCACGGGGTGCCGCAGCCCAAAAGGACGCTAGCGAACAGACCAAACAACCAGGCAGATCGGGGTGAGCGCATCGAAGCCTCCAGAGGTGGGACCGAGGATCGAGAACTTAAGCACTCCTCGTGCCAGCCCAGGAACAACGCTTACCCTGGCGCTGCCCCTCGCCCAACCCTGTCGGTGAATGGCTGGGACTGGCCCGCGCGAGGGGATGCCGGGCGGCCTGAGCGATCTCAAAAAACTGTGGCCAGCCGGCAACAGCCGATAACCGGGCTCGCAGCCTCGGATTTACGTATAAATTCTTACCAAGCTAGATCTGGCAAGTACTTATCCGCAACCCGTCGGCCCGGGGTCCCAGGCTTGGCGCTAGCTGCGGCCGGCGGTGGTCTCCAGGTAGCGCTGCTCCAGGCTCTTGCCCTTCTGCACTTCCGAGATGCGGGCCCCCGCCGAAAGCAGCACGCGCAGGAGCGCGCTCGTGGCCTCGTCCGAGTCAACAGGTGGGGTCGGGCTGCCGGTGGCGCTCACCGCGGTGGCTGGATTGAAGCGCACCCGCAGGGTCGGTCGGCCGCTGAGATCGGCGGGCAGAAGCTGCGCCTCGGCCCCGGGCAGCCCCTCGGAAAGCAGGGCCGGCAGACGCGTGAGCAGCGGCGTGCCAGCGTCGGCCTTGCCCAGGTAGACCGTCACCTCGCGATCCTGGCTGGTCAGCTCGGACAGGCGCCCGCCATCGACGGTCTGGCCGCGCTCGATGAAGGCCGCCTCATCGCAGATCGCCTCTAGCTCCTGCAGGTTGTGCGAGGACACGACGACGGTGCGCCGGCCGCGCTCGCTGACGATGGCCTGACGAAGCTCGTGGGCGTTGCGCGGATCCAGCCCAGCGGTCGGCTCATCAAGCAGGATCAGCTCCGGATCGCCAAGGAAGGCCTGCGCCACACCGACTCGCTTGCCCTGCCCGTGCGACAGCGCCCCGGCCCGCCGGCTGCCCAGGTCCTGCAGGGCAAACAGCGACAGCACGCGCTCTGTATCGCGCTGGGCCCGATCGGGCGTCATGCCCTGAAGCTGCGCCAGAAACTCTAGGTGCTCGCGCACCGTCATCTCGCGGCTGAGCACCGCGTCCTGCGGCAGCGCCAGCAGCCGACCGCGCAGCCGAGGCGAAGCCGGGGGCCCGCCCAGGACCTCGACCTCGCCGCGATCGGGGCGCAGAAAGCCGCAGAGGATGGAAAACAGCGTCGTCTTGCCCGCGCCGTTGGTGCCGATCAGCGCAAACACCGTCCCCTTGGGCACGTGCAGCGCCGCCCCACGCAGAGCCTCGATGCGGCCAAAGCGCTTGTGCACGCCCTCGGCGCGGCTGGCCAGTGAGC
>CALFYE010000129.1 GCA_937952145.1 uncultured Myxococcales bacterium
GGGACGCCGTGCGCGAGTTTTGGGTGCCTCACTCATGGCGTGCCTTCCGTTATTGCCACGTCCCACTCCTTGTGTCGAACCCATCGAAATCGGCGGTCGGTCGTGATGACGCCTATTTCGATCGGACCTCCGCATATCTGCGAAAAGTTAGAAAACTTCATCGCCTTGATAGTGCTATATACGCACGCGTAGACGAAGTCGATTGCGTCACGGATCGGCAGCATTGGGTGCTGCCATGCGTGCTGTGCAAGCAACTGCGCTAGGTCTGCGTCGGTGCCGGTCCAATGGGACGAAGCGAGAATGTCGGCTCGCAGCTCATCATCCGCCCCAAAAACTAGTCGCTTGATAGGGTTGGGCGCTCCCCAGCCATCGTACGTGCATGGCGGGATTTGGACCGCCTGCGGCTTGCTGCCAAGAGGCTCGAACAGCATCGAGTAGGCGTGCGGCGTTCTGTCCGGCATCACGTAGCCGCCTACGCAAAACCCGACAACCAGATGCCGCTTCATGTTCTGAAAGAAGTACTCTTGCTGCTCGTTCCGCGTGTCCGGAGCGGGGATACCCGATGGCGCATACGGCTGTAGGCTCTCGAGCGCCTTCAGATGGGCGATTTCCGCAGCTAGAGCAGAGGTGTATGCATCCCAGAATCGGTCAATCCACCGAACTGCAACCTCTTCGACAGTGCTCGCTGGCGCGGCCTCTAGGTCACCAGCTAAGTCCGCGATGAGGGTACGGTGGCTCGTAGTTCCAAGCCCCCCGAGACCCCACGTGAGCATGGCCAGGGTGCCCCCATCGCCAAGCTCAAACAACTTTTGATTGTGGTTAAAGAAGTGAAAGCCACCCGGCGCCGTGTTTAGCGACGATGTGCTATCCGCGCCAAAAACCACGCCCTCTGGGGAAAGATAGCACACTGCAATCGTCATCTTATCCTGGCCGCCCTGATATAGGGCAGGCCTATCTCAATCTCGACAATAGCGCAACCCAGCCCATTATTCAATTGATAGGTGATGAGCCTGCCGTTCCTTCTACTTCGCGAAGGCCCTTCCATGTCGCGCCCTCGTCGCGCGGAGCTGCCGCCGCTCAGGTGGTCCTGCCCCTTTGTCCGAAACCTGTCCGAAATGGAGCCAGCCGAACCCTCCAGCGACCGGCTCCCGAGCCCCTCAGGCGAGGCCCTTCGCCGCCCCGAGCACCTCCTCGACATGCCCGGGAACGCTGACCTTCCGCCAGATCCGGGCGATCTTGCCGTCCTTGTCGACCAGGAAGGTCGAGCGGTCGATGCCCATGTATTTGCGGCCGTACATTGTGACGCCTGACGGCGTCTGACGGCTTCAGACGCCCACGCCCATAAGCCGCTGATATAGCGCCGCTTCTCTGGCGCCTGCCTGCCATCGTCTGACTTGTCCTGACGTATGGTTCGCGGTATCTGTCCGAACTGTGTCCGAACGGAAGGCAGGGGCCGGGCGTGGCGAACCTCACAAAGCAGATTGTTGAGGCGGCGTGGCGGAACCGAACTGGAGAGCGCACCAAGCTCCGGGATGATGCAGTCAAAGGGCTCCTCCTGGAGCTTAATCGCCACGGCGCCGCCTGGCGGCTCGAATACCGCCTACCAGGGCTCAATCCCGAATCCGGCGAGCGTTGGCCGAACGACGCCTGGACCATCGGCGCGCTCTCGCCCGAGCTGCATCTTGCCGAGGCGCGCAAGCTGGCCCGCGAGGGCAAGGCCAAGGTCGCGCGCGGAGTCGATCCCAAAGCGGAACAGAAGGTCGCGTTGCGGGTGCAGCTCGCCGAGACGGCCGCCGCGGTCCGAACAGTGGCAGCGCTGGCCGAGACCTATGAGAAGGTCCGCTCGCCGGGGTGGCAACCTGCCACGGTCAAGGCGTTCAAGGGTGACCTCGCGACCATCACCAGCGCTCTGGGCCACCTGCCCGTCCACAAGGTCACCAGGAAGGCACTGGCAAACTTCCTGCAGGAGTTCGTCGACGAGCAGGTGGCCGAGGGGCACCGGGGCACGCGTGTAGAGCGTCTCCGCATGTTGCTCGGCAGCATGTTCTTGTTCGCCGTCGATCGGGATTGGATCGAGGTATCGCCCGCCCAGCGGCTCCCCTTGCCATCCCAGTCTGAATCTCGTGACAGGACGCTCTCGGCTGAGGAGCTGCACGCAGCGTGGAGCACGCTTTCGATACCGCATGTGGGCGTCGGTGAGGGCTTACGGCTGCTGCTCAAGCTCTCGCTGGTCACCGGGCAACGCATCGGCGCCGTCGGCCTCGCACGCGAGGCCGACCTCGATCTCGACGGGCAAGATGATCCGGATCTCGCCGACAGCGGCCCCCGCTGGCTGATCCGCGGCGTCGCTGGCGTCAAAGCAGATCGCGATCGCGTGCTGCCGCTTTCGCCCTTGGCGGTGAGGTTGTTCCGCGAGGCCATCGCTCTCCCCGGCCGCAAGTCCGGCGGCTTCGTGTTCCGCGGCAAGAAGGTGGCGTCGGCACTGTCGCAGCAGAGCGTCTCGCGTGCATGGGGTCTACTTCGGGAGGGCGGCAAGGTGCCGGCCGACACCGTACCGCACGATCTCCGTCGAACAGCGCGTACATGGTGGCCGGAACTGGCGCACGGCCAGGAGGAGCACATCCTCGAACGCATCCTCGGGCACGTGGTCGGGACGAAGACCAAGCGCGCCTATGACCGCGCGCTGTGGCTACCGCAGCAGCGCAAGGTACTCGACGCCTGGGGGCGGAAGATCGAGACGATCACCAGCGGCGGGGCGAAGGTGGTTGGGCTGGCGCGGGAGCAGACTCATGCGTGAGCAGCGAGTACCTGCCGGGCCACGCGGTCGGGCAGCTCGGTACAAACGCTGGCGAGACCAAGCGCTCGCGCTGCTATCCGATGAGGAGCGGAACGCGCTGTATCGAGCCCGCGCTGGTCTGCCGCCGGGGGGCATCCTCGGACCCATTGACGATCAGGGTGCAGGCGAGGCCGTGGCGGTGGGCCTGCTCAGAGTCGAGCAGATCAGTCGGAAACTGCTCGGTGGCTATGAATGGCCGGAAGGCGACGGAAGGCACTACCCACCCAGCGGGTTCGCTGATGTCTTTGTCGGCGGCGGCTGGCGGCCCGTCGGCCCCGACTGGACGCCAGAAGCCGGACGAAGCCAGCTCAGATACGACGCGGGTGCCGACAAGGTCTGCACGCGCTACGATCAGGATAGCGCGCCGATCGAAGGGCAGCCAGACATCCGTTTCGAGCTACTGACGCTGCTGCTCCTCGTCGCTGAGACCAGAGCAGCCCTGGATACGAGCAACCCCTGCAGCGCTGTGCTTCGCGCTCTCACAATCGGCAGCCTGATCGGCCACGTCGCCTACATGCTGCTCGACGGGGCGGCCGTGGCGGCGACGGCAGCGACAGATGCCAGCCGGGAGTCCGCCCATAGATCATTGCGCGAGAACTTCGATGAGAAGCTTGACGATCGCGAACGAGAACTCGCCCGATTGGACTCGCTTACCAGCGGCATCAGCAAACGAGGGAGAGCAATAAACATAAAGAAGGGATGGCGGAATGTTGGTGGGCTCGACAAGTGGGTCGACGCGTACAACAAGGCACGCGCCGATAACGCACGCGACAATGGGGATCAGCCCAGCAAGCCTGTGAAAAAGCTGAGCGTCGACGAAATCAGCAGAAAGCTCCCGACTCGAAGATAGTTCGGGCTAGTGGGCCACTCGCCCGACGGGAAAGGATTACTTGGCAATCGTCGTCAGACAACGACGAGAGCCAGAGATGACCGATACCGCTGGGGTTGACCCCTACCTCGACCGTGCCGCTGCCGCGGCCGATATCACTGAAAACTACTTTCCGGCGACGCCGCGCTACGTCCGCAGTTGGACGAGCCCACCGACGATCACGATCGGTGGGCGGGCGTGCGCTCGACGGAGCGCGTGGCGGGCCGAAGCTGAGCGCAGGCTGAGCGAAGCCCAGTTCCAGGGTGCGGAGGTCAGGCGGGATCAGACGGCACGAGCGCGTGCGGTTCTGGCCACCGAGCGGAACCGGGCCGCCTAAACCATGACCATCGAGAGTCAAGATGTGGGGCGGCCCCGTCAGGCCGCACCCACGGTCGAGAGTCCGCGCGATAATACCGCCGGATCTTCGACTTCGCCAGCGCAGCGGCTGCTCACCCGGCAACGTCTGGATGAGCTACAACGGCGACTGGATCGCTGGTCGAGCTTGCCGCCCCTACATCGGCGTGCCGTCCTGCTCGGGCAGGAGTTACGGCCATGAGCGGCGATCTCGATCTCCTGGTCGCCGACCCGCTGGAAAGTCGGCCCGTCACACCAGCAATCGCCGACTTCCACCCGGCGGCGAACATCTTCCCGCTGATGGAGGAGTCCGCCCTCGCGGATCTGGCCGTCGACATTGCAGTCAACGGTCTGCGGGAGCCGATCTGGCGCCACCGCGATGGCCGGATCATCGACGGCCGGAACCGCTGGCTCGCGTGCCAGCGGGCCGGGGTCGAGTGCCGTCATCGCACCTACGAGAAGGAGGACCACACAATCGTCCCGCTCGTGGTGTCGAAGAACCTGTATCGCCGGCACCTTACCACCGCCCAACGCGCCGCGATCGCCGCCGACATCGCGAACCTGACCCGCGGCG
>CALFYE010000130.1 GCA_937952145.1 uncultured Myxococcales bacterium
GGCCGTCTCTGGCAGCTCGCGGGCCGTCTCTGACAGCTCGCGGGCCGTCTCTGGCAGCTCGCGGGCCGTCTCTGACAGCTCGCGGGCCGTCTCTGGCAGCTCGCGGGCCGTCTCTGACAGCTCGCGGGCCGTCTCTGGCTCCGGGCTCTTTACAGCCTCGTCCATCGGCGATTCGGTGGTCGCGGCGGGTGAGCGGTCTTGGGGATCCTTGGGCGTGAGCGCTTGTTCGGCCCCCCCGGTCGGGGCGGAGGGCGCGGCCTCAGCGTCGAGTGGCGGGAGCACGGCCTCGCGCGGTCCATGCATCAGCGCATCCAGCTCCAGATCGAGCATCGTGGCCAGTTCGACGTCGTCGGGGGGCGGCGTCGGCAGGGCTGCGGGGGCGGGTGGCGTAGCCTGCGATGCGGCTGGTTCGGCGTGTGGCGGATCGTCGCTGGCTTCGGCTGCGACGCTCACAGGTGGCGGTAGGTCTGCGGTCGCGCGGGCCCGCTCGGGCGGCTCACCCGCTTCTGGCCAAGCGGCAGCGGGGAGGCTGTGCGTCGCGAGCGGTTCCACCTGGTCGATTCCCGGCAGCGCCTGGCTGGCCCCGTGCCCATCGCTGGGCGGGAACGCCGGGCCGGGATCGAGCGCCCCGACGCCATCTGGCGAGCTTTCGACCGCCGGGGGATCGGCAGTTCGCGCACTAGGTGGCGGCAGGGTGGCCAGCACGGCCAGGTCGGGAAAGCCGAGCCGCACCACTGCCTGGACCCGCGGATCAGCGGACAAGGGCTCGGCCAGCGGAGCTGGGGGCTCGGCGATCGCGGTCTCCGGTCCATCGGCTGGGATGGGCAGCGGCTCGGGTGTCGGCTCATCGGCGGGCCACTGGGGCGCGACGAGGTGCAAAGGGGCTTCCGACGCGGCAACGCTGGCCATGACGGGCGGCTCGACAGAAGCGGGTGCGGCCTCCGGTTCCTGCAGCGGCGTTAGCTCGCTTGGCGGGGCGGGGGTCTCGGCCGAGGCCGTTGCCGATGCCGTCGGGAAGTCGGCTCGCTCGGCCTGCGGCCCCAGGATCACGACCACCGAGTCAGGTGCGCTTGGTGGCGGGGCCGCTTCAAAGTCCGCAAGCCGCAGCGGCGGGGCGGGCTCAGTGGGCTCAGTGGGCTCAGTGGGCTCAGCGGGCTCAGCGGGCTCAGTGGGCCCGGTGCTGGCCGAGGGCGCGGCGGCTGCCTCAGGTGGGCTGCTTGGATTCTCAGTCGGCGACTCGCGCAGGCTCGCCGATGACTGCGGCGGCAACAGCGGCGGGAGCCCCACCGAGTGCCAGGCGCTGGAGTCAATCAGCTCGGCCGCCGCCAGCAGCCAGTCTTGACCGCTGGACTCGCGGGGAGCCAAGTAGCGCGGCGCTGCCGTCTCCAATAGCGGAGGCTGCGGCGGCGTGGGCGGCGGCGGTGTGATCAGTGCCGGCTTCGGCGGTGCGAGCGGCGGTGGCGTGGTCTGTGGCTGCGGCTTGACCGGCGCAGCGCTGCTGCTTGGACGGGTCGGCGGCTCGTCCAAGTTGATGCCCAGATCGCTCAGCCGCACTTCCATGGTCTCGAACTGCATCTCCGTCGAAGACGAGACCGGGGTCCCGATATTGACGGGGATGCCGGCGATCTGCGTCGGCTGCATCGGCTGCATCGGCTGCATCGGCTGCATCGATTGCATCGGCTGCATCGGCGGTGCAGGCGGTGTAGCCTGCGGCGAGCGCGAAGGCGGGGGCGGCACTGGGCCTTGTGGTGCCGCGATCGGGGCCCGCGCACTCGTCGACATCGACAGCAGGTTGGGCAGTGTCGTCGCAATGGCGGGCACCGCGCCCCCGGCGCCTGGGTGCGGGGCCGATGACAGCGGCGGCGTTGGCACGCTCCGCGGAGCCATCGCGGGCAGGCGTGCTCCCGGCTTGCTCGGCTCGGCAGCGCCTTCCTGCCCGTTTGGGATGGGTGACTGCGTCGAGGCCGCGGCGCTGCTGCTCGACAGCCGCAGGCCGGCCATCGTCGTCGCCGCATGCTGCCCTGCCGCCAGCGCCACCTTGCCGGCCAGCAGCACCCCGCCGGTTGAATCGGGGCGGCGCATGTTGTCGTTTTCGATGAATTCTTCGAGGCTGGTCAGCAGGCGTGCGATGTGTACGCGGTCGTAGATCAGCAGCGCCAGGTAGCGTGAGCTGCTGGCCATGTAGCAGACGCCATCGTCGAGCAAGGTCAGCGTGGCGCTGGTGGCGCTGCGATCGCTGCGCAGCCGCCGTGTCACGCTCTGCGGCGCAAGCTGATGCGCCAGCGAACCGTAGGTGCGTACGTCGGCGACTCGGCGCAGCGCCAGGTTGTCGGTCAGAATGGGCCAGGCAAAGCCCAGATCATTGGGCTGCCACTCGAACAGCCAGCGCTCTGCCGTCGGCACCGGCGGTGACCAATAGACCTGGGCGGCCGGATCTTCGTGCCGGACGGCGCCCCACAGGCCCGCCGCCAGCGCGAGCTCCATCGGCGAGAAGCTGACGTTCAGCAGGCGAAGCTGCGGCAGTCCGGTATCGGGGGGGCGCAGCGCCGCCGAGGGCAGCACGCAGTCGGCCGCTACCTTGCGCAGCGCGCGCGCGGTGAGCTCGCACAGCGACACCCGACCGATCGCCGAGATGTCCCAGGTCAGATCGCGCTCGATGCGGGCCAGCGAGTGACGATCGAGGATCTTGCGCAAGATCACGCTCAGCCGCGGCTGCTCGCGCATGAACACCTCGTCCATGAACACCCGGCCGCGATGCTCGATGCCGAAGCGGATCTGGCCACCTTCCACCGTCAGGCGACCTACTGGCTCGCCCGTAGCGGTGCGCAGGCTCAACGACTCCGTCGTCTGACGGCCCGCCAGAGCCTCGACAAGCTCCAGCAAGGCCATGAACTGCGCGAACTGCTTACTGACGGGCATACGATAACTCATTAGTTATCACGATTTAGTCAGCGCAGGGCGAGCAAATCGTGACGTATAGAAAGCGTTGATTAATCGCTTATTTTTCAGCGGGTTACAGGCTGTGCGACAAAACCTCATCCGACATAGTTGAAGCCCCGAATCTGCCTACGGCCCTCGCTTGCCGGGTCCGCTAAGTCCGCCTAGCTGCAGAGAAAAACCGCCGCCTTATCGTCGCTGTTGTTGGCTGCCCAGCACCAAGGCCGGGCACGAAAGCAGGCTATCGGATGCCGGGTCGGGGGCGGCCCGGGCCGCTGTGGGGGCTGTGGTTGCTGGGCGGTCTGATCGCAGACAAGGCGATCGGACGACAATACCCAAGCCATTTCAAAGAATTGCGGATTAATCCGCTCGTTTTTGCCGACCTGCTTTGCGGATAAGTCCGATTAGAATAGGCGGCTAATTGTTTTGTGATTTTTGAACAAAAATCGCGGGTTATGGCCCTCCCGGGTGGGTGGGGCGACCGACTTGCCGTTGTGATCGGTGCCCTCTTTCGGCTGCCCTTGATGGCGCCATACAGCAAGCTGGGGCCCCATCCCCCCAGGCCGGCCAGCGACGGAACGGGCGCGCCGCGAGGCAGACTGGGGGCGACCGGCATTGGCACCCTGCTTGCTCATTGCAGCCGGGTATGAAGCCCACAACCTCCCCCCGACTGTCCTCTTCCTCCTCGTCCCTCCTCCTTGCTTTGTCGCTCGGCGTCATGAGCCCGCTTTTTTTCGCGGGCTGCGGTGGGTCCCAGATCGCCTCCCCCGATGATCTCGACGAGTCGGAATCGGCCGGCATCGGCATCGCCGACACGCTGCCGATCGGCGGCAAGGCCGAGGTCTACAACACCGGCGGCGTTGGCGTGAACCTGCGCACCGGCCCTGGCACTGGCTATAGCGTGCTGCTCACCGTCCCGGAAGGCGACGTGGTCGATGTGCTGGCCGGTCCTTCTAGCTCGTTTTACAAGGTCCGTTACGCCGGCAAAGAGGGCTGGTCGCATATGAGCTACCTGCGCCCGTCGAGCGGTGGCGGCACCGGCGGCGCTTATCCCAGCGGCATCAAGTGGGACGCCGCCAACAGCGGCAACTACATGGCCGGGCGCGACGGCTCTAGCATCAAGCGCGTCGTCATCCACGACATGGAGGGCTACTACGCCGGCGCGATCTCGTGGTTTAAGAATCCCGCCTCAAATGTCTCGGCCCACTACTGCATTCGCTCCAGCGATGGCGAGATCACGCAGATGGTGCGCGAGCAAGACACCGCCTATCACGCCGGCAACTGGACCTATAACAAAGAGTCGGTCGGCATCGAGCATGAGGGCTTCTTGTCCGCCCCCAGCCGCTGGTACACCGACGTCATGTATCGCCGCTCGGCCCAGCTAACCGCCGCCATCACCAAGCGCTACGGCGTCGCGGTTGATCGCAAGTACATCATCGGTCACGCCGAAGTCCCGCCCCCCAATACGCACACCGATCCGGGCACCGGCTGGGACTGGAACAAGTACATCGGCTACGTCAAAGCGGCGCGCTAGCCCAAGCCGCACCAGGGAACAAGCGGGGCCGCGGGGGGCGGCCCGCCCGACGCTGGAGCGAGGTCTTGCGCAGCCGCAGCGCGTTGGCGATGACCGACACCGAGCGAAGAAGGTGTTTACATATTAAGCTGCGAACGCCCTCATCTCGTATGTGCTGCACG
>CALFYE010000131.1 GCA_937952145.1 uncultured Myxococcales bacterium
GAGCTCCGCCTACCGTATGGCGAGCAGGACGACATCGCGCGGCCGCGGTGGGATGAGCGCGGCCGCGGGCGATCACCGCGCGGCCGCGCTCATGACTGAATCTCCGTCGAGATCAAATTTTGGACCACTCCCGAATCGGCGTGTCGCGGCCGCGCCAAGGTGTTGCCGCGGCCGCGGTCCTTGAAGTTTGGCGGCAGGTGCCTGTCTTGGCGAGCCGACGGTGTAGGTGGATGGCCGCGTGCGGCCGATATCAGATGTCGTCGTCTGAAATGCTTGTGTCGCTATTCAGACGGCTGCGCATGATCTCGACGAGAGTATCGCGCTTCTGAACCTTGGGTAGGCTGTCCTCGGGCGGGTTACAGATAGGACTGATTACCTGCTTCAAGCTGACGGGCGTGACGCTGCCGTGATCCTTCTTCGTCTTTTTCACGACTTCGTCGAATAGCTCGAAGATGGAGTTGAAGTAGTGCTTCTTCGTCAGCAGGGATTTGTCTTCCAGAGCTTCGTGATAGGCGCGAAGGTACTTCAAGATAAGCTCGTACTGCTTTTCTCTTGAACTAATCCGGCGCAGAGTGTCGCGCTTGATCGCACGGATGACGGAGGTATTGAAGGCGACCCGCGACAATTTGCCGCTGCTCGATTGCGCCGCGCTGAGCTTGTTGCGCAGGGGCGATTCTTCGTCGGTATTCAATTTGTCGAACAGCTCGCGAAGAAGCTGCTCGTCTTCGCTTTCGCTACCTGCCAGCCCCTTCACGTCTAGGATCAGCGCTTTCGGTACTCCCTGGTGTTTCGTGTTGATGTCTACGAACAACCGAGCCTCATCGGGTCGTGCCAGCCCTTCGTAGATAGCGACGGGCACGCGATGCCTGGCCGAGCACTTCTGATAGCCCCACATCCGGTGCTGACCGTCGAGAATAATGAATGCGCCGGCCACGCGCTTGAACGATACTGCTTTGTTCTCACGGATGTAGGTGAACTCTGCATCCGGCTGTGCTGACAGCACAATGTTGATGGGAATCGAGTTCGCCTCGGTGTTGAGGTACTCCGCGATCTCATCGGCGCGAGACTCGCTGAGCCGGCGCTGGAAGCCCTCCGTGGGGTTCTCGCTGCGGCGTTCGACGACGCAGTAGTCGAACAGCTCGTCGATGGGGATGGTGGTGAAGTAGATGTTGTGGCCGTTCTGCGCGAGTTTGAGCGCCGTGTAAGACGGCGAACGGCCGCCGCGCGCATCGCCCGCATCCGTCGCAGGGGTCTCCTTGCTCATGGCCGGGCCTACTCGGGCTCGCGCTCGAAGAACGACGCGCCAAACGTCGAGCGCCGACGGCGACCGGACCGGCCTTGCTCGCGCAGCCAGTGTTCGAGATCGGCGCGGCGCCAGCGGCGCATGCGGCCGCTGCCGGCGCTCATCTGGTCCAGCTCGGGGTAGCGGCGGCGCCTGGCGATAAACGAGGGCACGGTCAGGCCAAGAAACTGCGCGGCTGACTTGTGATCAAGCCAGGTGTCGGTGTCCCTCTCGGAGAGGGCTTCCTTGACGGCCTGCTTGATGTAGGCGCTGAGGGCCGCGCGCACGTCGGGGTCGGTCAGCGCGGTCTGGAGCTCTGCGACGAGGTCGATCTTGATGGGCATGGCGGCTCGCCCTCATCGTACCAAGCCGAGCCGTAAGTCGGCCAGAGCATTATGCTTTTAGCGGTTGCAAGAGGTCCTGCCGAGGAGCCGACACCAACGCGGCGACGCAGCGACTTGTATTCTGCTATCGGTTGTGGTCAGAATCTGAACAGGTGCACTATGAGTGAGCAAGCACAGGCGATTTGGGACGCAGCGATGAAACTACCCGTCGAGGAGCGCTCATCGCTGGCTAGCCGACTTCTGCGATCGCTCGATGACGAGCCACTGACTGAGCGCCAGGCAGACATCATGGACGCGCTCTGGGCGCCCGAGATCCGGCGTCGCATTGCCGAGATCGATAGCGGGCAGGTTCAGTGCATCCCATGGCAAGTCGTGGACGCGGAGATGCAGAGGCTGCTCGGTGAAGAAGGCTAGCTTTGCGCCGCGTGCCCGCGCCGATCTGCGGGCCGCACTGCTCTGGTACCGAGAGCAAGACATCAAGATCAGCCGGCGCTTCCTAGAGGCAGTGAACAACTGCGTCGCGCGGCTCGTGGAGAACCCTCGCATCTGGCCGCTCCAGGAGCATGGGGCGCGACGGGCACTGCTCCAGCGGTTCCCCTATAGCCTCTACTACCAAGAGGTCAAAGAGGGCGTGCGGATCATCGCCGTCGTCCATAACCATCGTCACCCCGATGTCTGGCACAGCGGCTTGAGCGACGACCAGACGTTCCGCGGCTGACTCCTGTCAGTGGCTCATGTGTCCGTGCGTGCGGACAGTCGCAGCCGCCCTCGCTCGTCGAAGTAGCCCGAAAAGACGATGGGGTGGCAGCAGACCTCGCAGTCCTCGATGAACTCGGCGACGGTGCTGCCCTCGTCAGCATCGACCTCCATCCAGATCTTTTCGCCGCAGTACGGGCAGCGGACCGGCGAGGCTGGCCTCATGCTGGCTGTCTTGCCACGGGTGGCGGGCAGATGCCCTGCGAGCGGTCTTAGGCGACGCGACGGGGGAGCGGTACGGGATGCGAATGGGGAACTGAGGCCTGCGATGGGCCAAAAGAAAGCCGCGCCATCTCGCCCGCCATGTAGTCAGGCGCGAGGTGGCTGTAGATCTGAGTCATCTCGAACTTGCTGTGGCCGAGGATCTTCTGCAGGGCGAGCAAGTTGCCGCCGGACATGACGTAGTGGCTGGCGAAGGTGTGGCGCATCGCGTGCCAG
>CALFYE010000132.1 GCA_937952145.1 uncultured Myxococcales bacterium
CACACAGCTCGCCAAAATCTTCGCGCCGCTGGCGTAGCGGAGGCAGCTGCTGGGTGGTGCCCAGTCGGCGCAGAAGATCACGACGGAAAGTAGAGCTCTCCTCGTGCAGTCGGGAGTTGGTGGCCGCTAGCCAGCGAACATTGACCGCTTTCGCCTGCGTTGCGCCGACTGGCGTAACCTGCCCTTCCTGCATGACCCGTAGGAGCTTCGTTTGCGCGGTTTCGCTGAGGTTGCCGACTTCGTCTAAAAATAGCGTGCCCCCGTCTGCGCGGACGATCTCGCCCTCCTGCTTGGCGACGGCTCCCGTGAAGGCCCCGCGGACATGACCGAAAAAACGTGACTCGAACAGTGGGTCCGGCACCGCTCCGCAATCCACGGTTACGTATTCGCCTTGGCGACGGCTCCACGCATGCAGCAGCTGGGCGGCAAGCTCCTTGCCAGTGCCGGTCTCGCCGAGTAGCAGCACCGGACGTTGCGAAGAGGCCAGAGTGCTCAGGTTATGTAGCAGCATTGCTACAGTGGGGCTGCGCGTGCTGGTCGGTCCGAAGCGGCGATCAGCGGTCGACAGGGCGTCTGCTAGACGCTGGTCCACTATCCGATAGCAGAGCAGTGAGTGTCCCACTTCGATGAGATCGTGGTCTGCCAAGACGTGCTTTTGCACGCGCACACCGTTGATAAAAGTTCCATTCTTGCTACCTAAATCGTGCACCACGTCGCCACCCGATTTTATCACGATGCGGGCGTGTGACTGCGAAATCCAGTCGTCTGTCAGACGCAGTTCCTTGTCCTTTGGCGACCAACCGGTAAGCGTATCGGTGGCGCGCCCGATGACTACGACTTGGTCCAGCTGGGCAAAGTCGAAAGCAGCGCTGGGGGGCGCCCGCAAATCGTTGTAATTAAGGACATAGGTGATTAGCCGTACTTGACTGGCGGGTTCCGACCCTCGGTCGGTGAGCGTAGACGGTAGATTTTTTCGCATAGAAAGCCTAGATGACGCTATTAACCTAACTCTAGACTGAATGGCTCGCCTAATGTGGCAGTGGTTGACGAATTGGTACCGAGCGCAGGGGTGGTTAGGTACGCCCCGTCGCGGGTACGGCGCATCGTGCGCAATCTCGGCCGCGGTGGTATGGGGGTCTGACGAGGCCCGGCACACGCAGATCGGCCGTCAGGTCGCCTTGAAAATCCTGCACCCGTACCTCAGCCACGACGAAGAGATGGTGACCCGCCTCTTACACGAGGCGCACACCTCCAATCTCGTCCATCATCCGGGGGTGGTCCAAATCACGGATCATCACCGGCTGAAAGATGGAACGACTTACTTCGTCATGGAGTTCTTGGCTGGCGAGACGCTGCGCGCTCGGCTCCGCCGCGGGCCACGGCTGACTGCCGCTGAGGTCCTCGAGGTGGGGGCAGCTGGCAGCCGCCCTGGCGGCAGCACACGAGCAGGGAGTCATCCACCGCGACCTCAAGCCGGAAACCGTGATGCTGTCCCCAGACGGAATGCGCGTGAAAGTCACGGCGCCCTGGGTACCACGAGCCTCGCGAGACGCCGCCAAGCGGGCAGACCGGCACAGCTGGCTTGCAATTGGGCCAAGGGCGCCGCTCGAAGATCCATCACACAGCACTTGACATGTCGCCATTTGTAGTATGCTGCCCATTGCAAGCACTTCGCCTCGTCGCAGCCAGGAGAGATTGCGACCATGCGAAGAAAAAACCAGGCCCGTGTCCTCGGGCCCTATGAGGAGAGAGACCGATGGCGACTCATCGTCGTGGAGAACCAGGGCCGACGCTCCGTGTTCTTCCCTACCCTCGCGGAAGCCCTCAAGTTCAAGACCAGCGTAGAACGCGAGATTTCGCCGCCTCCATCGCGAAAGCTGGCTGACGTGCTTACCGAGTGGCACCGCCAAAAGCTACACCTCGGCCAGTGCAAGCCGTCTAGCGCGCAGCACCAGATTGCGCGCTTAAAGGCATTCTTCACGTCGGTTTCCGAACGGGACATCGCTGCGTTGACGCCCCGTCGAGCCGCCGCCCTCTATCAGGAAGCAACCGAGAGAATATCGCCCAAGACAGGGACGGTACCGGCTGCGGCTTCTCACCGATTCGACCTGATGCTGGCTCAGAGCTTCTATCGCTGGGCAACACAGGGCGGCTACGTGAGAACCTCTCCGTTTGGCGACGTGAAGCCGATCGGTAGAGTCAACGCTGGGAAGCCTCAGCTGCGCATCGACGAGGCTCGACGGTTTACCAGCGCTGCTGTCCGCTGCTTCAAAGAAAAGCAGCAGCCGCTGGCGATCGGCGTGCTCTTGGCCCTGACCATGGGCCTGCGCGCCAGTGAGGTGCTTCGGCGCGTAGTTAGGGATCTCGACGATGGGGTGCGCTATCTTTGGATCGACTCGGGTAAAACAGAGCATGCCCGACGCCGATTGGAAGTGCCCGAGCTAGTACAGCCATACTTGCTCTCCCTCGTCCGGCAGAAGCGTCCGGATGACTGCCTCTTCGGGGTTAACCGACGGGGTGGTCCTCATGGCAAGCAAACAATGTGGCGGCTAGTGCGGAGGTTGTGCAAGCAAGCGGGGGTCCCGCTCGTCTGCACACACTCGTTGCGTGGTTTGTGGGCGACGCTGGCAGTACAGTCGGGTTCAGCCTCGCATGTGGTCGCAGCGAACCTGGGACACCACTCGTTCGCAGTGACGGAGCGCCACTATGCTCAGAGCTCGGCAGTGGCCAATGCGGCGACGGCCAGGGTGGTCGGACTGCTCGGTAGCGAGCCGTGCGCGAGGCGTCAGGCAGCCCGGGAGCAGATTGAGCAGCTCGATGAGCGAGAGCTCACGCAGCTGCTAGAGCTTTTGGCCGCGGCCAAGAAGGGAGGTGCCCCGGTAAACTAGCGCGGGGATCGTTCCGCAACCGTTCCCAAGCGGAGTTCGAACCCACCTTCAGCGACGGGAACAGGAATGACGGACCTTCAACCAGATGAGTTGTCTCCCGTCGGAGACAACTGACAAATCGTTCCGCGACGAGGCGAAGTGCTTGCAAATCGCGGACTTCGGTGCGGAACGATCAATCCTGCGCGGCCAACTCGCGCCGCTCGGCTCTTGGTCGAGGTTATGGGCTGCCTATCAGCTAAGATCCGCGCGATCTGGGCTCAGGGCAGGAACTTGGACCAAGTCAAGGCAAACTTGGCTCATTCCGCGGCCTTCAGTCGGTTGACGGAATGATTGTCGGTCGTTTTCGACGAGCTCACCAGTGCTACCATCGAGGGAGCAATAGGCGATCTTCGACGGCAAAATACGTTGAAGCGCTACACGGGGAACGGATGGCGCAACACAACCTGGCACCCAGCGCACAAAGCGGCGCAATCATGACCCGTTGCGTCCGCGCAAGCTCACTCGGTCAGCGGATCGATTATCGGCCTGGCTCGACGGAGCGACCCTCACTGTTCCTACTGCTGCAGTAGGCGATCTCCGTCGAGAAGTCAGCTGACAAATGCTGACAGGGAATGCTCTGAGGAATTGATGTGCCTGGTGCATGCCAGAGCTGAGAGAGAAAACGCTATCGGTCCGCCGTCGCCCATACAGCGATGGCAGCAGACAGTGCCCGAGGAAGTGGCGTCGGCAACTTCCCCTGAGCCGAATTGCATATGCACGGTGGGGCTTCTACGCCAGCCCGACCACGTTCCGCGACCACTATGCTTCTCCGCGAGACCGCAAGAAATAGGCAACGGCGCATTTTATTATCTCATCTTCGGAATCCTGATTAATTGGGATGACAGGGACTGATGCACCTTTGACGTGATCCGAGTCCATATGCTTAACTCGGTTAGTACATAATATCACCAAATCCATCGACTCAACAATATCTAACGTCTGTCTTTTGGTGCGATTTTGCTCGTAAGATGGTGCCAAATACCGAAATCGACCAAGCATATAAGCATCCAGCAGCCGTCTACCAGCTCGCTCGACTCTCGCACGATCTCCGCCTAGAATTGCGAGCTTGTATTGAGACATATTAGGCCGGAAGTAATTTTCAATGAATTTTTGCCAATCGCATTTTCTGTATAAAATAATGGCCTCACTGCCAGAAAGTGCAAGTGAAGATGAATTTGTGATACGAACAGCTGTTGGAGTTAGACGATTATTTCTAAATCTGTCCCAGGTCAACACGGCTAGCCCCACTTCAGCGCTAGTAGATTTTCTTAGGCTATCGCATAATAGTTCTTCCCATAAAGATTTGTGTGATAGCGGATAGTTTGCTGTCAACGGTGGCTCAATCTCAGGCGCTATAGAAAGCGGTGCGGTAAACGAAGCCCGCAAAACGAATAGATTATTTCCTCGGAGATAGTCAAATAATTGACTTAATATTATGCACCATTCTCGCTTTGCAGGTTCGTGCCAAGGCAGCAGTGGCTCGAAGCTGTCATCCCACAAAACTCTCACAGAGAATTTTCTAATATGTTCGGCATGGATTGCCAGCGATTTGCTACGCGACGCATGCTCCGCTAATGTGTCTGAGAGCAGATCCAAATCAAGCATGCTAATCATCGCTTTTTTGACCTTTCAGCACGAGCTTGAATAATCGCAAACGCTTCATCGGTAGTTTCAGCAAAAAAATCTGGAGGACAATTTTGTATAATGCCGTCCTCATTAACGTGTAATTCTTCAACATAGGAGCTTGGATTGTCATTAGTACCTGCGTGGACAAAGAGAATTGACACCATTTTAGCAAGTTGGCCGGTACTATCCTCTGCAATTCGTCGACGAAGCCTATTTATAAGATAATCGCTATGCGTCTCTAATAAGACGGTTCTGCCAGCTCGTATAATGCTTATGAAGAAGTCGCCTAACTCTGATTGCAGCCTTGGATGTAGATGAATTTCGGGCTGCTCATATAGAAGAATACCATTCTGCGGGTCCTTCAAGCCTAATAACAAGACTGGCAATATTTGACTGATGCCAAAGCCTACCTGAGCTAAGTTGATCGTCTTCTCGGGTGCTGATACTGATGGTAATTTGGCGGTTGTGGCGATGCTTGGTACAGAATCGATTGTAAGAGAGGTGGTAATTTTCATTTTCTGTAGCCAATGGCTAAGTGCTTCCAGCATAGGAATTCTTTTAATTGTGCCTTCTGCATCTGACCAATAAGATGCTGGATCATTTTTGTGATGCAATAAATATGGAATAGCTCCCTCGCCACGGGAACCTACGGCGGAATCCTGCGATACTGGGTAAAATGGTCTTGGATCGGCGCGTACGGGGCCCATATATTCCAGCCTATTTTTGAGTGCATTATGCAAAATTCTCACCGGGTGATTGATGGCAGGAATGAAATCTAATGGCAAGAAACCGATAGGGACCTCGGCTCCACCCTTTCTTTCATCTTTCGCCTGGACTTCGAGGCCACTCGAAGTGCCTCGTATCTCGATATTTTCTGACGATATGGCAAATCCCAGAGGCATAAACTTCTCTCCATATGTCCTTACATTACTCGGTAGCGAGCCGTCTGGAAGCGGGGGCAATTTCGGCAGATTTCTCCCATCGAAATTAGCGCCCGAAAATATTGCTATGGTCTCATCATCTTCCATTATCTCGGGTATCGAAGTAGAAATAGAGAAATCTGCACTGACCTTATTTTCAGCGCCCTGCGAGAATTTTATCTTAATATCGGTGTTTGTGGTATAATCGCGTTGCTCGTCTATTCGTGTTACATTCAAATGCGGAAAATATACCCTTGCAACTCTACCTGTCATCTTGGACTTTAGATTAAATCGATACTCCAAAGGCCTGCTTACATCGCAAGTTGAAATAATGGTTTCAAAATTATCTAGTCGAACCAGATCTCCATCAAACCTCAATGCTGTGTTTGAACTTCCAGATATGAGCGTCTGTTTCAAAAGAGCTAAACTTTGAAGAATAGAACTCTTGCCACTATTGTTAGAACCCACCAGTACTGTGAGCGGACAAATGTTAATATCACTTAGAAAGTGAAAAGCCTTAAAGTTGCGCAAGCCAAAAGTGGTTATTCCGTCTCGGGTGATCGTCATGGTGCCTCGATCCTGGCTGGCCGCCTGCTGAACGTCAAGACTAGACCGTCGCAAATGGAGCTTTTGATGACAACCAATCTCGGTTGACGATATCGATGAGGAGGTTGGTGAACCGAGGGCCATTCGTCGCTACGGCGCTGGCCCTGGCCCTACTACCGCTAGTGCTTGGAACCACGCCCATGGTCGAACAAGTTGTTGGTAGCAACGATTAGGTAGTAGTGGGCCCGCCCGATGGGCTACGCCCGGCTCTCCTGGCGGCGACGACTGCGATCAGCGTTCCCCGTACCCGAGTACCCAGCGACGTAGATATTGGCCCTTGCCGCGCTGTTCCCACCACCGACTCACCACTTCATACGTCCAGGTACGCCTGAGCGAGAAGCCTTGCCCCTCTCGGCCGCGCACACCGCACACGAAGTGGGCCGCCTGCGGATGCAGGCGGAAACTATCGCGCTGCCCACATCCTACATCGACCTGGGTGCATGTCTGGGCCCTGCGCCTGCCTGAAGGCGAAATTGTTGCGGCCAGAAGATCGGTGCGCGAAGGTTTATCGCGAAGCGTCGGCGCAAGCCGCCCGTAGGAGCGCTGGCGCGCTCGTTGCTTTAGCACCCCTGCATGCGCGCGTTATTCATCGTAGTAATCGTCGCTCACGGGCTGCTGCACCTCCTTGGCGCTGCGAAAGGGTTCGGCATCGGCGACCTGCCGCAGCTCACCACGCCCATCAGTCGCGGCATGGGGCTCCTCTGGCTCCTGGCGTCTGTCTTGATGTTGGCATCGGTGGTGGGGTTTCTTACTGCGCCGTCCTCGTTTTGGCTGGTCGGGGCCATGGCGATCGTGATCTCGCAGCTTGCCATCGTGACTGCGTGGCGCGACGCGCGCTTTGGCACCATCGGCAATGGGCTGCTCCTCATCGGCGTGGTCTACAGCTTCCTCGCTGCTGGCCCGGGGAGCCTTCGCCGCGAATATCGGCGTGCGGTCCGGGAAGGGCTCGCGCGGCCAACCGGTACAAGGCTCGTGCGTGAGGAGGAGCTCGCGCCGCTGCCGGCTCCGGTGCAGCGCTATCTCCGCCGGGTCGGCGCCGTCGGGCAGCCGCACGTGGTGAACTATCGGCTGCGATTTCGCGGCCGCATTCGCAGCGGACCTGGCGCGCCGTGGATGCCGTTCACCGCGGACCAGCAGAGCTTCGTGGCGCCGCCGGCGCGGCTGTTCTTCCTGCACGCATCGATGAAGCATCTGCCTGTCGATGTGTTTCATGATCTCGTGGACGGCCACGCCCGCATGCGCGTGCGCGTGGCCGGCGCAGTCTCCATGGTCGAGGCATCGGGCGCGATCATGGATCGCTCGGAAGCAGTCACCTTGCTCAACGACCTATGCTTCCTGGCGCCGCCGGCGCTCCTCGACTCGGCCCTCCGCTGGGAGGCGATGGATGAGCGCAGCGCTCGCGCCCACTTCACTAGCGGCACGCAGACGATCTCGGCGACGCTGATATTCGACGCTGCGGACCATCTGGTTGATTTCGTCTCCGACGACCGGTCCCAGCTCTCC
>CALFYE010000133.1 GCA_937952145.1 uncultured Myxococcales bacterium
ACGCTGCCGCCCTGGGCAACGTCATCAGGCTGTCAGAGCATCGGGCACAGCGCGCTAGCCGGCCGCGGGGCAGTGCGCCCGACAGGCCAGAGGAAGCGACCCTATAGCGGCAGGGGGCGCTGAGCCCGCCGATCGGTCATGCTGGGGGCACAGCGCGGGGAGAGGCTAGGAAGGCGGGGGGCTGGCCATTTTCCGAAGCGTCTCGACGGGCTCGGAAAAAGAAAACCCACTTCTCGACGGGACCGTTGGTTCACGATGCACGATGCCGCGCAGATGGATCGCGTGCAGGCCCTCGGCGATCTGTTGCAGGAGGGGGATGGCTTTTTTCGGCGCGCGGAAGCGGTCGTGGCAGAGCTTGAGGGTGGTGCCGCGCACCAGCTCCATGACCAGAAAGAGCGTGCCAGCCTCGGTGATGTCGATGTCGACGATCGAGACCAGGCTGGGATGATCGAGGCGCGCGAGGATCTGGCCTTCGCGGGCAAAGCGCATCAGCGCCATACGATCACCCTGCTCTGAGAGGACCTTGGCAGCGAAGCGACGCTTGTCGCGGACGCGCTCGACCTCGTAGACCGCGCCCATCGCGCCGCGCCCGAGGGTGTGCAGGACCAGGTAGTGTTCGCTTAGCAGCTTGCCGGGCACAACCTGGCCGCCTTTGCGCGCCCCGGTGCCACGCAGGAGCGCTTCCATCAAGCGCTGCGAGCGGTTCTCGATCTGGCGACGGAGCTCTTCGTTGAGCTGCTGGATCTCTTGATGGCTGGTGGCCAGCTTTTCGAACTTGAGGCGCAGATCCTGGCGCATGGCTTCCAGCGCATGTGCCAACGGTGCTAGCTCGCTGCGCTTCGGCTCAGCGACGGCAGACTTCAGATCGCCGGCTGCCATGCGGGCGGCGGCGGCCAATAGATCGCTCTGCTCTGCCAGGCGCGTGCGCGCAAGCTCGCTCTCCAGCTCCAAGCGCACAGCGCGGCTGGTCATCAGAGTCAGCGCGACCTGGCTCGCCAGACCGAGCAGGATCTCGAGATCTTCTTTGGAATAGATCTGCTGCATGGCGTCGGCTTCGAGATACAGCACGCCGAACACCTCACCGCGGGCCAAGAGCGGCGCGGCCGCGATCGATAGGCGCTCTCGCCGCGGAGTGGGCTCGGCGGACTCCTCGCTCTTGTCGCGTTCGCGCAGGATGATGCCGGGCCGACGACGGCGCAGCACATCAGCGATCAGCGTCGTGTCGCAGTCGAGATATTCACGCTGGTTCTCGTGGATCGATCGCCCACTGGCATCGCGCCCAGCCGCCAGCCACAGCGCCGGACCGATGAGATCGGCCGGCAGCTGCAGGCTCCCGGTGCGCGGCCGCTGTTGTGGCCCGGCCTCGCTCTCGCTCTCGGTCTGGCGCTCGAAGATCAGCGCTCGCACGCCGCCCAAGATCCGCAGCACCTCGGTCAGCGCAAGCTGCACGTGCTGGCCAGGTTCAAGGGTCCGCGCTGCTGACAGACCAAGCTGCATGACGTTGCCGTAGCTCTGCATGCGGCGATGCACGCGTGAAAAGCGCAGGACCAAGATCAGCCCCAGGCACAGCACGATCGAGGCCACGGCGTAGTGCGAGATCAGCAGGTGATACCTCGGCAAGACGCCCATCATCATGAGGATCTCGAACACCTCGATCAGGCTGGCGACCGCGACGCCAATCGCCAAGATGCGACCATCAGCTCGGCCTTCGGCGTGGGTGCGACGCAGGCTGAAGAAGGCAACGAGTCCGACGGTAATGACCAGCACTAGCGTACCGGCCTGCATCACAAAGAGCGTGCGCCAAGGATGCACCACGCCACTCCCCACAAAGACGATTCCGACCGCCGTGATCCCCAGCATGGCCTGGCCCAGCCGATTGACGATGCGGTATGGCCCGGCCCCAAAGACCAGCGCCATGTAGCCGCAGAGGGCCGTGGTGACGCCGACGGGACTCAGCAGCTCGGCATAAGTCGAAAGCGGCCCGGGCGGCAGGAACAGATCACGGGCCGGTGCCCGCATGATCAGGTTGATGCCTGCCGAGAAAGTAAAGGCACCGTAGTAGAAGTAGACCCACTCGCCACGACGGGCAGCAAACAGGATGAAGGCCAAGATCCCTAGGAAGATCGAGAAGACACCGACCAAGCCCGGGGAGAGGCTGCGATCGAGTACCTCCTGCACTACCGCGCTCGGCGAGCCGATGCTCAGCCGATCAAACACGCCAATCCAGCCATAGGGAGAGTAAATGCGCAGCGTCAGCAGCCGGCCGGCGCTGCCTTGGCCCAACGGCAAAAAGATGCGCGGCGTGCCATAGAACCGACGGCTAGGCGGATCGAGCACGCCGAAGCGCGCGATGAGTACGCCATCGAGGTAGGCCTCATAGCTGGCGTCGATGTTGTAGGCGTAAAGCGTCAGCGAGGTGTCGTTGCCCGGAGCGGTCGAGGGGGGCGGATAGCCGGGCGGTGGCACGATGCGCGTGCGCAGCCAGAGGAAATTTGCCCCACCACGCCCCGGCGGGGTCTCCAGCACCGTGGTGGGCTGCCAGCCGCTATGATCTTCCGCCGCCTCGGGCTTGCTCCACAGCCGCCCGCCGCTGGCGTCGACCGGCGAGTCGCCGTAGCGGTACTCCCAGCTTCCGGCGTAGTCGACCGCTGCCATGCGCTCGCTGCGCGCGGTCCCTGGCGGAGGACGGGGTGGATCTAGGCTCTGCGCCCAGACCGATGAGCAGAAGGCGAAAAGCCAAAACCCAAGGAGGAGCTGCAGCCAGCGCGCCCCGGCTGGCGCATGACAGCCAACCTGTACATCCGCTCCCACGCTGGACGCAGATTCCGCCATCGAAGCCTCTATGGTACCGCGATCACCGCAAGCTGCAGGCGCGGTCAACGAGCGCTCGCCGGCAGTGCTCGGCCGCAATGCGTGGGCTAGCCGCGATAGCGTCGCTCATCGCGACCGTGTGGCTGCGCAAAGTCCAGCGCTGGCCCCCGCGGCACGATGCGCGTGGGATTGATCGTCGGGTGGCTCTGATAGTAGTGGCCTTTGATGTGCCGGAAGTTCACGGTCTCGGCGATGCCCGGAACTTGAAAAAGCTCGCGCGTGTAGGCCCACAGGTTGGGGTAGTCAATGAGTCGCTGGCGGTTGCACTTGAAGTGGCCGTGATAGACCGCATCGAAGCGCACAAGCGTCGTAAACAGCCGCCAGTCGGCTTCGGTGATGCGCTCGCCGCACAGATAGCGCTGCCGATCGAGCCGCTCCTCTAGCTCATCGAGCAGGGCAAAGAGCGCTTCGAAGGCCGCCCCGTACGCCGCTTCGCTGGTCGCAAAACCAGCGCGATAGACGCCGTCGTTAATCTGGTTGTAGATGCGCGTGTTGATCGCGTCGATCTCGGATCGCAGCTCGGCGGGATACAGATCGATCTCGGCATTGCCCCAGGCGTCGAACGCCCGGTTCAGCATGCGGATGATCTCGGACGACTCGTTGTTGACGATGGTCTGCCGCTTTCGATCCCACAGCACAGGGACGGTCACGCGCCCGGTGTAGTTCGACTCGGCGGCCGTGTAGATCTGATGCAGGTACTGCGCGCCGTGCACCGTGTCGGGGGTACAGGCCTCGCGGTCGCTGAAGATCCAGCCGTGCTCGCCCATGAACCAGTCGACCACCGAGGTCGAGATCAGCGCTTCCAAGCCCTTGAGCTTGCGGACGATCAGCGTGCGATGCGCCCAGGGGCAGGCCAGCGAAACGTACAGGTGATAACGACCCGGCGCGGCCGGAAACTCAGCGCCGGGATCTGCGCTAACCACGCTGCGAAAGGCGCTCTCTTGCCGCAGAAAGCGACCGCCAGACTTGCCAGTGTCGTACCAGCGGTCTTGCCATACCCCGTCGACCAACAGGCCCATCGCTGCCTCCCACCGCGCACCCGCGCCGAACTATTATACTGGCCAAGCCACGATCGCGTGCGGCCGCATGCCGGGCCCCCTGGGAACGCGAACCCATGATGGCGCACAGCGATGCTCACAACAGGGAGACATCTATGAAGCTCTATGCCCACCCGGCTTCGACCGTTAGCCGGCCCGTCCTGCAGTTCATTGCTGATAACCACATCGCGGTCGACCTGCAGATCGTCGACATCTTCAAGGGCGAGCACTACAGCGAGGACTTCACGCAGCGGAATCCGAATCGCCTGGTGCCCGTGCTTGAAGACGGTGATTTCCGTCTGACTGAGAGCGCCAGCATCCTGCGCTACCTCGCGGATCAGATCGACTCGCCGGCCTATCCCAAGGACCTCAAGGCGCGCGCCCGCGTCAACGAAGCCATTGACTGGTTCAATGCCAACTTCTATCGCGACTGGGGCTATGGCCTGGTCTATCCGCAGATCATCGCCCACCATAAGCGCGGGGACGAAGGCACACAGGCCGGCACGCTGGCCTGGGCCAAGCAGAAGTCAGAAGGTTGGCTCGCCATCCTTAACAATCACTGGCTCGGGGCCGGCAATCCGTTCCTGTGCGGCGACACCATCACCTTGGCCGATTACTTTGGCCTGGCGATCACTACGGCCGGTGAGCTTGTGCACTGCGACCTTGGCGCCTATCCCCACGTCGTGGCTTGGCTCGATCGGCTCAAGGCTCGCCCCAGCTACGCCGAGGTCTACGCGGCCTTTAACGGCTTTGCCGCTTCGACCAAGGGCGGCAACTTCGTCCGCATCGCCCCCGCAAGCCCAGCGGTCTAAGAAGGTGTTTACAAATTAATTCCCCGTCGAGCTCCAGAGGATGGGGCCGC
>CALFYE010000134.1 GCA_937952145.1 uncultured Myxococcales bacterium
TCAAGAAGATGGCGCAACACAACACCCCCGGAAACCAGCAGCTTCTTGAAGACGCCGATCGCAACATGCAGGCCTTTGTCGACCGCAACCTGCAAGGCTGGCTCGACCGCCTAAGTCCCGAACAGCGACTTAGAGGCCTGCCGGTAGAGGAGCGACTGCGTGGCCTCCCCGCCGAGGAGATCCTACATCGCCTGCCGGTAGAGGAGCGGCTGCGCGGCCTCCCCGCAGAGGAGATCCTGCACAGCCTTCCCCCGTCGGCAATATCCCGGCTGCGCGAGCTTCTTCTGAAGTCCGAACCGCACTAGCCTGGCGTGGCTAGTCATCCCCGACTGCGTCGCCCAGGGCCGGTGATCCCTTCGGGCGAACTGGGCGCAGTACGAAGCGCCCGTCGATGGGAAGCGAGTTCAGGACGACCCCGATCGTCCCATCCGCATTGGGGAACGCAGCACCGACGCGGTGGGGGTACCGTTTGCCGTTGTGCGTAACGGTGGCGATGGCTTCTAGGTAGGGCTTGCGAGTGTCCATGGGGGGCCTCAGTCAGCGCACGCGACGGCGTTTCGGGTCCGCTTGGCGCAGTACAGCGCACGGTCGGCAGTGTCGAGCAGCGCCTTGGCCGTCTGCGCATGCGTCGGGAACGCAGCCAGCCCGATCGAGACGCTGAGCGTCGCCCGCTCGATCGTGGTCGCGGCCACCTCTTTGCGGATGTGCTCGGCCATGGCCGCCGCGGCAGGAAGCGTCGTCTGCGGCAGCAGCAGCGCGAATTCATCGCCGCCATACCGGGCCACCGTGTCGGTCTGCCGTCGCAGAACCTGCCGACAGATCGACACCACCTCGCGCAGCACCACGTCGCCGACCTGATGACCGAAGCTGTCATTGATCTGCTTGAAGCAGTCGACATCGACCAAGCCCAGCGTCAGCGAGCCCGCCTGCCCACGATAGGTGTCCCGTCGGGCCTGGTGCAGCGCCAGTGCAAGCTGCGCCTCGAAATACAGACGGCTGTGCGCCCGCGTCGCCCCATCAAAGTCGAGGGTTCGCCGTAACCGCTCCAAGGTCTGCCGATCGTGACTCCTCTCGACGGACAGCGCAGCAAGCTGCGCCTCTAGCTGGGTAACCCGCGCGGACAGATCCGGGACACTCATGACAACCTCCTCGCGCGCAGACCTCGCCCGTTAGCCGTCGCTGGACATCAGAAAACGGCTGTGGGAAGGTCCGCGGACTCAGCGCGATCAGTCAGGCGATCGCCAGGTAATTCGTGGAATAAATCCACTCTCCGGCTGAGTTCGTCAGGAGTCAAGAGAAATATGGCCATCAGCGGGAAACACGTCGCCGCCGCTCGACAGTTCCTCGACATGTCTCAACTACAGCTTGCCGAGGCCGCTGGTGTCTCAGACGAGACGATCATGCGCTGGGAAACCGGCCAGACAATCCCCCGACGAGAAACAGTCGCCAAGATCCAAGCTGCCCTGGAGCGTCGCGGCATTGAGTTTTACAACAGCGGCGAGCCAGGCGTCCGGCTACGACCTAGCAAGGCTGTGATTCCAAGCTAATGCTGCCAGCTTGCTCCACGGAATGGCTTTCGTCGCTGTTGGGCTTGCCTGTGACCAAAATGCCCCCCGTGCGTAGTCCGCGCATGGAAGTCATGCCGGCTCGCATGATCGTCCATTTCGTCGCCAAGAAACCAAATCGGAACAAATGAGATGAAGGACAGTAAACGAAGAAGCCAGGAGAACTCCTTCGGCGCTCTACGGCAGCTCGCCCGAGAAGAGCTACTACTGCTGGGACAGTCGGTGTCTCTTGCGCTAGAGCCGAGCCGCGGCCAAGTGCGGCCGTCTCTGCGACTCTCACTCCAAGGGCAGCCAATGCGTGTCGTCCTCCATCCGCTCCTGAAAAAAGTGGATGAGTTTCGCCGTATGTCACTCACGGATCTGCGGCATCGGCTCGAAATGATTAAGGAGCGAAACAATGCGATATCTATCATCGAGAAAGAGATCCAACAAACAGACTCTTACAAGCCTGTGATTGCGCTACAACGCCAGCAAGAAGCTATCAGTGCCGATTATCACAACTTGCTATCGACGCTGAGTCAGCTAGTGATTGAGATGAATAAGCCCGAAATAACCTCTAGCAGAATAGAAATTAAACCGGCAATCAATGACGATAAAATAAATAACAAGCCAATATCTCCTACCACGCAGGTACGCTCGGCCAAACGGTCAAGAGTCAGAACTCTAATCGATCAAGTTTGCCCGACCGCGCCTCAATTAGACGCATTGGCTCTCGATCACTTCACGGAAGCGTACCGCCAATTTGCCGCCAATATGGATCGTACGACAAGGATCAATCTTATCCTGTCCCATTATGACAGCTCTCAAGTTATGGCAGTGATCAGAGGTCGTCATGGGGCCAACTAGCGCTCAAAAAATTAATCATCGTAATCGATTCTTACTGACTTGCTTAGTCGTATTTACTGGAATTTTTATATTTTCAAGCTCTATCCAGGCAAAGAATCAGGTTCCCCATGGAACATCCAGAATTGCAGAAACGCTCAAACCTAATCCATTTCGTCAATTTTGGAATCAAAAACGGATCAATGAGGTAGCTGATCCCCGTGTCGTTGTAGAACAAGCACTGCGGGATCTTGCTCTCGGCAAGGGCCGTCTTACTGAAGAGGAAGAAAGTCGTCTAGCCCGGGAATTGGTGGCCAATTGGGGGTTGGCCACTGATACCTTCGGAGGCGAGGGGAGTGACGCTAGAGGGCGAGCCCTACGCGCGTTCGAACAGAAACTTAGGTTTTATGGATATTCAGTTCCAATGATGGCGCTCGGCTCGGCGCCTTCTCAACCCTCAGCAAGGGTTGGAAACAGGTCAGAGAGGACGCGAACTATCCCAGAAAGAAAAAAGAAGGCGCGCCGTGAAGCCATTCAATCCCAGAAAGAGTTACTCGGACCTATTGCCGAAAAAATTCCTGGCTTCATCTGGGCATTTCATAGTAAGAGTTATAATGACTTAATTCAATCGGAAGCTAGATTCAAATTGGCGATGAAAAATATGAAAGAGCTAATTGGAAAATCTGATATGCCGGCCTCGGAGCGCATGGCCTGCCTAGATGCATGGAGTCACATAGAGAACAATCCAATCCGATTTTTGGAGGAGGGCAAAGGCATAGAACTAGATGCAGAAATAAGTGGGCTTCAACGCTACTACGAGAATCAATCCCTGCATGATAGCTTGGCTAATGTTGTTATTAATGAAATTTATGAATTAAAGCTAAAATCTGACAATGCTAAGAAAAGTAATCCTATTCGCGGCAATGAGCTGCTGCCGTTGCATATTCTTACTCAGCCAAAGGTTAGACGATTAATCGAACGCCAAAGGCAAACTTGGGGCGACGATCTCAAAATCGAAGAAATGCACCAGAGATCGCTCCACGAAATACGATATGGACCTATGCCAGAATTGGGTCCGTATTCTCATGAAATGCAATATGAGGAGCCGATACGACTGAGCTCGCGCAGGCTTGTTCATGCTGAAGAGAAAATGGCTGAGCTTGCGAAAGGGGTTCTGTCTCCGCGAGAAACGTTGGCGACATTGGTTCGTGAATCATTGATTCCTGACGCTTCGAGTCATATGGCTCGCCGCCATAAACGGCAGTGTCAGGCAATGCTAGCTCATGTGCTCGAAATTGCTCGTGACTATGATCCAGGTATCACCGATGATTCCTTACATATTGCTCTTAGGGTCCTCAATAAACACGAAAGGGATGGGCTGATCTTCAAACATCAGAGGATAAAGAACTTCCTCGAAAAGCAACTCTTAACTATATCACCTGATAGGGTAGCTCAAGTTAAGGCTCGTTTACTAGAAACAGAAGACATTCTTCTCAAGTTCGGCAGAGAAAAAGTCGATCAGTCAATGCCCATTGCATTGCTGGCCAGTACAGAAAAAGTGTTTTCCAAAGGCGTGGGTAGCCTAATAGAGAATCCGAGAATCAAAAGTCGAATTCTTGACTTGATGGAACGCGAAAGTATCAATGAGCCATTGTCTATCGAAGAGCAAAGAGAGCGTGACCGATTGTCATTAGATGGCCTTGAGTGGCAGCTAAGCAAACTAGAATTTGTCAACGAAAAACTCATTGAATTGGACGCGGCATCATATGCGGAATCCAGCATTGTTGGTGTTCGCAATGAATTCTTAGACATCTCGCGGAAGTTTCCAATATCTATCGAAAAATATCTTGATTACTTTCCTTCGCGCGTAAAGGAAATGATGATGAGGTGGCGCAAAGTGTCTGGGAAAATCCATGGTCCACCCTCAAAGACGGGAATTGCTCCATATCGGGATTACTCTATGGAAAAATTGATATTCGACATCGAGAATATCCAACGCATAAATAAATTAAATCGCACAATCGAGCGAAACGCTAAACCATAATCCGCTGTCCGTGGTGCCAACCTGCCTGGTCCGTCTCCCAATTATCGAAGTCAGCCCGCCCGCCTTGACCCCGAATACACCCCGCCATCGTCGCGCTTCATCAAATCGGCGACGGTCTTGGGATACCACCGCCCGCCCCTCGGTGCAGTGAAGCCCTGCGCTAACAGCTTGTCGCAGATGTCGCGCAAGCTGTGGCCGGTTTCCTTCAAGTGCAGGGCCAAGCCTTGCGCGGTGTTTGTGTTGTAGAGGATCGAGCCACGCAGCAGGTCTTGCACCGAGCTAACGGCGTATCGCTGCGCATTCTTGGGGCGCAGTTTCGCGCGTGAAAGCGCTTCGGCGATCGTGTGCAGCTTGGCGCCATCCTGACGCAGCGCGAGAGCGAGCTTGTATGCCTTCTCGCGATCGTAGGTGAACGGGCTGTCGGCAGAGCGCGACTTATGCACGCCGTTCACGCGAAGCAGCGAATACACCACGCTCATATTCCAGCGGTCGCAGTAGCGCGGCTTGACTCCTTTTTCGTTTAGGAGTCTGGCGATTTCCGTCGCTTGTTTGCCTTCCGCGTACCACGCGAAGATCTGCTTCAGCCAGGGCCCCTCGATCGGGTCATCGACGAGGATCTTCATCTTGGGTTGCGTCGGATGTGGCGCCGTGGTCTTGCCAAAGGGAATCTTGCCGTAGTGGCCGCCGCTGTCGTGAATGTGGGCGATGGCCGCGGCAACGCGCTTGCTGGTGTTCTCGCGCTCGATCTGCCCGATGACCGCGAGCAAGTGCATCAGCAGCGACGAACCGACCTCAAATGTGTTGATGCCGTCGCGGATGCAAACGAGGTTCACGTTCAGCGGACGAAGGATGTCTTCATTGAGTTCGCACAGGTTACGAATCGAGCGAGTCAGGCGATCGAGCTTGGTTACGACGATGCCGTTGATCTCGCCCTCGCGGACTCGCTGAATCATGCGCTGGAATGCGGGGCGCTCGGTGTCCTTGCCGCTGAATCCTCCGTCCACGTAGACATCGACGATGTCCCAGCGGCGATCGTGGCAGTAGCGTTCAAGCTCTGCGCGCTGGGCATCCAAGCTCATTCCGAATTCGGCTTGTTTGTCCGTCGACACGCGCACATACAGGGCGACTCGGATCCTGCGCATTCCTGAAAATGTATCCCCCGCTACGCTGTGGGAACGAGACCGGCCAGTGTACGAAACGTGCGTCTTCATCGTCTGTTCTCCGTCGCTGAATGGCCCTGTGGCCAGTGAGGGAACAGATTTTGTTTTTTCGTGTCGTGTCACGATGGACTCTTCCCCCGACGGAGCGCATCGCGCTGCGTTTCCCCGCGGTCTGACCGCCCGGTCGGCAAGAGAGCAGGTGATCGAAGCCCGCCTAAAGACCCTCGCACCAGCGCCGACTCCAAAGCCCAGCGCCATTCTCTTTTTGAGCGCCCATCAAAACGTTGGGTCGCTGCTCTCAGCGACGCCAGACACGCATGCGCAGCGGACGCGCCATGCGCAGGGTCGAGATCGGGCGGGTGGCGATGGGTCCGAAGTCGGCGCGCTCCATCTGATAGCGGCCGACCATCATCGACAGCGCCACGATGCCTTCGAGGATCGCGAAGTGCTCGCCCAGACAAGCGCGGCGCCCGAGCAGAAACGGCAGGTAACTGTAGGGGGCGATGGTGCCGGCGCGCTCAGCGGAGAAGCGCTCGGGATCAAAGACGTCGGGCCGCGACCAAAACTCCGGATGGCGATGCGTGGCGGCAATGCTCAGGGCCACTGCTTCGCCGGCTTCAACGCGGATCCCGTCGAAGTCATCGGCCTGCCGCGCCAAGCGGGTGACCGCCGGGACGGGTGGATACAGGCGCAGGACCTCTTGCAGGACCTGCCGCGTGTACACCAAGCGCGGGATGTCCTCGACGGTGGGCCGGCGATCCCCAAGCACCGCCCGCGACTCTGCAACCAAGCGGGCCTCGACCTCGGGGTGCTCGGACAAAAGGTAGAAGGCCCAGGACAGCGCGAGGCTAGTGGTCTCGTGTCCCGCCAAGATCAGCGACTTGACCTCGTCCAAGAGCTGCTGCTCGCTCATGCGAGCTCCACTCTGTTCATCAACGGCCACCAGCAGTCGCGAGAGCACATCGACCTCGGTGCCATTGCCGCCCCGACTGCGCGCGATGATGCTGCGCACGATGGCGTTAAGCCGCGCCTCGGCGTCATGGGCCTTCCGATTGCCGGGGGTTGGCATCCAGGGCTGTAGCAGGCCGAAGGACAGCATCTGCAGCGTGCCCTGTTCCAGACAGATCTCAAGCGCTCGGCCGATCTCTTCTGCCTCGCTGTGAAAGTCGCTGCGGAACAGCGCCCCGCCGACCACCCACAGCGTGAAGCGCATCATGTCATCAGAGAGGTCGCGCACTCCCTTCGCTCCGCTTCGATCCCACTCGGCAAAGATCTCTTCCACCTTGTCGATCATCGTCGGCAGGAAGCGCAGGATGGTGTTCGGGCGAAACTCCGGAGCCACCAGTCGGCGCTGCTGCGTCCACAGGTCGCCCTCGCTAAGAAAGAGCCCGTTGCCGAGCAGGGGGCGCAGGAATTCGTAGTCACTCCCTTTTCCATAGTTGAGGACATTGCTCCGCAGCACGCGGTGCAGGTGCCGCGGATGCGCGAAGATCAGCGAGTTGTGCGGCAGACGTGCCCGGAACACATCTCCGAAGCGGCGATGATGGGCAATGCTGGCGTCGAAGTAGTTCCGTACCACGGCAGGAAAGCAGCGAAGCTCCTCGCTGAGGCTCAAGGAACGGACGCTGAAGTGGCGCGAGCCATCCAGAATGCTGGGCCCGCTGTGAAGGGTGGGTTCGCTCATGTGACACGCTCACTCTCGGCAAGGATTGAGCTCGGCCCCCTGCGCTCCGCTGCAGACGGTCAGCTGACGAATCGTATCACCGGGACGCGCCCGCTCGCTGCGCGATGCACGACCGATTCCCCAGCGCTTCGCGGCGATTCCTATCCCCGCGATCTCGCTGGCCATTGCGATTGCTCAGGAGTCCACGATGGATGATCCCCGCGGCGTGTGCGGTTCCCAGTCCGCGGGCGGCTTGCGCGACAAGATTGGCGACTGCGGACAGTGGCAAGCGGCCGAGACGGCTGATGCGGCTCTCTAGGTTTTCGCCGATCAGGAATTCCATCACGATGTAGGGCGTCTCTTCGCCCCGCTGGCCGATGCTGCTATCCACGCCGTAGTCGAAGATCTGAACGACGTTGGGATGCTGGATCTGGGCGATGGCGCGCGCTTCGTTGGCGAAGCGGTTGCGCAGCATCGGGACATCGTGCTGCCCGGCCCGCATTAGCTTGACAGCCACGTTGCGGTGAAGCTGCGTGTCGAAGGCGACCCAGACCGTGCCCATGCCCCCATTACCAATCTGGGTCTCTAGGCGGTATCTAGCCCCGATCATGCGACCGCGCATCTACTATACGGTAACACCGAAGCGGCGCCGGGGCGTACGCAAAACTCGCGCGCACCTGTAGCCGCATGCTCGGTCCGCCCGTCGAATCGCGCGGAGTGGAATCACAAGCCCGCGACTTGATTGAGCAAGCCGTAGACGCCGTACTGAATGAGGTACGGCATGGCGTACTGTGGGTACTTCTGCGCGGCGCGCTCCGCCAGGATCTGATAGTGGGCGGACGCTCCCGGCCCACTAAGCTCGCTCTTGGCTGAGGCCCCCAAGCTTGCGACATAGGCGCGGGCCAGATCCTCGATCTCAGCCAGATAGCTGGCCTGCTCGAAGACAGCGCTCGATAGGACTGCTGGCTCGCCGCGGCCGCCGTATACCGTCGTCGCCGGAAACGGCAAGAGCTCGTCGAGTGCCGCCCCCCAGGCCGACAAGGTGGGGACAGCCCGGCCACTTACGATGCCGCCTTCCAGCCAAGCGTGCGTGCGGTGATGCACCAAATCCCCGACGAACAACGCCTGGGCGGCAGGCAGATAGGCGACGGTCTGCGTGCTGCTGACGCCGCTGTGCGATAACTCGCGGAGCGTCAAGCGGTGACCGCTGCGCAGCGGCAGGACCAGCTCGCCAACAAAGGTCTGGTCGATGCGTGCTTCGGCAGGATAGCTGGCCTCGGCAAATAGCTTGGCGACGTTTACGAAGTAGTTCTTCTTGTAGGCGTGCACCGCAGGTACAGCGGCCGCTGTCGCCCGGCTGGCGATGGCTTGCGCACCGATCGCTTGAAAGGCGCTCAGCCCGTTGAACTTGTCGGGATTGGGATGGGTGACGACGACGTGGGTGATGGGGGAACGGGTGCTCGCCTGGATCTGCGCGATGGCGGCGCGGGCGAGCTCGGGGGTGAACTGCGCATCAAAGACGATGACCTCGCGACCGGTATCGACAAAAAAGGAATGGGTATCGAAACCGGAGCTATCGGACGTAAACGTCCCAACAGAAAGGGGAGTGAGGTTTTCTTCGCCCGAGCCGTCCTCAGGAGGAGCGCAGGCCGCGGGCAACCAGGCGACGAATACGGCGAGCAGCAGCGAGGACAAGAGACGCCGCCGCGATGGGAGGACGGAGGCAGAAGGGGAAGCAGAAGAGACCGGGGCAGCGATGTGAACGAGGCGTGACATACAGGACTCCTTGTGGGGGTTAGGAAGATCCTGCAGCCTCGGAATCTGACCGACTTTCAGAAATAGGACATTAACTTGTCGGATTCAGCCATTCCTCGCCTACGGAGCCCGCGGATAGGCGCCAAACGTCGGAACCAGCAGGCGGTAGCTGTCGTTTCCCACGGCCTCGCCGCGCGCGATCACTGGGTCGATCTCGCTGCTGTATTCCGGCCGCTTGAGGAAGATGTGATCGGTGGCCACGCCGACCTGCTTGTAGGCCTGGGCATCGCTTTCGCGGTTGCCATTGCCGACGGCGATGGTGAGCCGCGAGGCCTGCAGGGCGATCATCGTGTTGGCCTTGTAATCGACCGTGGTCTCGCCCGGCAGGGTGATGAGGTTCGGGGCCAAGCGCAGCGGCCCGACGGGGAAGCCGGTGTCGTTGAGCCACTTGCGCGTCGATTCGGTGAACACGCTGCCGCGCGCGGTGAGATAGACCGGCTGATAGCAGCTGTTGGCCAGGGCGGAGAAGGCCTCAGGCGCGCCGTCCTGCACCTTGACCTGAGCACCGGTGATCAGCGACTCGGGATATTCGTTTTCGTAGCTGGTCAGCGTGCCGTCGACATCGCTGACCGCGACCTTGCCGCCGCTCGGCAACACCACGGCCAGTAGCTGCACCGAGCTGCGGTCGCCGCGCACCGAGGCGAAGATCGGCCGACGTCCGATGGGCAAGCGCTGATCCCCGGTGAGGTGAAGCTCGAAGCGGCCATCCGCCGGATCGGCAGCGCCGGTGACCACGGTCGCAAGGAGCTGCCAAGCGCCGGCGCGACAGACAAACAGATCCACCTCTTCATCCTGCAGCGCCTTATCGATCAGCCCATAGCTGATCTCGCCGGCCAGCACCTGCTCGCTGGCATCAGCGGTGGCGATGAGATCAATGCCGCGATGGCGTGGCGATCCGGTGTCGATGGGGCGTCGCGACAGCGTGCGGACGTCGTCGACGCGCGTCGCTTCGAGCGCGGCGTCGAGGAGACTGCCGCCGGCGGCACCCGTCGCGCCGAGAATCAGGACTCGCATGGCCGGCAAGGATAGCCGAGAGCGCCGCGCTATTCGCTGAGGCCCGACTTGATCGCGCGGCGGACCTCGGCCATGAGGTCGGTGGTTTCGGGAAAGGCGCCTGGAACGATCTCGGGGTGGAAGCGAACCCGGACGACGCCCGGCCGCGGAAAGAGACAGGACTTCGGGAGGATTCGTGTCGAGCCCGAAATCGTCACCGGCAGAATCGGTAGGTCGAGTTGGCGGGCGATGGCGAAGCCCCCCTTCTTGAACGGCAGGAGCCGCCCGTCGTCGCTTCGCGTCCCTTCCGGGAAGAGGAGCACCGAGACG
>CALFYE010000135.1 GCA_937952145.1 uncultured Myxococcales bacterium
CGCACTCGCTGCGCGGACTACATGCCAGCCTCGCGCTACAAGCAGGCGCCACCGGTGAAATCGTCGCCCAGGCCTTGGGGCACGGCAGCTTCCAGGTCACTGCGCGCCACTATGCGACCCCGGAGAGTGTGGCTGACTCGCGAGCAGCCCGGGTGTCTGCGGCGCTGGGCACTGCGCCGAACGACCCAATTTCACGTCTGCTGGCGGGATTGTCTGCGGCGGAGCTTGAGGAGCTCAAGCGACGACTCCGCTAGGCGGGGGATGACTGCGCGCAATCTGGGCGCGATCTCTTATTGTTCCCCCAAGCTAGAGATGGGGCATTTTGCCGACGGAGATTGATTTCTGCTTCCTCATTGACAGCAAGGTTAGAGCAGTAGCCATATGCGCTCCGGCAGTACGCACGCATCCCAAGCACACCACCCTAGACTTCAGCATGGTCGTGTGAGATGGTCCGCGGGTTTCAAATTGTTAACGGAAGTAACCGCAAACAGGCAGTTTTCCTGCCTGACCAAGGCATACCAGAGTTCGTTGGAGTGTCAAGACAAAATGAAGATTTCTGGCAAACAGGTGACCGCTGCAAGAAATCTCCTCGGCTTGACTCAAGAAGAGCTGGCCGAAGCCGCAGGCGTAGCTTGGACAACGGTCCTCCGCTTCGAAAGCGGACAAACTGAGCCGCAGCGGGCCAGCCTTGAGAAGATCTTGGTGGAGCTCGATCGTCGCGGGATTGAGTTCACCAACGGTACGGGCATCGGCATCCGCTTGAACTATGAGAAAGCCGCAGAATTCGCGCGATCAGGTGGCAAGGCCAAGGGTGAATCGGGGCGGTAGGACCTGTGCGCGGAGTATCTCCGCCTGGGGCGGTTGAGTATCCATCGTGTCCTGGACGCATAGAATTGCATCTTGTTCGCATCCACAGTTCCGGCAGTGGCTCTCCGGTGCTCAGGCACGAAAGCGGGGACTGCGAACTTATGGCTGCCACGCTGTTCGTGTTGAACTAGGCGCCGTCACTCGTACGTGATACGCCAGCTTTCATCATGGAGATCGGACGGCCCGGCATTCAGACACGGCAGCGTGGTCGATCCGCGCATCGGGTGTCATCCCGTCTATGTCAGCGTACGGCACGTGTTCCCCTTCTGTTGGGGATCTGGTTCTTGCTCGGGCTCGTGGGGGCTTCTCCTGTTTTCGGCCAGGCCACCCAGGCTACCGCAGCAGCGCCCAGACCTATCATCCCCACGCTCAGCACTACTGGGGGCAGTTGCGGTACTCTATTCGCGCCCTGTCCAGCGATTTCTCGGCTGGGTCTTTTCATCTGGCTCAGCGGCCAGTATCTTGGAACGGGACTAGGCGGCAATCCGCACGCATCCACGCTGAGCGGCTCGGTCGATGTCGCCATGGAAGTCGCCAACCGAGTTGCCGTCAGCGCGAGCATCCCCGGCGCGCTCAATCGCATCCAAGGGCAATACGGAGAAGAGATCTGGGGCATCGGGGGACCCCTCGAAGCGCGCGCCCGCGTGCGGCTTGGTCCTGCCTCCTCTGGGTTCTATTCGGTTCAGGCCCGTCCGTTGTGGTCGTCGGTCATTGAGGTTCGCACGCAGTTTCTGATCCCCGGCTTCGACGGAGATGCCCAATATGTCGGTCGCGTGCAGCGTGGCTTTGTGCAGCCAGCGGTCTATGGCGCCGGAGAGCTAAACGTATGGCGCTTTCAGTTCGCGCCCGGCGCTGGAATCCTTGTCGGAGACCGAGAGGCTCACGCGGACTTGAGCCTGCGGGTCAGCGTGCAAATCCTCGATCGTCTCTTCGGAGATGTAGAGGCCCTGCGACGCCAAGCCCTGGCCGTACCGAACGAGTCAGGTCGCTGTCAGTCCGCCTGGATGGGCGCGGCGGGTGTGCGTTTTCAGCTTCGCCGCGGTATGTTCCTGGCCGCCCGCTATGTAGGGGGCCAGGGAGACTGCGTACCACAGCACTCGTTTATGCTGAACCTGGGCCTTGCTTTTGGGGAGGAGCACATACACATCCCCACGCCCAGCGAGGTCGACTTCATTCGGAAGTGGCACGCAGTATTGATGGGGATGATTGATCCGGTGCTGGACTGCCAGGGGATCATGCGCGCCGACGATGGAACGCCAATGTTCCGCTTCGGCTATCCCGATGCGCACAACGCCGGCATCATCTGGCGAAACCACGTCGCCTATCACGTCGGCGAGCACTTCTGGGAGAAGGGTGGCCGCCTCTATCGAGATACAGAACTTACGCATCCGGTGCTCGACTTGTATGGAGAAGCGCCGCTGACCTTCGCGGAGCGGGCAGCCATGCACGACTGCCCAACGCTGCCGGGGCTCGGCTCGCCGTGCCAGCTGGCGCTGAATCTACCCGCTCTGCGCCAGCGGCTTGAGCGCGGAGACCGCCCGATCCAGGTGGCAATGACGGAGGACGCCCAGATCTTGGCGTGTCTGAACCACCTATCGCCAATCAAAGCTGCGGCGGTGCTTACCTCGATCCAGACTGCGCTCGGACCGCTGCTTGCCAAGCTGCCGCAGGTCGCCCGATGGGCCACCCTGTCCGCCCCCCCGGCTCCAGCGCCTAGTGCGCCGGACTCTCTGTCCGCTGCTCCCCCGGCCCAACCAGGAGACCCGCACAAGCTGGCAGCATCCGCACACCCCGCTGGGCATCCGGAACAGCCGCAGCCTTTGAGCAAACCTGGTCATCCTAACAAGCGTGACGAATCCGGCGCGCCCCTTGACGGCATTCCCCGTATCCCAGTGCTGCCGAGATGGCCCGGAGGCTCCTCAAGAGCTGACGCAGACAACGCTTCGCAGCCCACTGCGCCAGCGGGCAAGCGACTCCGAGCGCGGCCCCCCTCCGTCATACCTGCGAACTCAACTCAGCTCCCCGGTCACGCATCGACCGCGTCGACCGTGGCTCGCAACGAGCTGCCGCCTGCTGAGGTCGGGGTTTCCCACTCCAAGTCGCGTCAGAATATCCGGCAGCAGGCAAGCATATCGTCTGAGCCTGTCGCTGCTGCTCCAGCAGTATCGGGTGACCACGGCAGCCAGGAGCCCGATCCTGCGGGCCCGCGTTGCGGCACTTACTGCAAGCTGACCATGGGAGCTGCTATCGGAGGAGCGGTGGTCGGTGGGGAGCTAGCCAAGGATGGGCTTATCCTCGGCACCGCAGCAGTCGGCGGGAACGTTGGCCTCACTGTAGCGAGTACCGTCGGTGGTGCTGTCGCAGGAAAGGTTGTCCTGGATGGGATAGCGGACCACGTTGCTTCTCCGGACGTGCCTACCGACCGGGCGCATCCTGCTTCCAGCGAAAAAGCGGCGAGCCATGCAGACAGCGCAGCGGGTAGCGAAGGCGCCAGCCAGCCTGCGCCGGGAAGAGGGACACTTAAGGGGGACTTAACTCGGCTCCAGCAAGAGGCTGCGACGGGCACGCCGGAAGACCGAGTGGGCGCACAGGGTGAACTCGACGCAATCGAGCGCCTCTTACAGGAGGGCAGAAACGTAGAAAAGCTGCCCGAGCGCGGGGTCAGAGGTCAAACCGATCCCGATCTCCTTGTCGATGGTGAACTGCGAGAGATCAAGACGCGAGCAGAACCATTGGATGAGGAGTGGGTCAAAAGAATGATCGACAAGTCAAATAAACAAATAAAAAGCAGCGGCTATGGTGAAGCCCCCAAAGGATCGGTCGATCTACAGCTAAGAGGACAGGTTGAATCCGATGAGCAGCTACTCCATAAAGCAGAGGAGCAAGTTCGACGACAGTTCAAGGTTGATCGCTCCAGAAGCCTGACCGCTGTGCGTATCTATCATGATGGACGGCTTCTGGGAGAATGGAGCCGCGTCGGAGATAGCGTGGTCAAGTCGTCCTCGCAATGACAGAAGAGGCAAGAACGATGTGTGCGGAACAGTTTACGGAATATACCTATATAAAAGACCGCGAGGTCGCGACTTGGTTCTATACTGTCAACACCAATCCGCCGGATGTCAACTTGCTTAACGCTGCAGAACGAGCGCATTGGCTTGCTAATTTGGTTTCAATCCTGGTGAATGCGCTCGATGACTTTGCTCAAATAGATAGCATCGAGGTGGCCACGTCATCCCTAGGTGAGGATGGCCTCAGCGTCAGCTCTGATGAGAAAGAGGAACTAAAACGAGTCGACACTTTTTTGCGGTCTACGCTCGATGTCAGAAATATCAATATGTGGCTAAGCCTAAAGTGCGCCCAGATGGGCACTGATGGGATTCTTGAGGAATTTTTGATTCATGGCAATGGCTGGCTGTCGATTGAAATAAATGTCGGCGATGGTGATTTTGTCGGGAGTAGTTTGGCTTGTGTTGCTTTTAATCTTGAGACAAATATCTATTCACCAATTGCAAAGAAAGACAATCGGAGTCTGGCAGCAATCAATGCCCCGCGACTGCGAAATTTCCTTCATCGACTGGCGTCCATCCCTTCATTGAAATTTGATAGAATTGACGATCCTGTTGGTTACATAAAGGCCGCTGAGAAGTATGGTGTCGTGGATAGCTACGGGTTCAAGATGCCAGATGATCCACAGGCGTTTGAAGCGATCTTGAAACGCGAGTCTGCCAACTTGTGATCGTGCCGGCTCGTCCTTGGCCGTGGCCGCCGATTTAGCTGGAATTCAGGACCCGGCAGGCGCATGACAGCTATCACAACACCCTGCGGCGTGTACCGAGACAGCTCCGCGCCGCATGCCCGATAGACCCGCTGCGATAGGATGGCACTCAGGGAGGCCGACATGGATACCGATATACCGGAGCGCCAGCCGGCTCCGACCCCCGCGCCGTCCGTTGATAAGCCGACCCGCGCTCCCGACCAAGGTGTCGCGCTGGGCATCGCTTGGCTGGCGTTCCTGCTACTTACTGCGCTGCCGACCGCTGCGTCTCTGGCCGTGGCCGGCGTGGTCATCCTGTGGCTGTTTGCGGCGACCTCCCTGCTGCACACAGGAGGCCTGGCCATGGCCGAGCGCAGCTTCGACTGGTGGTGGAACGTCGGGCTCGGGTTGATGCTGGTCAGCGTGACCGGAGCCATCCTGCGGCGGCTCTTCGCGAAGCGCGCCCCCGAGCCGACGCGCCAGCGAGTCGTCGGTCCAGGCGGCCGGGTGCTGCGCGTGTTCTTCGTCAAGGACGATGCGGCACCGACTGCGGTCCAGCATCCGATCTTGTCCTGGTTACCGGATGCCTCGGTATTGGCCAGTCTGTTCTTCGTAATCGTGCGATGGGGCGAGTGGGGAGGCAACCGGCTGCTACCCGACGGCCTGTCGGTACTGCTTATCGCCGCGAACCTGTATCTCTTTTTGCTGTACGTTCCGCTATGGCTGTTTCGGCTGGCGTGGCGGCTGTGCCGGGGGCTCCTGCGCTTCGCTCGCGTTTCGGAGTTTCGGGCCGGAATGTTCACCGTCTTATTCCTGCTACCAGTCGTGAGCGAGTGCGGAGGCCTGGTGGCGGAGCTGGCGCAGTCCCCCAGCGTCCCCACGACGGACCACGCGAGGTCCAAGCTGGCTCCCGAGCTCTCTGGCATCTCCTCGTTCACTGAGTTTAATCGCGTCGCGATGCGCGCCACCGCCGAGGCTTTTTGGAGCGAGGCCGCCTTCGACGCGGATCTGCGCCGATATCTGCATCCCTGGTTCGCTGCCGGGGCGACAATTACAGAGCCCAGCGAGCTCGGTCGCCTGCACCAGCGAAATTGGCGGTTGGACTCACTGGGTTCGTCCTTGGCATGGGCAGAGAGCGAGCCAGATGAGGATCTATTTCGCCGCTGCATAAAGAGCCTCTATCCCGGCGAGGTGAGCCGCGCTGAGCGTCAGGTCCGTCAGAAATATCGCTTCGACCGCAGCACCAGCTATGACGTCGCGGTCGGTGCGCTGCTGTCGATCTGCGATGCGCAGCGGCGAGCGCGGTACGAGCGCCCGGCGGCGGCTTACTGGCGCGCGGTGAGCAATGCCGCGAACAAGCTGACCGATCCGACCCGGCGCTATCGGCGTGAGCTGCCCAGCTCCGCGCTGGGCGCTGCCTACCTCGACTGCGGGGAGAGTGAAAGCAGCTATCTGGACCGCTGCCCGAGCCCCTGGGCATCGCCCGAAGCAATCGCTGAAACCTGGGAGCGGCTGGCGCTGACCCAGTTCTGCGAGCTGTCGCGGTTCCAGCGCACGATCCTCGTCCAGAAGGCCGTCCTCGGCTGGTCCGACGTAGAGCTGGCTGATGAGCACCCCGAGCTCAGGACCCAGGCGACGGCGAAGGACACCTATCAGAACATCCGGCGCAAGGTAGAGACCAAGCTTGATGGCATGTGCCGGGGGCGGCGCGGGGTAGAAGAGCTGCTGGAGGGTCTTCAGGTTCGTTGACTCGACCAATTTGAGCGGCGAGCTTTTCAACCATTTTTTACACCAAGTCGCGCCCTCCGGGTCGTACTGCCAGGCCGAAGCGATCGGCCGGTCACCGAACCCGGAGGACGATCGATGCTACAGACCCGTTCCACCGCAGACCCCCGACAACCCATCACCCTGACCCAGGCCGGGCTCCACCGGCTGCAGGGGCGGATCGCCGAAGCGCGCGCCGCCTACCTGGCCATCTGCGCAGACAATGAAGCCGCCGCCCAGGCCGGCGACAGCTCGGTCTGGCATGACAACTTCGCGTACGAAGAGAACCAGCGCCAGATGCACCGCTTGGCACGGCGCGTGCGCGATCTTGAAGAGCAGCTGGCGCGTGTTCGGGTGGTCCCTGCCTGCATCGTGGCCCCTGACAAGGTGCAGCTCGGGGTACGCGTGTGTCTACGATTCCTGGACGATGAGCGTCAGATGACGCTGTACATCGCCGGCTTTGACGACGGCGAGCCCAAAGAGGGACGGATCAGCTACACGGCGCCGCTGGCGGTGCGGCTGATCGGCGCATCGGTGGGTGAAACACGCACCCTCAATGAGGGAGGCCACCGACGAGAAGTCGAAGTGACCGCGATCCTGCCGGCCGCCAAGGAGGAGCTACCATGACCGCCTCGCGCCTCCCTCTATTCGTAGTCGTCGAAGGACTCGACGGCGTGGGCAAGACGACGATCGTGCAGAAGCTCGAACGACGGCTGAGCGCGGTCGCCATGCGCACGCCGGCGCGCGAGCTGCACGGCGTCCGCGAGACCATCCTGCGGGCCTATGCCAGCTCGCCACTCGCGACGACGCTCTTTTATGCCTCTACGCTGGCCGCCGCCTCGCGCGAGATCGCGCAGTGGCAGGCCGCAGGACGCGCGGTCGTGCTCGATCGTTACTTCCTGAGCACCTGCGTCTACGGCGAGGTGGTACGCGCGATGGATCATCCAGGCGATCTGCTGGAGGTGCTAGCCAGCCGCCTGGTTCCCGCCGACGTTACCGTCTACCTGTTCGCCGATCGGAAGCGGCGCCGCGAGCGCATGCGAGCGCGCGGACACATGGGATTCGAGGATCAGCTCACCTTCGACCCCGATGTCTCAGAGCGGCTGGATGCTGGATTTCGCGCACGCGCGGGTCATCGTGTGGTCGGCCACTTCCTGCCGATCGATACGTTTGACATCAACCCGGATGAGGCGGCGGAAGAGATCTATCAGGCCCTGGCCAACCTCGGACTGCTGACGGCAAGTCAGGGCGACCTCAGAGTATTGGGTGGCGGAGGTGCGGCATGAGCCCACAGCCCTTCCGCTGGCCTACATACCTACGCACCGTCGTAACGGCCAAGTGTCCGTTGTCCTGCAGCTATTGCCACATGGAAGGCGACCCCCATGCAAGTGGCACGGCCTGGCAGCTCGATGGGGAGGTCCTGGACTCCTGCCTGGCGGTTGCAACGGCTGCCGGGATCCGCAAGTTCAAATTCCTCGGTGGTGAACCGCTGGTCAGACGGGACCTTCCCGAGCGCGTCGCGCAGCTCCGAAAGCGGGCGCCCTCGGCAGACTTGTCGGTCATCACCAGCGGCGTCGCCGACGTAGCAATGGCCGAGGCGCTTTTCGCGGCGGGACTGTCGCGCATGAACGTATCCATTCATGGCTTCTCGCTCCCCGCTTTCGCTCAGCGTAGCCGGCTGCCCGCGCTTCACTTTGCCAGGCGGGAAGCGCTGCTCGTATACCTGCTCTCAACTGGCAGACCGCTGAAGCTCAACTATGTCTACTCGGGTGACAGCGATGCCGAGGACCTGCGGCAGCTGCTGGCATGGGCGGCAAAGCTCGGGGTTCTCGTCAACGTACTCGATGACTTGAGCAGCGATGCCGGCGGAGCCGGCGGCATCACCCAAGTGCTGCGCGCCTTACGGGGACCCTGGGCGAATGCGCTTGAAGAGGCGGATCCAGACAGCCTGCCGACCACGCGCCTGGCCTGGCCTGATGGATTGACCGTCGAGGTGAAGACCGAACAGCTCGGCCGGGTCGCCCCCTGGCAAGACTGTGCGCACTGTCCTGCGCGTGGGCGCTGCAAAGAAGGGATCTATGCGGTGCGCCTTACCCATAAGGGGCGCCTTCAGCTGTGCATGGATCGCCCAGACCTCGGGGTCTCGCTCACCGATGCGCTGCGCGGAGGTCTTCAGGCGGCGCTTGACGTCTGGCGCCAGTTCGTAGCCACCCACCTGCGTGCTGGCCCGGCGCCGGACCCATCGACCCCCGCCACGAAGCTCGGCGGCTATCGACTGCGGGTCCTGTCAGGGGGGACGATGCCATGAGCGCAGCCCCAACCCTCGTGCTCATTGGTGCTCACGGAGCGGGGAAGACGACGCTGGGGCGGCAGCTCGCCCAGGTGCTTGGCTGGCGCTTCGATGACGAGATCGGAGAACGCCTGCGCCGCCAGGCCCTGGCGCGCGATCCCACGGCTCACGCTGCGCAACCCCAAGCCGATTTCGATCGGGCGGTTATAGAGGCCGAGCTTCGCCGCGACTGCGAGATGGCAGCGAGCGGTCCACGCATCGTCGAGACCTGGCATCTCGGCAACCTGGCCTATGCCCGCCATAGAAGCCCGGCCGTGGCCCGCGCCTACGAAGCGCAGATCGCGGATGCCGTCTGCCGCGCCAAGCGCTCTGGTCCCGTTTGGGTCCAGCCGCTGCAGATTGATGAAGCCGCGCTGCAAATCCGCCAGACAGAACCAGGTCCCCCCGAACTGGCCCGCTTCTTCCTTCGCGTTGCCGATGAGGCCTGCGCAGCAGCTTGGCAGCTTGGCCTTCGCAGCGCCCTCTCGCTGGACACCACTCGAAACTCCTTCGAGCAGTGTATCGCGCAGCTGGTCTGCCTGGTCCGTACATAAGCAGCCTGGTCTCAGGCATAGACTGAGCTGGTCGCTACGCTCACACGACCATGGATCGCACTGCCTCCCCAGGGGCAGCGAACGATCATGCCCTCTGCCACGGCGCCTCCCGTAAGCATTCGATCCCTATTAGCTTCTCTCGGTAGAGGGAACAACTGGGCCAATTTGCCGACGGAGCTGACGTTACTGTCAATGTTGTCGGCCCGCATACCGGCCTAGAGGCACCATGTCCGTCGTTGCCTGGGACTACTACCTCCCCGAGGTGTCCCTCGTTCTTCGTCGAGATAGCGCGAGTGCTCGACCGCACCATCGCGCTCCCGGATCGTCGGCGCAGCCGTCTGTGGGTCGAAGCGGGCCGGTGCCCGGCTGCCCTCGGCGCTGGCTGTCGGATCGAGACGCGTGCCCAGCGGGCTGCATGGCAGCGTGCCATCGCCGATTCCCAGCCGACCCTTGCGCCGCGTCGCGGCCAGCGCTGAGCTCGCAGGCGGCAAGCTCTGGGGCAGCCCGTCCGGCAGCGAGCTTGTAAGGACTGGATCACCGATCTTCTGCGCCATCGGCCCGCACTACAGCGAGGCGAAATCGTCAGATGGAGAGTTCCGACGAGACGGGTACCCGCCCGCGGGCTCTCTTCCTCAGCGCAAGCCCTGGGCTTGCATGGAGTGCCTCATGTCTGGACCCGACCCTGGTGTCACTGCGGTTGCCCTTGCTTGTTGCTTCTCGCTCTGGTGGTGCTTGTCCCTGGCCCGCCGCCTTCGTCGCATCGAGCGCCATAGCAAGCTCGATCCGCTCACCGGCCTGGGCTCGGGCGACTGGCTCGATGCCGAGCGCTGGCCCGCTGCGCTTCGCTCGGGCCAACCGCTGGCCGTGGTCTACGTGGATCTGGATCACCTCAAGTGGACCAACGACACCCGCGGCCACGGGGCCGGCGATCAGTACATCTGCACCGCCGCCCAGGTGCTGAGTCAGGCGCTCCGTCGCGGTGTGGACGAAGTCTTTCGCTCCCACCGAGCGGGCGATGAATTTGAAGCGCTGCTGCTCGGCCCACTTTCTGAGCCGAGTTGCCGGGCAGAGTCGCTGCTCCGCCGCCTGTCCGAGCACGGCATCAGCGCGTCGTTGGGTCTGGCCTACACCACCGAGCGGCGGTTCGTCCCCGCTCGCGCCGAGCTGCGTCAGCGGGCCGAAGCCGCTTGTCGGCAGGCCAAGGCGCGCGGGGGCGGTTGTGCCGTCGTGGTCATCCCAGACGGGGAAACCCAGGACCCAGCGCGGAGCCCCGAGCCCATTGAGCCTTGGCGACCCGCCGCCCCGAGGCAGGAACCGCAGGCGCCTCGGCTTGGACCGGGCCAACCCAGCTTGACTCATTCGGTCCTCGTGCACTCATGAGCGCTAACGAAGCCGCAGCGACATCGCTGCTTGTAGAGCCGTCGGCATCGACTCCGGCCGCGGCCTCCCCGCCGCCCGCCGCCCGGCTTCCCCGCCCCCCCGGCGAGCAAGTGCCCCTGCTGCGGTCGCCGCGGCCTGCGGCCCACTCGGGAGCCGGGCCGCGCCCTTCGCTATCGCAACATGTGCCTGACCCTGCCCACCGACCTTCCGGTGCCCACCTGTCGCCTGTGCCGACACCGGGTGCTGACCTTCGAATCGGTCCCCGAGCTGGAATCCACCCTGGCCGCGCTGTTTCGCGCCGAGCTCGTACACCGCGCCTCGGTGGAGATCACCCACCTGTCCAAGTTCTTCTCACAGCGTCGGCTGGAACGAGAAATCGACCTATCTCAAGGATATCTCTGTAGGCTGCGCTACGGTGACGGCGTCCCCAGTGTCGCACTAATCAGTTTGCTTGCGCTCCTGTCCGCCGAGCCGTCTCGACTCGAGGAATTGCGTCGCTATTGGGCGCTGCCGCTGGAGCCGCTGCCTTCCTCCCGCTTGCGAAAGCGCGCCTCATGAGCGCGGCTTCACACGAGAGACCGCCCGTCCTTCGCCAAGCGCGGGCCTTATTGGCGCAGCTGCACCGGCTGGCGGTGCAGGCACCGCTCGAGCAGCAGCCCCTGTGGTCGCGACACCAGCAGCAGCTTGAGGAACTGGCGCACCTTCTAGAATTCGGTGCCAGCCCAGAGGAGCCTCCGCGGCGGTCGGCGGTGACAGCGGCGCAGTGGAGCGAGTTTGGCCAGCGACTGCGCGACAAGCGCAACGCCGCCGGCTTCAGCCGCCTGCAGCTGGCTCGCAAGGCGAAGCTCTCCGACGCGACGGTGAAGTTTCTAGAGACCGCCCGCCATCCGCCAAGCCGCGCCACGCTGATCCGGCTCATCGGCGTCCCCGAACTCAAGCTGACCTGGGCGGAGGTACCAGGCCAGCCCACGCCCCCGTCCCTGGAGCCACTGGAGGACGATGCCGCGACGTGGTCCGTGCCGGCCGGGACCCGCGGTGCCCTCAACTGCTTCCTGGCTCCCGGCTACGACCTGCTGGCGCTGCTGGCCGAGCGGACACGCCTGCTGCAAGGGGCCGGCGGCTACCTGGAGCAGTCCTGCGCGTACCTGGAGCCCGCCAGCGCCGCAGCCTACCTGGCGTTGTGTCAAAACTCGCTGGCGGTCACGGGACTGCGCAGCCAGCTCCCGCTGACCGCCGTGGCCAAGCGGATCGAAGTCCTGTGCGGCCCGGCCAAGCTCCAAGTGCTCGCGCTGGGTTGTGGAGACGGCTACTCGGAGACGCTGCTGGCGGAGCACTTGCTGGAGGCGGGCGCGCAGCCTCGCGAGCTGTGCCTGCTGGACCTCAGTTCGGCGCTACTGACCTGCGGATATCACCACGCCTTCGAGAGGCTGCGCAGCCACTCGGGCGTCTTCGTCTGGGGGCTCCTTGGCAACTTTTACCACTTGCCGCAGTACACCGCGCTGCATTCCCCCCCAGGACAGCGCTGTCGCCGACTGTACACGATGCTGGGCCAGACCTGGGCGCACCTGGATCACGAGCCCCGGTTTGTGCAACAGAGCCTTGTGGACAGCCAACCCGACGATCTGCTGCTGCTGGATCTGCCTGTGGCGCAGGGGGATTGTCATGATCGGGCGGAGCTGAGGCGACGGGACCCCCTGCTGCGCCAGGGCGTGCCCGCGGCGTATGCGCAGTGGCTGCAGGGACCGCTGCTGCGGCACTGCCCGCAAGCGGAGGCGGTCCAGTTCCACTGGGAGTTGGAGACGCACGCGCCGGTGCCGGGAAGCTATGCGCTGCACGCAATAGCGACGGTCAAGTCCAGCCAGCGGGCCGACCGAGCGTTCTCGGTGCTTCGTGTGGGCCGCTATGAAGCCGCGCAGTTGGCGCAGTGCATGGAGAGCGTGGGCTGGTACGAGGTAGGCGCTTGGGGGTACGGCGGCGAGCACGCTCTGCGCCTGTATCGCAAGGGCATTGGGTGCCTTCGCTCTGACGAGGAAGACCGGACGGGCTCAATGCCAGTTGATACGGAATCCCTGTAAGCTACCCGTCCCATATGCCGCCTTACCGAATTCACCAACCGAGTCGACGAGCTTGGTCAACGCGATCACCGTGGCGCGGATCAGCGGCAGATGAGCCGCGAGGCACTGGCTCAGCAGGCTGGCGACGTAACGCTATTGCGACCCGCCTTTGGCGCACTTGAGTCGCGTTTGGAGCGCGATAAGGCCGCACCGGGGATGCGCATGGAGCACGCTTGGAACCTGCTCGGGGTGCGCGTGGAGCGCGCATTGGGCGCGCGTGGAGCGCGCATTGGGCGCGCCTAGGACGCGCGTGGGACGCGCTTGAAGCACACCTGGAACGCGCGTTGGAGCGCGCTTGCGGCAATCGACGTGCGCAGGATGTACTGCTATGGTAGAAAGAACCGCCACGCACGCCTACTTGCGTCAGTAGCCGTCTCGTTCCAGCTTTCACGAAGTAGGCCATGATTCGGCCTACGGCCTACGCGCGCACTGCTCGCGCAGCATTCGCGCTCCGAGCGCACCCGGCTAGCGCTCCGCGCGCACCCCGAGCGCACCCGGCCCACGCTCTACGCGTATCCCGAGCGCACCCGGCCCGCGCTCTACGCGCACCCCGAGCGCACCTCGCCCGCGCCTCAGGCGCACCCGCCCCGCACTCCGAGCGCACCCCAGCCATGCTGTGCCCTCCATGCCCCTCCATGCCTACGCTTCTTGACAACACCCGACAGGGGCTGGCCCCCTGAATAAGGACTGTCGAGCATTGCGGAAACCTATTGTTTCCCGCAGCAGTCTTTGGAGCATGCGCATCCAACGAGAATCACTGGCGTCGGGTTTTCCGGTGTCCTCCTCGGAGGTAGCCCTGCGACCCGTTTTCCCGAAATGAGGCATACAAAAAAGCATGGCTCAGGGATGGGAACCAAGACAAAGAAAGGAGGTAACAGAACCGATCTTGGATAACTGAAACTTCGTGCAGGTGAAATTCCTGCCCCCCTTGGTGCAAGGGTGAATCACTTCCCCCACCTGGGCGAATGACCATCAAGCGGTTGAAGCGGGGATGAAAGGCGGTAACTCGGAGCCGGACCGGGAATCCCGCCCAGAACAGTCGAGCATGGATAGCGATCGAACTTATGAGGATTCGTCGTCACCGAGGACAAGCCTACGCTGGCTATTGGCTTGGTCCAAAATGGGCAAGGTGAAACATACGCAGAGGCGACTCTGCCGAGGCTGGACGCAACGTTGCGCGATCCAGGGAGCACCCCAAAGTAACCCGGCGAACAGTAAGATCCTAAACTCGACGACAAACGAAGTCTCGGAACGGGGTAACCAACCGCTGGCTCTCCGCGGGCAACCACGGAGTAGGTGTCAACCGCATGCCGGCGGGCGGAGGGATCGTCCCAGAAGCAAAAGCCCCGAGGAAAGCTCGGGGATAGGCAGACGGGGACGCGACGACAGGGAAGATATCGGAGGCCAGTAGGAGCCAATATGTCGTGACCACGGCGATGCCGATGGATGAATGACCCTTGACCCACAAGGGGAAGCTCCAACCGATCAGATATCGAGTCTAGCGTGAGCAAGCCAGGTCTGCGACGAAGGCCGCTGGAGTTCAGGAGAAACCAGCGCGTTGACGTGCCTGGCAGAACAGGGAGCGGCTCACGGGAGATACGCATGACAGGCGCCCTGTCGTTGAGGAGCCGGATGAGGCGAAAGTCTCACGTCCGGTTCTGTAGCCGAGCCGGCGCGGCGACGCGCCGGCTTAGGCAGCGCGCGCCGCCTGCTCCGAGCTGCGCACCTGGCAAGCAGGCGCACATGCGCTTGACTGTCGGATCATGTAGTCATAACGTCTCGGGCCGAGGCAAGCGATCGTATGCAAACCAGACTTTTTAATAATTCCTTCTCTGAAGGCTGGTTCGACGAATGAAGAAAGGCGCGAAGCTCGTTTCGAGCTTCAGATCTCAAGGTTCTTCAAGTACGCCGCCGCGCTGTCCCCGAGTTTCTGCACCACCAAGTCGCGCATGACGTCGTAGATCTCAAAGTTGAGGGTGACCTCCTGACTGCTCATGCTCAGCTGCATGCTAGTCGATGAATACGTCGTCCAGAACAACCGCGTGATCAACTCTTTTGAATCGAGCAACATAGCAGACAAGATCATCGCAACGGCACCAT
>CALFYE010000136.1 GCA_937952145.1 uncultured Myxococcales bacterium
GTTGCGAGTCTCGGCGACGGCAGCGGACTTCCTCTACCAAACCGATGCCGCTCTGCGATACTAGCAGAACATGAGGCGGAGTCTTAATAGTGCGTTTCCATGCGGCGGCATACGGTGAGGGGATCGCTGCGCCGCGACCAGCCGCGTGTTACGCGGTATCTTGGACTGTAAGAGTCGGACGCCCGAGCAACCGCAGGCGCAAACTCGACAGGCAATGGACGAGGAACCGCCCAACGCGATGGCACCCGTGACCATGGAACCGGATCGCAGCCGCCATTGCAGAGTTGACTACACTGTACGTAAGTGTAATTAACTGTGCAATGGGAACGATTCGCTTGACCATCCTAAACTGAGCTTGGTAAAATCCTACCGGATATGGACGTTCTCAAGAGTTGGAGATCTTAGCATGTCAAAGATTTGGTATGGAGAGCAACTCCCATCTGACCCTGAAAAGCCGACGGAACTCAAACCATATGAAACCTTGTCTGCTAAGTTACTACCAAATTCAGGCAAGCCAATTCAGATTACCCTACGTGCTTTCTATGCAAGGAAAAGCTTCGACCTTGGATACACAACGAATGATGTTTATTTGACATCTCAGTGTGTAATGAAGCAAAAAAACTCAAAAATCAAATCCATCACACACACAGTTGTTCATCACATAGAAACCAAGCCGGCGAAGGAAATACAGACGACCTTTGATCAGGAAGAGTTATTTGCCTCTGATGATTTAGACAAAACTACCTCGATCAAGATCAAATTTGCCGCTGCTGATCTAGATCTTTCTAAGCAAGAAATCCATAATCTCAAAGAACAAAAGGACAAAATTAGTGCATCGCTCATTGCAGCCGTTGGGCTTTTCAGTCCAGCGGCTGCAACTATTGCATCGCCAGGTCTGGCGTTCGTAGAACCAATGGTTGCATCGCTCCTCAAGCGCTTCGAGAAAGATATGATCATGGTGGCAGACTTTGAACTCACAGAAGGCCACCCAGCTGGCTATTATATTCTATTCGAGCGCGAACTCGTTGCGCGACGAATTTTTCTCGATATGAAACAACGAATTCTGATGGAATCACCAGAGAGTCAAAGTGCAAAAATTCCAATTCAAGGAAGTAAGCATGATGTCTCATACTGTGTTGTTCAGGTTCGGTATGAAAAACCACAAGATTGCATGCATTGCTTGCGCCAAATGTACAAATCATGTCTTTTGGTTCCTGCTACTGAATCAGGCAATGAGAGCAATTCAGCTCTAATTGATGAGATCGTGGAATCATATATTAAGCACAAAAGGATCGCGCGATGGCTTGAGCTGTCAGACATGAAGGTCAGAAGCAAATACGAAGAAGATCTATATCGAGAACTTGAACCAGAAATTATGTCATATACAAAGGGAAACACAAAGTATCTAAATCGCGCATAGGACGTGCAATGTTAACGCAAAAACAGAACATGGCACATTTGATTTGTATCAATGAATACGCATTAAAAACTGAATGAGTCATATTGCACAGATCAATCCCAGGAGGTTCATCGGAGTTCTCCGTGGGCAGTGAACACAGCAAGTAGGAAATCATCAGGCCGCCAAGATCCATAATAGGATGAGTGGGCGTGCCGTTCGGAAGCGAACGGACTGCCCGTCAGGCTGTCCTGGAAAGCCAGGCGCACCATCGCGCAGGCCTGTCAAGGGTCGCGGAGCGATGAGCGCAGCGAGTTTGCCATTGACGGACCACAGCAGCGGTGCGAAGTCCGAGGCAGGAAGTCTCAACTGTTAGTTACCCACGGAATACTTGGATGAACCCTCACGGCATGCTCCTATCCTACAGTCGCTAAGCGAGATTAGCGCGCATGGAACACCAGGGCGACTCTAATAGAGTGCTTACCAACCATCTATCTTCGGTCGGCATCTGCCGACCTGTCAATGGTCGTTGTGGGTACGAGCGGAGCGCGCTTGGCAGGAGTGAGGAAGGAACCAAGTCCCTGGGGGGGGTCTACCCCGCAGGGACCTGTACCCGGTATTTCATGGGGTACCCTTCGGCAACAGCAGCAATGACAAAACGCTTGCGTTTTTTCTTGGATCTGCACCGTCCGCTGAAATAGCCCGAGGCCTGTCAGCTTGCCCTTCTGTTCTGACCAATCGGGGAAGTTGCCAGTGGTTGGCGTTCGGGGCTGCTTCGGTGAGAGGGTTGGTTGGTGCCGCTTACGGTGTGCAGGCTCAGGTGGGTTTGGCTAAGGCTTACCCAGCAGTCGTGCGGCTGGCGGTTATCGCATGGTTGGATGCGGAGCTGGACGGGCTCGTCGAGTTCTCCGGGGATGCGCAGCGTGAACTGACCGTCTTTGTCACTTCGCGTCTCGGACTGTTTGGCGAGCACGACATCTGCCCCCTGAACATGCTACCAAGGGAAGATGGAACAGCAAGAACCGACCCTGATACACCGACGCTGCTGGAACAGGCTTTCTAGCGGGAGTGGTCGAGGCCAGCCACGAGCCTTGGCTATCGAGTGGATTTCGGACCCCCATCTGGCCCTTGCGGTCAGATTGCCGGCGGGGTTCTTCTTTCGCACCATAGCCGGCCATGGTCTTCCACGCGCTGCTCGCATTCCCCGGTCATCTGAGTCGGTACACGCTCCATGTAGACTCTGCGAGTACCGCTAGCAGCGCCGAGTTGGAGATGGGCTAGTCATCGTCATCATCATTGTAGGCAGCATCATCTGCTCGCCGCTGCTCCTCGTGTTGAGCCTCCCCCAGCGCTTGAGTCCCTGCCGCCGCGAGGGCAGCAACCGGCGGCATCATTCCGCCGTAGGACAGAAATAGAGGTGAAGTCAGGAACGTGATCTCTGCGCGCAGACCGTGCCCGGCCAGGTAGAGTTCAGGGAGGTCATAGCCGAGGGTTGTCGTGGCTGTGATGTCCCCATAGCCGGTGGTTGTCGCGCGGTGAGTTGTGACCTGGCGATGATCAAGCCGTACTCCCCAGAACTCTTCTTCTCCATCCGGGGTCTTCCGTTTGCCATGCCGAACCCAGGCATCCAGACAGCCGCGAACTTGCTGTTCGTTTGCAGTTGATTCTTCAACAGTTGAGCAGCGACGGATGTTGATCCGAGCACAGAGCCCAGCTCCCATGGAGAGCAGTACGACTCCATCATGCAGACGTACCGCATGGCCTTGAGCTAGCGCATTCCTGAGAGCGAGCCAACAGAGAGCCAGTTCCTGATCGGCATCCGCCCAGATGTCCCTCGGAAACCCAACACTTTCCCTGTACAGTCTGATCTGCCTTATGGGAAGCAGTCTGTCTTCGGCGAGTTCCGTGCCAACTCTGGCCCAAGATGCAGGGTCTGCCACTTGGCCGCTCAGGGCAGAGGAGCAGTCAAATAGATCCAGCCACAAGTCTTTTTCGCGAAGCAGCTTCCAGCTGTGAGGGACCAACACGGAAGGGAACCCTGGTAGCTCTTTCAGGAGCGGTATGTGACCCCTAAAGGAGTAGTCTTGGGCGCGGTAGTACTCTGCGGCGGAGTACCTCGTAGGGTTATAGTAATTACCTTCTTCCCGATCATACGAGTCAAGCAGGTGGAGAGCCTGCGTGCGGCCCACGAGCATTGGTCCCCTGTCTGGTACGATTTGGAGTAAGCTCGCGACAGGATCTTTCAACGCACGAATACTGCCAGGGACAAAATTGGGCCAGGTCTCTTCAAGCTCTTGCTTGAGCACCAGACATGGCTTCAGCTTATGCCCGAGTTGCTTGTTTAGCTGCCGTTCCTCCGCACTCACAAAGAGTCGAAGTTGTGCAGCTGGAGGCTCTCCTGCGAGCAGCTTGTTAAGTCCGTCCTTCCAGTCTGGCAGCGGAGTTGGAACGGTCGGTGAACAGAGCCCGTTACTCCACATCAGACACGCTCGAGCGTGTAAGAACGCGACTCGCTCCTCTCCCTTTGGGTCCAGGCGTTCGATGACCTTCATGAACCCGCGATCTGCGGCGTAGTCGTCTGCGGTCCAGTTGTCGATGACATCCATCAGCCGATTGATGGCTGGTCTCCGGCTTTTCATCCGGTGAACGATGAGTCGCGCATGCTTGGGTAAGGTTGTCTTGGGCGGAGGGTTGAGCGCGTGCAGTTGATCTCCAACTCGCATCAGAGAAAACTCAACCTCGCGACGCTGTGCTCGAGCTAGGATCTGATCCAGTTCTGTCTGGTTCAGCGATTTCGGTTCCAGCCCGACGTGACTGGCCAAACCTGCCAGTTCGTGCTCCAGACGTTCTCGTTCCGTGGAGGTTGCCGTGACTCCTAACGCTTGAGCGATGGCAAGTCGATCGGATGGGGAAAGCTTCAGAGCAGCGCTCTGTTCTTCAGAGCCCAGAGCCAGCATCATGCGTCGGATTTCGATCGGAGTCGAAGGAATACGCGCCTTACTGTTTCCATTGATTGTCGCGATCTTCGCAAGGTCGTGTGGCACTTGGGCGAGTGGAGCCGAGAGCCGAGCATTCTTCGAGAAAGACTCCAGTCCATCGGAGGGCTCCAGACTAAGATTCTTGCCGCTTGTCGCCATCGCGAGCCACCGCTCGATCGGCTGAAACTGTCGCGACGACACAACGAGTGCGCCATCACCGGCCAGCTTCGCGATCTTGGTCCACGCTTCCTGACGATCCTTGACCTCTTCGCGGATCAGCCATTCGCCCAGCCGATCGTAGCTACGCGGAAGAAAATCGAACTGCTCTTCGGTGAAGACGAGCACCACGGGCGTCAGCTTCAGCTTTTCGGCTGGTTGGAGCACAGTTACCTTGAGTGCATCGAACAATGGTTCGGATTGCTCGCGCGATGCACCCCAGGTTGTGACATCGATCACCAAGCGACAGTTCACTTCTCCCTCCTTGTCCAGGCACTCGCGGGCGAGTCCGCGTAGCTCGGCGTGTTCAGCCGATGGTATTCGCAGCAGCTCAAACAGTAAGTCGGTGCGCAAGGCATCGTGGTCGAAGAAGAACTTCACGCCTTCGCGCTTCTCCTTCAGGCATCGGTTCAGATGGCTGATGATCGTCTCTGCCTCCCAGCGCGCTTTGGGCGTCTGCTTCTTGTAGCGTTCCAACCAATCGGTTGCGACCGCGCTCTGCTTCTGGTCGAGCTTCGATAAGTAGTTGTTGAGTCGTTCACCAAGAGTCATTGGCATGGGCCTTCTCCTGGGTCAGCGCCGGGTTTGGGTTGAGGGGGACGGGCTGCGCTGGACCCGCTAAAAGCAATAGTGCTGAGCCGGGCTTCTTTTGGGGTGATTCGGTTGCGGTGCAACCGTTCTTGCAGCGCACGGCTGCAACCGGAGCGCTTGCACGGAACGTCTGCAAGCGCTGCAAGACCTGATTTCGCGGGGTTATAAACGGTGGGTTCGACGGCGAAAGCTCCGTCGGTGTGCTGTCATCTGGCGTGCTGTACCACTGCGCGAGCCGCACTACTCCTCCTCAAACTCCGCCGTCTTGAACTTGAGGGTCGTGGCGTTTTCGCGGGCGATGCGGATGAGCTTTTGATCGAAACCTTCGCGGTTGCGGGCGGCGATATCGAGAGAGATTGTCACTTCGGTTCCGTATTTTGCGGCGAAGTGCTCGATGACGTTTTGGACGATCTCTGTGAAGCTAGAAATTGGGTCGCTGGGGTCGATGTCTACGGTCCCGTGGAAACGGCGCAGCATTGCAGCAGGCGCTGGCGCGGTGCTGACCGTTCCTGATCCGTAACTGTTCCTGTGCGCAGTGCGAGGCTCCGTGAGTCGGAACGCAGAAGGGGCTGGCTCAACGCCGTGTGCAGGTTCCTCGGTGTGGGAGCCCGTAGACTCCGGGGGCTTGGGAAGCGCTTTGGCCGCTGCGCTTGGTTCGATGAGGACACTTCGGTCATCCAGATACGCGGAGCCAATTCGTTCGAGCAGCAGACCTTCAAAGACATAAGGGGATGGCTCTGCGGCGGCGTAGCCAAACCATTCCTTGGACATGAGACCATCTCGGATCGTTTCCAAGAAGACCTCAGACGAAGCGAGCCGTGGCATGTACAGATACCGGCAAGTGTCCTGCCAGACCTTGCCGGTCTGCGCACTCGGCTTGTCGGTTTTCCAGAACCACTTGCCCAGCAGCGACTTCAGATGGGCGGGTGCCCACATGCGGATGATCCACTCACGTTCCTTGGTGACAGAATCAATCGCTCGCTCGTAAGACGAACCGGCAAGAGAGAGGGACTCATCTTCCCAAGTGAGGGTGGCGGGGCCGCTGGCCGTATCGGGATCTTGCATGGGGGCCAGCAGGTAGCGATAGGTTTCGCGGATGCTGGCTTCGACACGCTTGCCGGCGTCTTCGCAGTTCTTCTTGGCTTCCTTTTCGCTGTGCTTGTCGAGGTTGAGTGCGTCCACTTCCTCGACAATCGACTGCCAGGCAAGAAAGCGCCGGACCTGATCGAGCAGCGTCTGCGCGGCGTTGGTGTCAGGAGCCAGGAACAGCAAACGGTTCTGGTATTCGCGCTGCCGGTCGCCATGGCGGGTCAGGATCTGCTGCGCCGCTTGCGTGGCCTTGCTGGAACCATCCTTGCGACGGTGGCCGTGCTCGGGGGACAGGACGACCAGGCGCAGGTCGCTGGCGATCTTGTCAGGCACATCCTTGCCGTCGGTGAAGACGTGGATTCCGGCGAACAAGGGGCTTTTGACCATCTTCTCAAGCCGCTCTTTGATCTCTGGATAGAGGTCGCCCTTTTCGTCGTACCGCTGCATGCGGTCTTCCATCTCGCGCCGCAGGTTCGTGCGCAGATCGAACCAGTACCGCTCATTGCCCGTGTACAGGTAGTGCAGCCGGTCGGTGAGCCGTCGCAGCGCATCGTCGTACTTGGTGACCGATTGACCTGGCACGGCGCAGCCCAAACGGACTCGCTCGATGCCGATACCTCGCACCTTCTGCTCCGAAACGGATGGAGCGCTGCCCAGAAAAATCGTGCGGGCCGAGCGACGACATGCCTGCAAGCTACCTAGCGAGGGCGTGTCATCGTCGATACGCCGCGGCTCAGCGTGCGATCCGTCGACGTCGCGATCCACAATCGGATCCCAGCCGGCGGGCAGGTACTTCACCAGCTCGTTGCGCACGGTTAGATCATCCAGCGGCAGAACGCCTGGTGTGATCAGCAGATCCTGATTTCCGCTGCGCCACAGCGAGTTCACGATCTTGGCCATCAGACGCAGCACGCCGCGCGTGCGCTGGAACTTCGGCAGCGAGGACCAGTCTTCGTACAGACGCGAAAAGACCTCGGGATGGATCGGGTAGCTGGCTTTGAGCCGTCGCTGATAGGTTCCCTCGCGCGTCTCGCTGGGGAACTTGTCGGCGTCCTTCTTGTACATGTCGGCGAAAGCGCGGCAGACCTCATCGCGCGCGGCCTCGCTTTCCGTGTCGCTGGAGCTGCGGAACAGGCGACGGCGGACGATCTCGAACGCCTCATCCATGCCGACCGGCTTCCACACGGCTTCGATGCGGCCAAAGATCTTTTGGACGGAATCCAGGGCCTGCTGCCCCAGGTGATCGCCGGCTTCCATCGCGCTCTCGGGCAGCGAGGCCAGGACCATCGCGTTCGGGACGCCCGCGGCGGCTTCGGTCAGCGCCTGCAAGAAGGATAGATTCGAGTTGTAGGTTCCACCGGGATAGCTGCGTCCGGCCTCAAACTGCCGCAGGTACGCGACCGTTTCATCGAGCAGCACCACCGCCGGTCCATACTTCGTCAGCAGCGTCGCCAGCACATCCTTGCCCGGCGAGGTTCCTTCGCGATCCGAGGCAGCCACCAGCGCGTAGCCATCTTCCTTGCCGAGCTGCCAGGCCAGCTCGCCCCACAGCGTCTTCGCGGTGATGCGTCCGTGCTCGCGCGGTTCCGCAGGGGCCAGCGAGTTGCCATCGAGCACCGCGACATTGCCGCGGACCAGATCCTTGATCTTGGCCTTGTCCAAAAGCTCGGGGATGCCGAGCATCTTCTTGGCGGCGACCTTGCCACTGGCGACGTGATAGACCGCGAGCATGGTGTGCGTCTTGCCGCCGCCGAACGCAGTCTGAAGCTGCACAACCGGCTCGCCGCCTTTGCCCGACAGGCGCTTGAGCACCGCTTGTAGGAGCAGACTCATGCCCTCGGTGATGACGGTGCGTTCAAAGAAGCGCACCGGGTCGCGGTATTCCTGCGGCGCAACCCCTTGCACCACTTTGGTCAGGTCGGCAGCAAACGCCGCTTCCTGAAGGTTGCCGTCGAGCACGTCTTCATGGGGGATGATGACTTCACGCCAGGGTTTTAGCGTCATGGGAGTCTCGCTTGTCTCAAAGAGCGGTCAACGGCGCAGCCGGGACAGCTCGGCCTCAAAGTCTTCCACGGTAGGTAGCTGACCCTTTAGATCTTCGGGCAGCGATTCAGTCAGGCGGCTCTGCCACTCGGCGACGCCGATGGGCTTGTGGACATCGCGCAGCGCGTATTCGACGATGACACGATCGTGCGATGCGCAAAGCAGAAGGCCAATGCTGGGGTGGTCGTGGGGGCCGCGCAAAAGGTCATCCACCGCGGACAGATAGAAGTTCAGCTTGCCCGCGTGCTCCGGCTTGAACTCTGAGCCTTTCAGCTCGACGACGACATAGCAGTGCAAGCGGACATGATAAAAGAGCAGGTCCAGACGGTATTCGCGTCCGCTGACCGTAAGTGGCACCTGCCGGCCCAGGTAGGCGAAGCCGACGCCCAGCTCCAGCAAGAACTCGCGAATGTGCGATTCTAGGCCACGCTCCAGCTCTCGCTCCTCGACCCGACCGCGCAGCGGCAGGAAGTCAAAGAAGTAGGGGTCTTTGGTGACCTGCTGCGCCAGCGCGGACTGCGGCGAGGGAAGGGTCCGATGGAAGTTGGTCGCGGCCTTTCCCTGCCGTTGGAGCAGCTTCTTGTCGATCTGCTCCGCCAGCATGGGACGGGTCCAGCCGTGCTCGCTGCACGCCTCGGCGTACCAGAGCCGAGCCGCGGTGTCCTTGAGCTTTTCCAGCAGGGTGACGTTGTGGCCCCAGGGCAATTGTGCAACGACTCGTTGCACAATTTCAGCGTCGGGATACGCCTCGGCGAAGGCCCGCATGTACTGCAAGTTGCGGGCGGATAGCCCCTGCAAGTCGCGGAACTCGCGCCGCAGGTCTTTGGACAGCCGCTCGACGACCTTGGCTCCCCAGCCCTCCAGGCTCTGCCGCGCCAGAATCGACCGCCCGATGTCCCAGTACAGGACGATGAGCCCGCGGTTCATCGCCAGCACGGACTGAACCTGCGCCGTGCGAATGCGGACCTTCAGCTCGTCGAGCAGCGCTGCATAGTCAAACAGGGTGACCGAAACCGGCGCGGCATGCACGATGGCCGTTGCCTCTCGCTCTGGCGAGGCCGGCTGCTTCGAGCCTGGGGCTTTTCGCTTCGTCGGCATGGCGCTCACAACAAGTTCATCTGCGAGCCCTTGTGTCCGGTCTTCAGGCTCTCTTCGACGATGGCAGGCCACGACGTGACCAGCTCGTTGTAGGCGCGGGCGTCCTCGGCCCAGCCTTTGCGCTCGCAGATGGTGTACAGCCGATAGGCAAGCTGGCGGATGGCGTCTTGCTTCTCGGGCATGCGGGCGAGGAGCGCACCGGCTTCGCTCTCGCTTTCTCCGAGTGCGCGGCACATTTGATGGCAGGCTTCCCAAATGGGGAGGCGGCTGTCTTTCGTGGGATCCCAGGATGTCGGGTATTCCTTCACGCGGAGCAGCCGAACTTTGCCTTTTCCCGCGTGGATGACTCCTGCATCACGGACGCCATCGACAGCCGTTCCCTTTGCGCGAGCCAGTACGTCGGCTTCCCCAAACGGTCCTTCGGCAAACTCATACTGCTGGAACCAGCCGATGCAGAAGCGCGTGTCGGCATCCATGTCGCCTTCGGCTTCGGAAAAGTAGTCGTCGATGGCCTTGTTGATGTGAATCAGAGCTGCGCGCACCGCCATCGGCGAACCATCGGCCTCTAGGACTGCTTTGTGCTTGGTGAACACCGCCATTCCCGGACCAATCGACGCCTGCGCCAAGTCCACGGGGGCGATGTTGCCTTGCTGAAGCTCTGCGAGCGCTAGCGGGAGAGTGTGCTTTAGCTCGGACAGGAACTCTCGCCGCGAAACCGTCGTCGCGTCCGTCGGGCGTGGATGACAGACCAGCACAATGCTGGATGCGAGCGCGTTGGTTCCCATTCCGATCATGCGATTGGACAGCTCTGTGCGCATCGGCCAGGTTCCGCTTACGCCGAAGCCAGCGCGCAGCACCGCATCCAGAAACGTCTCCCAGCCCGTGCTGGCAGTTCCTTCGCTGGACGCCGTTTCACTCTGTTTGAAGGCGTAGTAGATGCTAACCGGGAACGCAGGGTGGCTCTGCTCGGCCAGTCGGTGCATCGCCTGCGTCATTCCGTTTAGAAAAAACGCTTCCGCTTGTTCTTTGCTGCCATGCCGATACGGCGTTGCGACCAGCTCCTCTGCCTTGGGAACGGCGAGTGTTGCAAACAAGTCGGGAAACACCGACTTCAGCGAGCGGCGCAGCCACACATAGAAGAAGTCCGATAGATCCGCGTACCCGATGTTGTCGTAATAGGGTGGGTCTGTTGAAACAACGGGTCGGAGACGATGCACGTCGAGCTGACTCGCATCCATTTGGTGAGCGACCGCAGATTGGTTTCCGGGGAGAAATAAGAGACTCTTTGCCTCCCATTCGACATTGTTGGTCCAATTACCGCTTGATTCGGAAAACGGATTCCCTTCCGCAAAATCCCAAACCATGGGTATTGCCTGGCGACCAAACGTATTCCGAAGGGCTTCCATTTTAGGACTGCTATCCCAGGAACACACTGTGGAGCCGCGATCACTTGATCGATCCAAGGCAAACGCCAAATACACCGCTACCGCATCCGCATAGGCTTGTGCGCCGATGCCGCCGTCTGCGAGGCTCTTTCCATCGGAAGGGAATCCTGCGGAGGTCGCATCGGACAGCGCCCTTTGGCGGGCCTCCTGCACCAGATCCGAAAACGTCGTCAGCGCCACAAGCTGCCGGGCGGTGAACAGATCTCCAAACTTGGTCAGCCCATACTGAACGGTCCAAAAGTTGCGAGGATCATCAGGAAGCGGTGTCTCTGGTCGCCAGGCTGGTTTTGCACTCTGCGCAGTGGATTCCTGCTCCGCGGTCGGTGACAGATAGATCCGTCCGCGCTGGCCTTCTGCGACGATGGCCATCAGTCTGGCTCCGATTCGTCCGGCTTTCCCTTCTGATTTGATGTAGTCGCCCGAAATGGCTGTTTTGGACAGCAGACACTGAAAGTTTGCGCCGCGTGAGAGCTTGGTCCCGTTTTTGGCTGACGCTGCATCGGGCGGAGTTCCGGTCCGCACAGTGAAGCGGTAGCGGCCTTGTTCCACGACGGGATGAACGTAGGATTCCTTGCCCGGCTTGGTGGACAGCATGTACGTGGAAACCAGCGGAACTTCCGCACCACCGACCGCCGGGTTGGGGCTTGCCACCGTGCGGGCCCACAGCCACGCAATCACCGTCAGCTTCTGTCCGATAAGCGGTTGCAGGTCAGGACGATCTTTCGCCAGTTCCTTCGTCACTTCGATCTGCGGGTACAGGTGGCCGATGCGCTTTTCCGCCTCATCCCGCATCCACTGCCCGTAGTAGCGAACATCTTCGGCCAGTCCTTCGGCCCCGCGAAACGTCTTTTTAAGCAGCCGCTGCTCGCTGACAAACGACGGATTGATCGGCGACTTCCCGGCGAACTTGGGAGGAATCTCGATCATCGCCTTGTTGATGAGCACCGCGACGGGATTTAGGTCGCTCGCGTGGCTTACAAGTCCGAGCCGCTGCGCCTCCAGCGGAATCGCACCGCCACCCGCAAACGGATCATGAAATCCCGGCAGCTTGGCGGGATCAAACAGCGTCTTGGCGTCGGGGTGGTGCTTGTTCGCTTCGCACGTCTCGCGCCAGGACTCCCAAATCGCAGCACGGGCCTTTTGCAGCAGCACCTCGTTGTTCGTGTTTTCCCACTGCACAAGCTGGCCGATAAGCTGGAACAGCTCATTCCGTTTCTTGGTGATCGCGCCTTTGACCTGCGGCTTCTTCAGTTCCTCTTCGCTGTACTTCCACGACGGGTCATTGACAAGCTGGGCAAACAGAACTGCGCGTGCCGCCGCCAGCGGACGCCGTGCCCACCACAGGTGCAGGGTCGAGGGATGGCCATGTCGGATCGACTTTTCGCGCGCCGAAGCCTTGTTGATCTCATCGAGCGGAATCGCCACTTCGATGAGCTTCTTCGGGGCGATAATCGGGTGAGCCGTCTTTGCGGTGTCCGTCATGGTCTTCGGATTCCTCACGCCAAGTGCGGTGCTTTGGCGCGCTTAAGCAGATCTTTGAGGGAGTAGTTGACGCTGACCACGGAGCCTTCTAACTCCTTGGTGAAGGGCGCGCGAATGTAGTGCGGTCCGCGGACCTTTTCGCCTTCGACTTGGACGATGGCCAGGAAGAACTTGCTGCCCTGGTTCAGCGCCTCAAGCACTTCGTTGGCCGTGACGACGACGGTATCGGCGTCGATGTAGCGGCCTTTGACTTCGATGTGGCGGCTCTCGCCTGCGGGCGTGATCGCGGTGACATCCCAGCCGCACTTCTCGCGGCTCACGTCTTTGACTTGGTGGTTGAGCTTGCGCTCGGCCTCCATGACCGCGTTCATCGCGAGCAGCTCGACGCGCTTGCGCGCTTCGGGATCGGCTTCGTACATCGGCTTGGCCTGGCCCGTGATCGCGGCCAGCAGCCCTTGCGGAATGACCAGCGCGCAGCCGGAAAGGACCGGCGGGTTGCTGGAGATCTGAAGCTGGCCTTCCAGTTCTGCCCGGCGCTGGGCCAGTCGTGCTTTCAGCTCGTCAGCCCGCTTGCGAGCGTTGTCGGGCTGCATGCGCGGCTGTTTGCCCGCCTTCACTTCGGCGGCCAGCTCGTTGGCGCGGCGCGACCAGTAGTTGATCTCGCGGGTCAGGCGCTGGTGAACGGCCTCTAGCGTCTTTTTGATCAGCGCTTTGCGACGGACCACGACTTCTTCGTAGTGCTCTTTGACCAAGTGCTCGCTGGCCCACGCCAGCGCCAGCGCAGACAGATCCTGCGTCAGCCACGGCTGGGTCAGGACTTGCTCGATCGCAGCGCGGGCTTCCGGCGGCGGGTTCTCATAGCTCAGGTAGGGCGCTGCGCCCGCGTGCCGGACGCTGCCGGACTCGTCAATCTCGACAAACTGCATCCGGCGCGAGATGAGGCGCGTCATGCTGGTGCCCTCGCGGATGCCGTGATCGATCATAAACAGCAGGCGCGGCGCGGTGCTGGGATCGGTCGGGTCGATCAGCACCGTTCCGGCGTGCAGCGCCTTTTCATCGTCAGTCAGGATCTGGTCGATCAGCGAGGCCATCAGCGGGTGCGCCGGATGCACCAGATCCGCGGTGGGCTTGTGCAGGACGCGCATCAGGTGCCGATCGAACGTCACTCGCTCGTAGCGTTCCAGCACGGGTCGCCGGCCCCCTTCGATGGTGCGGCGACGACGCACCGTAGCCGGGACGTGCTTGATCTCGTAGCGTCCGGCTTCGCGCTCTTTCAGCTCGCCACCGTAGCGGCCCAAGGACTCGACGACAAAGCGACGCAAGTAGAAGGGCTGGAGCTTCTTGGCCTCGGCCTTTTCCATCGCTTCCTTGACCATGTAGAGGCGCTTTTGATCGAAGATGTCAGCGGTCAGGGCATTGCGGTCGATGATCTCTTGCAGGTGCTTGTGGTCGAGTGCGCCGTCCACCTTCTCAAACATCCGGGCGCGGGCCTCGGGGGTGTCGCCCTCGCGAATGGCCTGGATGAGCACGTCCTTGAGCGGCACTTCGTCAAACGAGCGGCCCAGGATGTCGAAGACCTTGCCGCCGAGTGCAGCCCGTTCCTCTTCCAGCTTCGTAAAGAGCCGCTGAAAAACCTCACCCTCGCGCGTCTCGATCGCGACGAGGTTCCACATGTGACAGATTTCCTGCTGGCCGATGCGGTGGATGCGGCCAAATCGCTGCTCGATGCGGTTCGGGTTCCACGGCAGGTCATAGTTGACCATCAGGTTCGCGACCTGAAGGTTCACGCCTTCGCCTGCGGCATCGGTCGCAAGCAGGATCAGAACCTCGGGATTTTGCCGAAACTGTTCCTGCGCCGCCAAGCGGTCTGTCCGTCGGGTTCCACCATGAATCTCAATGACGGCGGACGGATTGCCGATGACTCCGGTGATCTTCTTCTTCAGGTAGTCAAGCGTGTCCTTGTGCTCGGTAAAGATGATCATCTTGCGGCGACGACCGCCAGGTAGTGACATCTCTGGGGCATCGGACTGAAGGAGCTTAGACAGCTCATCCCACTTCCGATCGACGCCGCTCGTCCAGACTTCGTGGGCTTTCTTCTCAAGCGCTTTGAGGAGTTCGATCTCACCAGACAGCTCGGGAATGGTCTTGGCGGCGGTTGCCTCATCGACCAGCTCCTCCTCGATTTGCTCCAGCTCCGCTGCCGTCAGTTCCTCGTCCAGCTCGTCGAAGTCGTAGTCTTCCCAGGACCGCGGACCTTTCTTCTGCGCGGCGGGGTTTCTTAGCTTATCCAGCCGATCTTGCAGCTTTTCCCGACGGCGACGCAGTGACTGCGCGATGGCATTCGGTGACGAGGCAAGGCGGCGCTGCAAGATGGTCAGCGCGAAACCGACCATGCCGCGCTTTTTGCCTTCGAGGGCTTCGGCCCGCCCCATCTCGTGGCGGACGTACTCGGTCACGCGCTCGTAGAGGTCTTTTTCCGGGGCCGACAGCTTGTAGGTCAGGGTCTTGGCGAGCCGCGGCGGAAACAGGCGCGTGCCATCGAACTTGATCAAGTCCTCCTTGACCATGCGCCGCATGATGTCGGTGATGTCGATCGGCTCGACCTTGTCGCGGGCCTTGCCGTGGAAGCGGTCTTGATCGAGCAGCCCGAGCCACGCCTGGAAGTCTTCTTCCTTGCCGTTGTGCGGCGTGGCCGTCATCAGCAGCAAGTTGCGCGTCCGCTCCGCGCTGCCGATGAGCATCCCCAGGTCGTAGCGCCGCGTGGTTTTCAGCTCGCTTCCGAAGTAGTGCGCCGCCAGCTTGTGCGCTTCGTCGATGATGACCAGATCCCAGCGCGCGGCCTCGGCCTGCAGCTTGTCGTGCCACTCTGTCTTGCGCGAGAGCTGATCGAGCCGAGCGATCAGCCGCGGGTGTTCCACAAAGGCATTGCCGGTGGCTGTGGATTCGACGAGGGCATTGGTCAGAAGGTCAAAGCGCAGCCCGAACTTCTCGGACAGCTCGGTCTGCCACTGCTCGACCAGGCTGCCAGGGGCGACGATCAGGCAGCGTTCCAGATCGCCGCGCAGCATCAGCTCGCGGATGAGCAGCCCCGCCATGATGGTCTTGCCCGCGCCGGGATCATCCGCCAGTACGAACCGCAGCGGCTGCTTCGGCAGCATCGCCTCGTACACCGCCGAGATCTGGTGCGGTAATGGTTCCACGTCCGAGGTGTGGACCGCCATCATCGGGTCGAAGAGGTACGCCAGCTTGATGCGCGTCGCCTCGGCAGCCAGCTTGAACGCCTCCGGCTTTGCGTCGAAGGGGAACACCCGTGCAGCACTGGCGACACTGAGCTTGGCCTCGTCGGCGCGGAACAGGGTCTTCTTGAGCACCTGGCCGGAAAGAAGCTCGTAGGTCACGTCCACAGCGTCGGGACCGGCCTTCTTGACGTAGAGAACCTTGACCTGGCCGGACGGCTCGACGCCGACGACGTGCGTATCGACTTCTAGGTCTTCGAGCTTCAGCATGCGGGTCGGGAAAATCCCATATTTGGGGGCGGGAAGATAGAGGAAGCGTGAAAGGAGCCCCATGGGATGTGGCCATCGACCAAGAGAAGCGGATGGAGTACGCAGGAGGTCTGGAGGAGAAGAGCATTACGTGACGTGGAGATTGGCTCCGGTGCGTAGCGTCAGCGAGAGGAACGATTCCGTCTCAGCGGACTCTACCGAACAGACGGAAGAAAGGCGGTCCTTCGCACTATCAAACTCCCGTCGCACCGTGCTAGGTTCCGCGGCATCATTCCGCCATGAAGACCACAATCGATCATCTTCCCGACGACCAGCAGCTGAAACTGCAAGCCATTACGGCTGTGTTCACAAGTCCTGATGTGGCGATTCCTGTGGACATGCTCATCCTGTTTGGTTCGCGTGCGCGCGGCGATTGGGTGGACGATCAGG
>CALFYE010000137.1 GCA_937952145.1 uncultured Myxococcales bacterium
ATGCATTCGGCGGCTTCCAGCTTCATGCCGCAGTCGCGGAAGGAGACGCCCAGCCGGTAATGGGTGAAGGCATCGTCCACCTTCAGCGCCAGCGACTGCAGGAAGCACTGGATGGCGTCGGCGTGCAGCTGCCGGCCCTGCAGCTCGACCCCGCGCGCGGTGAGCGCACGCGAGTCGAGCGCCGCAGCGGGGCGCGATGCGACGATGGCGCTGAGGACGTCGTGGCCGTCCGCGAAAATGCGCGCGCTGACGTCGACCGTCTGGCTTTTGTGCTCCGCGGCAATCGCAAATTGCTCGATCAGCCCGAGCTGAAAGGCCGTCGGACTGGCCGAGCTGTTCTCCCAGCGACTCACCGAGATCGGATGCGCTCCAACGAGACAGGCAAACTCGGTCTGGGTGAGTCGCCATGACTCGCGGATCTGACGAATCCTCGCTCCTGTCACCTTTGGCAAGCATACGCCGAGTGGCCTTGCATCCAGTAGGTGCCCGTCGTCTACTGCCGGAAATGGCTCTCTACTGGCGCCCTGGGCCGAAAGGCCGCTCGGAGATGACGCTCGCTGGCTGGCGCGAGATGGCCCGCATGCAGGACGAGCTCGCGGCGCTCACTAAGCAAGCGGCCGACACTCTGGCACTGGACGGGTGCAGCACGTCCCGCGCCTTCCGCGCTGTGCATGACCAGATCGTGCATAGGCAACGGGAGATTATTGCCTTTTGGGAACAGGGAATTGCCAACCACACTAAGGCATAGTCACCGACGAGAATTGAGGTCTGGAGATCTCGGGCCCTGTCGTACGGCGTAACATCGGCGGATGAGCGACGCTCCTTCTGCACAGATCACTCGCCACCTGGCCGCGTTGATCGCCATTGGCGAAGAAGCGGAATCCTACTTTCGCGAGGTCAAGGCACGCGCTCAGCCCCGCGTCGATGCGGTTGTGAGCCATGTTCCAGCGCCGGAGCAGTCCGACTTCTTCTACGACCCCGCCCTGCTCCAAATTCGGGAGGCGCTCCATGGACGCCCCTTCGCGTATGCGCTGCTCACGGCATCGCCAATCGGGCTTCGCCTGGTGCCGGACCTACCTCGACCGCGCTAGGTGAGTTCTGGGGTATGATCGACGGGTGCAAACCCTCGATCTTGTGCGGCTTCTGGGGGCTGGGCTGTCGTTTCTCTTCGCGGTGGTGCGGTTTGGAGAGCTCGTCTGGGACGTACTCTCAGACCAGCGCAAGGCGGAGATGCTCAAGCGCCTCAGTACGGGCCTCGGCCGCATCGCACGCGGGCTCGACGGGCTACAACTAGCGCTCATCATCCTCGCCGCTCGTCTCTGGCAGCGCGCCGAGCGACTGATGGGACGGGACCTGGACATCGCCGACATTGTCGACAAGTGGCAGAGCCGACCCGGCCCGAGTGTCACGCCGCCGCCGGCAGATGAGGCCCCGCCATCCAGGCCGCCCTCGTCCAGGCGCCGGAAGGGCCCGCAATGACGCGAAGGACCGTCGAAGAGGGCACCTGCGCTCCCAGCCCCGCTGTGCGCGCCAGTGAGTGCTGCGATGAATCCTTCAGGCCGGACCTCGACGACGCTCCTGGCTGCTGCCCGACGACGGCGGTTTTGCCCGTCGAGCTGTTTACGATCCGGGGCCCTGAGAAGCGGACGCAATCGCTTTTCGTCCGCCTGACCCCCGCGGAGCTTGAGGCGGTGCAGTGGTGTCGCCGGGAGGTTGAGCGCCGGCGGGGCGGCGGCCTCTCATTGCAGGACATCGCTCGGCAAGGGCTCGCTCGAATGTACGAAGACCTGAAGCGCACTCGCCCGCGCCGACCAAGTCGCGGCGAGCCCCGATAGCGAAAGAAAGGAACGACGATGCCCAAGAGCAAAGAGAAGTGGGTCCCGATGGCGACGGCGCGCAGACGGCGGCCGGCGCGCTGGATCTGCACGACATGCCAGCAGCAGTTCGCCGGGCGGAAGCTGCCGGACCACGAGCACAGCACTCTTACGCCGCTGTGCGCCTATGAGCCCTGCAGTCAGACGGTGCGGTATGCTGGCCGAGCTTGTTGTGAGGAGCACTCAATCTGATCGACGAGGGTTTTTTGTCGCCTCCCCGACACGATGGTCGGCCGAGGCCCTCAGACGGGGCTTTCCCTTTTTGCTGCCCGTCGAGGCAAGTACAGCCGCGGCGAGCTCGCGCACAAGCTCGACATCGATTGGCAGCGCTTGTACTGGATCGAGATCCACGACACCGACTACTCCAAGGAGAAGTGGGCCAAGCCGCTGGAGCGGCTCCTCGCTGCGCCGAGAGCCGACGAGGTCGTGACGCCGGCCGAGCCGATCGATGGGGTACTTGAGCAAGGGCTCGCCGACTTGCAGCGCGTCCAGGACGCGCGAAAGATTCTCAACCCCTTGCAGGTGGAGTTGCTGGTGTTACAGTTTGCCGACAGCTTCCTCATGAGCGCGCGCGAGGCCCGTCGCCAGCGGGAGTCGTCCTCTAGCCCGCCCGATCGTCCTTCCCAATAAGCAACACGATCTGCTGAACGTCCCTGCGCGCGCTCGCGGCGTACCCCAGTCCCAGATAGACCGCTTCCGGGTCCGGCTGTGTGAGCGCCTGGTCCAGCGTGACCTCCCGCAAGAGCCGCTTTCGGCCAGCAGTCGCCTTCTTGTGGGCTTGTTCGAGCTCGGCCAGAAGCTTTTTGTGGGCGCGGATCTCGGCTTCGCGTTCAAAGTCGGGGTCGATCTGCAGGGCTGGTAGCCCGCGAGACCAGCGCGCCCGCTGCACTTGGGCCAGCACAAGCCGCTTGGGCGCCCGCGAAGGCTGGGCTGGGGCGGACGCCGCCGCCTTTTTCCGGCTTCGATGGGCCCGCTGACGGCAGGCGTTGCCGCAGTACTTGCGGTTTGGGCGCTCTACGTCACCCATCTCCAAGGCGCAGACAGGGCACTGCACCCAGTCATCGTACCGCAGGAGCGGCAGGCCTGGCTAGGTAAGCGTCCCCGAGCGGCCGGGCACCTTTGCGGGCCGCGCAGTGCTCCGTAGCCTGCCGAGACAGCAGCCGCCGTCCTGCAATTCCGTTACGCGCGAGCGTCCGCCTCGGCACAGCGTGGGTCGTAACGGCGACAAGGCGGAGACGGATTGACCCCTAGGCGTGGATTTCCACGACTCCGGGATTTCAGCAACGCGATATGGACACAGCTAGGCCGATAGCGGCGCCTAGCCGGCTGATAGGGGAGAGCAAGGTACGCCGCGGACCACAGCCCCGCCGGCATGGCACGCTGCGAGCAGGCGCCGCACCTGTCTCACAGGTTTGCCGTGGCCGCCAAGGGTGCGCATAGGTCGGTGAAGCCAGGACACCTCCCCCGCGCGCTTGGCGTGCAGGAAGCCAAGCCGAGACGGCAGGCGAGACAGATTCGCTTGTCCGTCGGACGAAAGCGGGCGTTACGGAATTGCAAGATAGCAGGTGCTGTCTCGCAATCAAGAAATCCGACGCTACGCAGAACTTCACGCTGTTACGGCTCGGCTTTGTACCCTAGTTCCAATGGAAGCGTGGGAGAAAATGGGTCCAGCCAACACCACCAGAGCCACAGAAACCGGAGCAGAAGCCAACACCGACCGCGGGCGAGCAGATACCGATCGGGACGAAGAAGAGGGGACGGAGGAGGAGGAAGGCGACACGCCACAAGGGCCCCAAACGCCCGCTATGGCCTCCACGCGCCCTTCCAGTGCGGTGGGTGCCACATCGGCTGCAGCACGCCCTGCAGTGCCCCCTATTGCGCGCCGGCGGCTCCCCAAGCGAGAGGATGGGGAAAGCCCATCGGAAGAGTTCACGCGCCTGATGGGCCACTCCGCAGTGGCTGCTCAAGAGGGAGCACTCGCGTCGAGTCGAGCGCTGATGGCGATGGCAAACGAGACGGCGAGCGCCCGGCTTAAAGAGAGCGAAGCACTGGCCAACAAGCTGCTGACCGAGAGCGAGGCTTTGGCCAAGCGACAGCTTGCCGAGGCGGACGCATCCAGCAAGAGACTGTTGGCAGACACCGAGGTCATCACCAGCCGACAGCTTGCCGAAGCGCAGGCGTCTGCCAAGAGAATGCTGGCGGAGGCGGAGTCCCTCACCAGCCGGCAGTTTGCCGAGGCGGAGTCATCCAGTAAGAGGCAGCTTGCCGAAGCGGATGCGGCCAGCAAGCGGCTGCTCGCGGAGACGGAGGAAATCACCACCAAGCAACTTGCGGAGACCCGAGAGACGATCCGTAGGCTGGAAGAGGCGGCCAAAGAGTCCATCGCGAAGCGGGAAGCGACGGTCGACGAGCGCGAAAAGTCGGTCGCCGCGCGAGAGGCCGAGCTGGCCCGCCGGGAGCTGGAGCACCAGGACAAGGTCATGGGAGAGCACCTAGCCCTCCTCGACCTCCGCCGGAAGACGGAGGAAGAACTCAAGCCCCTACGGGACGCGATCATAGGCGACTACGACAGGCACTCTGCCGAGTTTGCAAAGAAGGTTCAGGCTGATCGCCAGCATCTGCACGAGCAGCTCGCGGCCGAGTGGAAGGCACAGCATGACAGCATGCTCACGGAACGAAGGGCACAGCACGCGGCGCTGCAAGAGCAGCTTGCCGCCGAGGTCAGAATTCACCGGGAGCAGCTTGCCGCTGAGACCAAGAGCCACCGGGAACACATCGAACTGATGACCGCGCAGGCCAAAGAGATCACGACGCAGGCTAAGGAGATGGCCTCCGAGCGTGCGGACTACTCCAAGAAGTTGGTGGACAACGTGGACCTGGGCGCCGGCGCGCTGCTCAAGATCGCGGAGACGGTGCAGAAGCAGGCGGACCTCGTCGGCCAGATGAGCGAGCTGTCCGCCAGCGCCCCTCCACCGCCCAAGACTACCGGCCCCGAGGTGATCGGCAACGTCGCGATCAGCCTCTTCGATGCGATCAAGACCCTGGGCGTGACCGCGCTGAATGCCAACCCCAAGCTAGCCAAGGCGCTGGAGGGTCCGCTCGGCAAGGGCGCCGAGCTCGCGAAGCTGGGCGAGCAGGCAGCGACCGAAGCGGGCTTTGTGCCGAACACGCGGGCGGAGCCGCCCTCAGAGGCTCCCCGTCCAGAGTCGCCCCCACCGCCCGATCCTGCGGCCGTGGCACTCGATCTGCCGCTTGCGGTGCTGAACAAGCCCGAGGTGCTACAGCAGCTTCAGGCCAAGTTTGGCCCTGACTTCATGCGAAAGGCCCGCCTGGCGGACTTCGTGAAGCTTGCCCAAGAGACTCCAGGTCATGCCGGCTGATCCATACGTGGTGCTGGGCGTGGCACGCAGTGCCTCGCTGTCGGAGATCAAGACCGCGTATCGGCGTCGTGTTGCGCAGACTCACCCTGACCAGCACCCCAACGATCCGCATGCCGCAGCTCGGTTCCGCGCCGCCACGGCCGCGTGGGAGGCCATCCAGACCGAGCGGGGCGCGAAGCAAGAACCGGCTTACGAGGCGCCGCCGCATGCGGAGCCGAAGCCGCCGCCCCCACCGCCGAAGCCGCCTCGTCCACCGCGACCGGGCTTGCCGCCGGCGAGGCCGTCGCGGCGCGTCTGCGCGGCGCGGACGTTCGGGTTCGGACGCGGAGCGTCGTCCTCGCGCCGGCCGCGACCGCCGCGACCACGCGGACCCCGATCGCCGCGCGGCCCGCGGTCG
>CALFYE010000138.1 GCA_937952145.1 uncultured Myxococcales bacterium
CCTACACGAGCTCTTCCGATCTCGCCATGAGCGCATGCAGGGTGTTGGGTGATACGCCGCGACCCGAGGCCGCCAGCGCTAACAAAAGTGCGTCTCCCATGATTGGATTCTCCTGCTTCGGGGGGTTGCAGTCTTAAGGCACCAGGGCAAAGGCCCCCACGAGTGTGGGAGCGACTAGCGTGGAGCCGATGCGCAGCGAAAGGTCACAGGAAGCCGGCGGCACTTTGCCCACTTGCAGCGTGAGCCGGCACGTGCCTGCGTCCACCGGGGAATAGGTGTACGCCTCGATCTGGCACGCGCCAAAAGCCCATACGGCGCTCTGGAGCTGGTCCAAGCGGAGGTTGGTGCCCGTCACGAGCACGGTCGTGTCGGTGCTCACACGAACGGAGGAAGGGGACACCGAGACCAGCCGCGCAGCGGTGGCCAGGTCCTGGGCCGCCGCCAGATCCGCGGCCGGGGAAGGTATCGGCGGGCCGGGAGGCGTCGGGGTTGTGGGGGTCGGCCAGCACCCCGCCAGCAGCAAAGCAAGGGTCATCAAAGAGAAGGTGCGCAAGGATCGGGACATGGTGAGTTCTCCGTGGAAAGGGCGCTTATTGCGGCGTGTACCAGGAAGTGATGCTGGCTCCGTTGGCAGCCCATGCTGCGTCGCAGCGGCCCACGACCAGATCCCCGGCGTTGACAGAAAAGAAGTGCGCTGGGTTGGTGTCCCCGGCGGTAAAGGTGTTGGTGAGGACCGCCTTCTCGGTCGTGACGGCGTAGGCCGGAGACAGCGCGGCGGTGGCCTTGTAGAGGTAGCAATTGACGGTTCCCGACGTGTTGGCAAAGCCGAAGACACGGAGATTGCCGACGGTGCCAGGGGCCGGAGCGACCCAGGGGGTGACGTTCACGTTGACGGTGCTGGAGCCGTCGCCGGCGATGCCGACGTAGCCATTGGCGACAAAGCTCTGGCCCGTGTTGAGGTAGAACGTGGGCCCCGCGCCGCCGAGCTGGCTGGCGCACTGCTTGTGGCCGCTGCCGGCGTTGCGGCAAACGGGCGTCTCGGCCCAGGCCGCCAGAACGAGCGTCGTAGTGAGCCAAACGGCAAGTGCCAGGCGCTTCATGGAGCCTGAATCCCTTCGGAGACCGAGACATCCAAGCCGGCCGAGCTGGCGACCCCCATAAAGTTGGTGTAGTCGCCGCTGGTCAGCGAGGAAAAGAGGCCCAGAGTCCCATCGCTCTTGCGGAAGAGCCGCCCCGAGGTCAGCGCGCCACTGGACCAAAAGCATCCCGTCTTGACCACGACCGCGGCCGCGCCGGAGCTCACCGCCGCGTTGTAGACGCCGATGACCAGGTCGGGATCGGTGGAGGCATTGCCCGTGGCCACGGTGATGTGGCCGGTGGCGGTGACGCGCTTGGCCGCTTGTCCAGCGCTGGCGGCTGAATCGCTGACGGCGCTGACGGTGCAGCTGCCCAGTCCGCCGCCTGGTACGACCGCAGAAGGGACGTACTTGTTGCTTCCAGCCTGCCAGAGCAGGGCCTGCTGGTCCGCCGGCGGGGTCGTATCGACCGCATAGCCCTGAATTTTGCGGACGGTGGCCCCGCCGAGCGTTCCGGACAAATCGCCGCCGGCGGGCGGCAGGTCCGCGTCCGGAATGGCCGCGAAGGCCGCGTGGCCGTCCGAAGCGACGCGGAGGTGAAAGCCCGGGGTGAGTCCGCTCGTCGCGCTGACATCGATCCCGAAGCCGCCCAGGGACTGCGGAATGACGGGGAGGCGTGCGGTCGACAGAGTTCCCGAGGTGAGCAGCGCGGCGCTGTGGTTGGGGAGCGCCGCGGCGAGCAGCGGCCCGATGGTCATCATGCCGACGACGACGATCGCGACGTAGTTGTCGATGAGACCCGAATCCACAGGAACGCCGAAGCCGCCGGCACTGCGATTCAGACCGCCGACACATTGCGCGGTGCCGCTGCCGGAGCGGCACAGGGGCGTGTAGGCGGCGCGAGAAGTCCCGAGCAGCGCGACAAGCAGAGCAAGAACCAAGAACTTTTTCATGGAGGACTCCACTGAAAAGGAGGAGAGATGAGGACTTCCAGCCGCATGCCGTCGCTGATGCCGATTAGGTTGGTCCAGTCGTCTGGGCTCAAATCCGAGCCGACGACGAGCCGGCCGAGCGGAGACCTGTAGATGGGGCCGACCGGAAGCCCGGCCACGGGGACTTCGGAGCCGGTCGGGTACCAGGTGGCGAGCGCGCCGGCGGCAGCTGCGGGCCATGCGACGCCCTTGACGAGGTCCCCGCTGCCGTCGCCTGCAAGAGGCGAGCTCGGGCCGGATGCGCCCAGGGCGCGAGCGATGGTGCCGCCCGCGACCGCTTTGATGACCTGGCCCGCTTCCAGGTCCGTATCGGTTAGATTCACGCGAGCGCCGGGTAAGGGGGCAGGCGTACCGGCGGGAAGACCGGAACCGAGGGCGCCGGTGCCTTCGACCGCGTGGCGGCGGCGGCGTTTATGTCGGGGATGGCAGCTCATGGCACGCGGGTCCGAACCACCTAGGAGACGGCGGGAGGCCGGACAACCAGCCACGCGGGGTAGTCAATGACATCGTCGAAATCCACCCAGTAGCGGGTGCGGGTGCCGCTGACGCCCAGGCCCTTTTGCTGAGGGCCGTGGTAGCGGGTGGCGATGTCAAAGGGTTCGGTGTAGGGCCGGGGCTCGGGAATCCACCGCGGGTCCTGGCTGGGCGGAGTCGAGGAGCTGACAATCATCTCGGCAGCTCGGTAGAGACGACCGTCGACGTTGACGCCCGCGGCCTTCTTGTAGCTGCTGCCCGGCGCCCACTTGGAGAAGCCGCGGTAGACCTTGCCGGCGCCGAAAAAGTTACCCCCGTCATCAAAGAGCCTGAAGGTGACGGCCGGAAAGGCTTCCAGGTACAGGCGAGCGCCGTAGGGAACCGGCTTGCCGCGGAGCTGGAGGTCGCCGCTGACGGTGACGAATGGAAACCGGGTGGGATCGGCGGCGTGGTCTTCCCAGCGAATCACCAGGTGCCCTTTGCGGTTGTACCGGCCGCCCTCGCGTCGGGTCTGGGAGGGCGGAGCATCCGGATAATACTCAGTGAGATAGGCGGGTTCCCACGTCCGATCGGGCGCTGCGGCGGCCTTCGGAGGGGTCGCGCTCCGTTCCCGCCGTGGCTCTGGAGAACGCGCGGGCGCATCCGAGCTGCGCGGGCGCAGCAGAACCGCCGCCAGGCCGGCCGCGGCCCCCAGCACGAGCCCGAGCCTAGCCACGGAGCCCCCCCACAATCTTGGCGGCGGCGTATAAGCCCAGGCCGACGCCAATCACCTTGACTACGTCGCCGGCACCCTGTGCGGCGCTGGAAAGTGTCTTGCCCACATCGCGCGCCGCCTCCTTAACGCGCTCGGGGTCCACGCCGGCTTGGGTGGATTCCTCTTTCAGGATGTCGAGGACGCCGGTTTTGCCGTCGCCCGCTTCACGGAGGATGGCGCCCTGCGCCAGGCGGGCTGTCATCCACGCCGAGCTGTAGCTGCGGCGTTTGTCGTCTTCGGCTTGGGCCGCATCGCCGGCGGCCAGGCTCTGTTCGGCCTGGTCGATGAGCTCGGAGATGGGCTTCCAGCGGCGGTAGTCCGCGAACTTGGAAAGGATAAACAAGGGCGCGTTGATGAACGCAGTCCAGTTCACGCCGCGGGCCTCTTTAAAGGCCGCCTGGGCTTTCCGGATCTCGGATTCAGCTTGTTGCCGCAGGGACTGCACCGCGCCCTGCTGCAGCGAGGCCAGGCGCGCGGCATCACTGCCCGTGCCGGGCGCAACGAACGGCGGCGCGGCTGTGCCACCCTGGGCGCGGCGCCGAATCATGAGATCCCGGACAGCGCCCATGCGGACCTCGTGCGCCCGGCACGGAGACGGCGGAGCATGCGACGGCTTAGGAAGCGCTGCCAGGACAGCCACAGACGCGCTAGAACGAGCAGCAGAGGTCCTGCGAGTAGGACGATCAGGTAGATCAGCCCGATGGCCAAACGGCGGACTGGTCGCCCAAACCAGGGTCTCACGGACGACAGCACAGAACACCGTCGAGTGGAAACGGGTTGCTCATGTTGGTGATGCCCTCAAAGGGCCCCACGGGACACTTGAAGTCCGACGAGCGGTCCTCACAGTCGATGAGCTGCGTGAAGGAGCCGCAGGAGGTGGCTGCGGTGCGGCCCTGGATGGGATTGCCGCAGCCAAAGACGACGCGGTAAAAGTCGTTGCCGGTGCAGACGACCGCCGCCAGGTTGTTGGCGATGGGATAGCGGCCCACGACGTTGGCGATAAAAAAGCCCTGAAGCTTTTTGCAGCTGGTGGAATCGAGTCGGGGTGCACTGACGCAGGGGGCATATCCCGCGGCGCATAGCGTCGGCGCTTCGCCCGCCTTGAACGAGCCCGGGCAAGCGACGGCGTCGCCAACCGGATAGCCCGTGCCGGATCTGCACCCCGCCACCGGCGCGAGGTCAGGGCCGGAGGGGCGGAGGTCCGCAGCGGGAACCGCCAAGTCGGCGTTGGGATCGACGCAGATGCCCCCCGTGCAGACACGGCCCTCGGGGCAGTTCTGTTCACTTCCCGCGGCGCAGGTTAGCGTCACCCGGGAGAGATCCGGGTTGAAACAGGCAGCCAAGACCAGGACAAACAGCGGAAAAATGGTGCGCATGGGGAGCCTTTTGCTCGGGGGAAGCTGCCTGGGTCCCCCGTGCGTGCCCCGACAAGCGGAGCCGCACGGGAGCCGCTACGCTACCGCTTGGCCTTCTGGTACAGGGCCAGCACGGACCAGGAGACGCCCGGGGAGGCGGTGACGGTCCAGGTGTCGGACTCGCTGTTGTACCCGACGGTAACCTGATAGGTCGCGCCGGCCAGGGCGGTGTTGACGCCGACAATGGAAGGATGCAGCACCGTATCGGTGCCGGTCACATCCAGCACCTGAGTGCCGGTGCCCGTGATAACGCGCATGGAACCCAGCGCGCGATCGAGACAGTCGTCAATCAAGGTCGGGTAGGAGGCGTAGCCGATGCCGATCGCCCGCTCGGCAAAGGTCTTGTACGCGGCCCCGATGGTTTGCAGGAGCTTGGAGCCAAGGCTCTCTCCGCGGGCCGGGGTGGCTGTGGCAGGCTGCGGCGGGGTGGCAGGCGGCGGGGCCGCTTTGGCAGGCCGCGAGGGCTCGGATTTCGTTTTCGCGTTGCTCATCACACAGGCTCCAAAGCCGGGCTCTGTCGCGTTGGCGGCGGAGCCCGGAGGCTGTTGGTGGAAGGGGCTTGGCGCTAGCGCCGGGCCGGCTGAACCGAGACCTGCACGTTGGCGGTCATGGCCGGGGCGACCCCATTGTCGGAAAGAAGGTCGTAGCCGGTGCTGGTCACGGCGCCTGCGCGGAAGACCTGCGTGCCGCCCACGCCCGAGACGTTGACGATCGGAGCCACGGCCAGGCCGTCGTCATCGACATATTGATTGCCGAAGTCGATGTGGGCCACGAGGCCGGGAGCCTGGGCGAGGCCCGCCGGGGTGGTGATGCTGACGCGGTGGGCGCGGTCGGTAGGCTTGTGCTGCTGCGTGAACGACACGATGATGCCGGCCGCCACGGCAGGCGTGAGGATCGGGGGATAGTCCTGATCGAAGTGGATGTCGTAGCAGTCCGCTTGGCCGTTGCCATCGCAGCGAAGCCGGGCAAGCTGGGCCGGAGTGATCTGCAGATCCTCGATCGACTTGGTACCGGAGAGCACGGCGCTGTACTCAGCGCGGGTGATGTACCCGTCGCCGTGCAGCGATTCCAGAACGATGCGATCGTAGCGGGGCTGGCCGCCCGGCGGGCTGACGCACACCTCGGTCGGAGCAGCAGACGCTGGGGTGGAGGGGGTCGGCGCTGCCCCGTTGCTGGTGACGATGGGGTCGGTGTTCAAAATTCCCATGATGAGGCTCCCTTAACTGGCTGACTGCTCCGCTGGAACGCAGCGGAGCGTGAGATATCGTTCTTTCGGTCTGCCTTGGCCGGTCGCCGGCTTACAGCCCAAGCGCCTTGGCGCGGGCGGCAGGGGTGGCCGTATTTGCGGGCGCGGCCGGTCCGGCGGCATTCTGCGCGAGCTGCTGCTGCAGCGTCGTGAGCAGCTGACTGATGGACAGCTGCGCGCTGGCGGCTTGCGCGGCCGGGGAGGGCTGAGCGACCAGGCCCTGCCAAATCTGGCTCTCGAAGTCGTCGGGCTTGAGCCACTCCAACATCAGATTCGCGCCGTCGCGGATCAGGTTGCCCAGGAAGTCCTTCTGGTCCGAACGCGCCCAGAAGGCATCAATGAACTTCTGCGTGCCTTCGCCGGTGTAGTCCGGCTTGCCGTCCTGGTTGACGACCTTGGGCCGATCCTTGAGCCAGTAGTAACCGTAGACCAGCGTGGTGGCCAGCCACTTGATGAACGCCGCCAGCTTTTCATAGTTGCGCTGGCGCATCTGCATAACGGCTTTCAGGGTCGCGGGGCTGAGTCCGTTTCCTGAAGATGCCAAGGCCAATAACAGTCCGTTTCCCATGATCAGTCCCCTTTTTTGTTCGCCCGAAGAATCGGGCGGTGGTCACAAGCGCTCGAAAGAGGCCGCCTCGGGTGCGGCCCGGTCGTCGGGAGCCGCAAAGAGCTCGCCGTCGGGAAAAAACGTGTCGTCCGTGGTGCGCCGTTCTTCGTCGTCTTGCTGCTCGGCGAGACGCCGCTGCGCAGCGAGCTCCAGCTGCTCGTCATGCAGCCGCCGCTGCTCGGCTTGTTGGCGGTACACTTCCTGCGTGAGCTGCTGGAGGTGTTCAATATGGGCCGCGCGTTGCTGCGCATCGAGCCGCTGCTGCTCCGCATCGGCATCGGGTGCCGCTGGCGTTACTTCCGAGCGGTTGATCGGGACGGCCGGCCGCGGCGCCGGGGCGTTCTTGGCTTGTCGTGCTTTGCGCTGCTCATCGGAGAGCGCAAAGTCCGGAAGCGCATCGCCCTCCGCCATGGCCAATTGATCAGAGACCGAGCCCAGGCCGAAGACGCGGAGCACCTTGTCGCCAACGAGGTGCACGCCCCCGAGAACATCATTTTCCACGGCGTTGGCGCGGGCGAGCTGCTGGGCCGCCGGGGTGATCCATCGCGAGCCCAGCGGAAAGCCATCCCAACAATTGGCCGGCGGCGCCCCCGCGGGCAGAGAGCCGCTGCCGGCCGGGCTGCTGCCGGAACTGCTGCGGGTTTCGGCCGCTCCGCTGAGCGCGGAAGCGGGAATCCGGACGATGTACGCGGTGGCCTCTGCCAAGAAAAACGGCCGCTCGACGACCAGAAAGAGAAGGTCCCCTCCGGCCGTAGGCCACAGAAAAAACTCACGGTCGCGCCACGCAGGCGGAAGACGCTGAAGCACGGTTTCCGGCAAGGGGCCCCGATAGGCGCGGCTTGCATCCCCGCCGACCTCGGTGACGAAGTGGCCCGGATCGAGATCGATGAAAAAAGAGACACTTCGCACGAGCTGCAGCGGAGGCGGCAGCGGCCCAAGCGCCTGCGCCAGCTGCATGAGGCGGGTCCGCGCAGTCTCGCGGAGTTCCCGGCCGTAGGGCGGCTGCAGCACGATCGGCAGGGGCGGCTCGGAGTCGTCTAGGTAGGTGGCCGCGGGGAAGACGTGGCGCTGTCCGCGTACACGCAGATCAAAGAGGTGCACTTCGATCGGACTCTGGTTTCGCAGATGCCACCCGAGCCAGTGCGCGGTGGCCTCCCAGCAGTTCAGGCCGGACTTGGGCCAGATGCGCGAGCGCTGCGCCGGCACGCAGCCCGGCTCGGTGACGCCCTTGCCGTCGTCGAGCAAGATGGGCTGGCCCCAGATCCAATCCCGCACGTCCTTGGGGCTCTCAAAGCGCCCGGTCAGGCGGCTGGATGCGATCTTGCCCGCATAGGTCACAAGGCCGCGCAGGCAGCTGCGCGGTTGCCCCGTGCGCTCGTGCAGGATGATCTGGGGGCCCACGGCCGAGCTACTCCTTGACCGCCTGCTGAAGGACTTCGGTCATGCTGGCGATCAGGCGTGCCTTCTCGTCGTCGTCAAACCTCCGACCCGCGACTTCTTCCAGATGCGGCCCAATGCGATCGAGCGTATCGACAGCGGTGGCCTGCCAGCGGTCGCGGTCTTCGGAAAGCATCTGCGCAAAGTCGCGAAGGTCTTGCTGACGGAAGCCCTGGGCTCGGCCTTCGATGAGGACCCAGCTGGGATCGCGGTCCGGCGGCGTGGTGGTGCCGTCGACGGCGCGGCTGGACCGATAGAGCTTGCCGTCAAACTTGACCTGGGCGCCCTTGGGATAGTCGACGCTGGGCTCCCATTTCTTGAAGCCCAGGCCCAGGAAGTTGCGCAGCAGGTACCACAGGTCATCGCCGATCCAGCCAGCCATTCCGGCGGCGACTTCCTGAGCGACCTTTTCCAGGGAAGACGCGCCGTCGGCAAAGATGCGCAGGGAAACCGAGATGACGGCGACCAAGAACGGTCCTGCGACCGCGCTCTTGGGCCACTGCTCCGTAGCAATGGCATCGACGCGGCCGGCGATCAATCCGCCGGAAGCAGCGAATCCGGTTTTGATGAACGCAGGGCCGATGCGGTCCGCAGTCTTGCCCTTACGCTCGAAGACATCGTCGAGAAATCCTTCTTTCATGGCTCCGTCCTAGTTCTTGAGGTCTTTGAGGGCCTTGAGTCCCATCACAGCAGCAGGGGCAACTTTGGCGATCCCGTCGAACACATCGGGCTTTGGTTGCTGCTCCCGCATCAGCTTTAGTGCGACCTTGGTCATTTCGTCCGCCCGACCCTTCTCTTCCTTCGACATCTCACAGAGGCGGTCGGTTAGGTTAGAGAGGGGCGCCATCGCGGCAGCCACGGCTGCGGCGGACGCCTTCTGCGCATTGTCGGCGAGATTCGCGCCTAAGTCGGCGAGTAACTTGGTCTGTGCGGAGACGAGCTTCTCGATGCTCTGTGCGAGAGTCGACACACTTGAGTCCTTCGACTCTCCGGATGCCGCTGCACGGTAAAATTCAAAGGCTTCCCCCGTCAGTACAGAGGTCTTGCCATCGACGCACGCGGCAGCGCCTGTAGAATCCAAGAACGTGATCGACAAGCGCCACGAGTAGATACCGGCGTCACAGGTTCCTACCTCCCGGCCTGCACGCTTGGATGCGTCGATGTAGTCCCAAAATCCCGTATTAGAAGCGACGCGGGCCGAGACTTTGCTCTCGTCGAGCAATACGCCGTTTTCCTCTATGGTTCCTTGGTAGAGCGCTTGCGTGTTTCCTCGCCCGAAGACAGGGCGGATTTGCACGTTCACCGCGCCATTGGGAATTTGGCTTCCATAAAGGTATCGCACGAGGTAAGGGGTCTCAGAGCAAACTCTTCTGTACAAGAGGGTGTCACGGCTAAGTAGGTCTGAGCCGTCGCTGACGGGATCTTTGCGCTAGGGAGGTGAGATATGTCTGGTTCCTTCCGCTATTGCCTTGTGTGTTCGCAGCGGCTGCCCCGCGGGAGTCGATCTGATGCCCGCTATTGCAGCGCAACGTGTCGCAAACGAGCGGAGCGCAAGCGAAAGAGAAAAACGTGAACCTATGGCCCCACCAACGCGACGCCATTGAGACCTGCGTCGCCAGTTACCGGCGTCGCCCCCGATCGCGGACGCTGATTCAATTTCCTACCGGCACCGGGAAGACCGAGGTCGCAGTGCAGATCGCCATCGACTACGTCTGCTCGGGACCCTACCGGCGATGTCTGATCGCAGTGTCATCCGCGGCCGTGCTCCAGCAGTTTTACAAGCGGCTGTGCGCGTCCACGCGCTTGCCTGTTGCCATTGACAAAGCGCAGGTCCACGCCAGCGCTACGGCGAAGATCATCGTCGGAACCCGAAACTCACTCTGGGGGCGCTTGGCGAAGTATCCGGCAGAAACGCTGCTCCTTGACGACGAGTGTCACCACAGCAACTACGAAGCGCAGGAAAATCTCCGCATCGTGGAGCGCTTCCAGCATGTGGTGGGGCTGTCGGCGACCCCATGGACAGAGGGCTGCCTGCGAGTGTTTGGCGGAGGTGCCAAGGTCTTCCTCTCGCTCACCGCCGCAATCCGAGAGGGACTGATTTGTCCCTATGAGATCTTGCCCTGGGTCTCGCCGTCGGGACCGCTGGGCCTCGTTTATTGCGATAGCAATCGAGAAGCCGAGCGCCGCTCGTCCCAGACGCCGCAATCGACTTGGATCGGCATCAACAGCGGATCGGTACCGCAGCGGGTCGCCGAGTGGATGCGTGGCCAGCATCAAGTGCTCTTCGCCAATCGCATGCTGACAGAGGGCTTTGACTGTCCACGCCTCTCGCGGGTTTGGTTGGACAAAAGCACCGACTCCCAGCTGCTGCTGGTGCAGTGCGCCGGCCGCGCTCTGCGCGTTCAACCGGGTAAGCAAGCGAGCATCTTTTGCGGCAGCGAGGACACAGCCGAGCTGCTTCGGGAAGCGCTTGCTCGCTGCGATCGACCTCCTCTGTCGTTGGTTAGGTAGCGTGGCGGGCGCCAGCCCGGCAGGTGGCAGCACCGCTTCATCTCCAATTTGTAAGACAGCCTAATAAACGTGATTCGCCTATCGATTCGAAGGCTATTCGAAGCCGATTCGATTTCCCGTCTGAGAGTGTCAATAAACGTGATTCGAAATTCGAATCATTCCCCACATTGGTCTGGTCTGCGAACCAATTTGAGCGATCGGCCCTGTCCGCAAACCCTAGCTTTCTCCCCTAAAAACGCGCTAAGAAACCAGCGCTCGTCGCTGGTAAGGTAATTTCCCTT
>CALFYE010000139.1 GCA_937952145.1 uncultured Myxococcales bacterium
ATCTACACAGGCGAAGACACTCTTTCCCTACACGACGCTCTTCCGATCTCCCCTGGCATCCCAGATGCGTGCGGTGTTGTCGGCGCTGGCGGTGAGCAGCGTGCGGCCATTGGGGCTCTCTTCAATCGAGGCCACCGGCCCCACATGCCCCGCCAGCGAGAGCAGCTGACGACCGCTAGCCACGTCCCAGACAATGGCCAGGTTGTCTTCGCCGGCGGTAAGCAGGCGCCGATCATCCTGCGAAAACGTCGCCCACTGCACGAAGCCGCGATGCCCGCTGTCATGCATGATGCGGGCCCGCGTGTCTTTGAGCTCTTGGCTGCCGGCCGACGGACCGATCGCCAGCAGCGGACGGTCGCTGCGCCGATCGAAAATCTGGATGATCTGGGCGCGACTCGCCGTCACGACGTAGGCGCCAGAAGGAGAGTAGCGCGCGGAGTAAACCACGTTGGAGTGCGGCAGTCGGCGCACCACTCGCCCGCTCTTGACGCTGAAGAAGCGCACGCTGCGATCGTCGCTGGCCGACACGATCTCGGCCCCATCGGGGGACAGGTCGGCGGCGTTGACCGGGCCGTTGTGATCGATGAACTCGCGAGCGGGTCCTTGAGGTTGTGAATTTTCGCTGAGATCCCACAGCCGCACTCGCCGGTCCGCACCGGCCGCGAGCAGCTTCTTTCCCGCTGCGACATAGCGCAGGAAGCGCACCGCTGCCGCACCCTGCTGGCAGTTAGCCGCGCCATCCCCGGTCCGCAGCGACTGCGCCGGGCGTCTGCCCCGGACATCCCACAGCGCGACGCTGCCATCGCAGCCGCCGATCGCAAGCGTCTGGCCATCGGCGGAAAACGCCAGCGCGGTGATGCGCGACGGTGACGGGCTACCGGGCGGGGCGACGATCAGCTGTGAGGGGGACAGCACCACGCTTACTTGATAGAGCCCCTCCCAGTTCGGGCCGATGCTCCCGCTCTCGGCGGCGGCTTGCATGGCCAAGCCCACCGCCTCGATCTCGCGCCCGGGCTGCGCCACCAGGGCGGCTGCGCTGTGGCTGCGAGCGAGGTTCTTCGCTTGTCGCTCCTGCAGGCGAGCCCGGGCTTCCTGCTCTCTCGCGGCGCGCTCCTGCTCTTTGGCTGCGCGCTCTTTTTGCTGCGCCAGTTTCTCGCTTCTGACCTGGTAGACCAGCGCCAGCAGACCAATCACCTGCCCGACGAGCAGCACCAGCAGCGCTCCCGACAGGCGAGCCAGACGGATCAGATCCCGGCGCTCGGCGGCTTCGCTGGCCAGCAGGAAGTCTTCCTGCTGACGGTTCAGGATGGGCTCGTCAATCTTGCGCAGCTCACGCAGGCGCCGCAGCTTCGGATTGCGCCACAGCAGGCCGGGCGCATCGCGGTTTTCCTTGAGCCACTCGCGCACATCCAGATCGAGATCATCGAGGAGGAGGAGCTGAGCGGTCTCTTTTTCCAGCCACTCGCGGAGCTGACGCCAGCTGGTGACCAGCGTCTCGTGCGCCAGCATCACTTGGTCTTCGGCATCGATGGATAGCAGGCGGCCTTGCTGATGCTGGATGTCATCGCGGACGCGGCTGAAGTAGTAGATCAGCTCGCGCGTTCTTCCGTCGTCTTCGCCATGCGGAACAAGCTCTTCGATGCGGCGGCGGCGCCGAGTCAGTCGGCGTGATTTATCGTCGCTGTGCGCCGGATCACTGGGACAGACCAGGGCCAGAAAGAGGCGCTTGGCTCGCTTGCGATCATCGGCACTCTGCAAGAGCTGGTAGAGCACATCGGCCCACTCATCGAGCGCGCCCCCGATGCCACCCATCTCGCGCAGCGCGGCGAGGCCATTTTGACCGGCGGCAATGCTGGCCCACAGCCGATGCAGCGTGAACTGGATGAGCGGCAGGCTGTGCTGACCATGCCCGGTCCCCGGACTGAGCGACTGGCTGGACGACGGCCCCATCGCTTCGCTGACGAGCTGCTCGACGAGCGCGGGCTCAAGGGGATGGCCAGCCACGGCTGCTGGGGTGCGAATCGCTTCGGTCAGCTGATCGCGATCGAGCATGAAGATCGAGCGATTGTTGGCCGCCCCTGAAACGATGCGGTTCAACTCGCGGTGGGTGCTCAGCGAGCGCTTGAAGTCCTCGCGCATCGACAGAAGAACGAGGATCTGGCGGGGGGCCTTGGCGGCCTCCACCAGCCGCAAAAGCAGCGTACTGACTTGTTCACGCGACTTGCAGAGGACAAAGAGTTCTTCTAGTTGATCGACGGCGATGACCAGCGTGTGGCTTCGCTCGCCGGGGTTTTGGGCCAGCCGGTCGTAGAGGCTGACGATGCCGTTTGGCTGCTGCAGGAGGGCTTCGACTTCGTTGTACGACACCGCTCCGGCAGTGCAGCGCGACAGCGCCAGCGCCAGGCTGGCAAGCGGCTGATCGCCCGGGACCAAGAGGGCGATCTCGTTGCGGCGCAGCCGAGGCAGATCATCGATACTCGGTCGCAGCAGCGAAGCCAAGAGCCCGGCTCGCAGCAGTGAGGACTTGCCGCAGCCCGTCGCGCCTTGCAGGAGCAGGATGCGGGCGGGCGGCTGCTCACGCAGCAGGGTGCTGAGCTGACGTCTCAGCTCAGCGACAAGCTCGGCGCGGCCATAGAACAGATCGGCGTCTTCGATCTGAAAGGCCGCGAGTCCGCGATATGGGTTCTTGGCGATGAGCGGGGCGCTCTTGCTTTCGGCCTGCTGCAGCGCCACCAGCAGCGCATCTTCGTTGACGCGCGACAGAAGGACGTTGAGCCGCTGCACGAGATCCATGGCCGGCCCGATCTGGCGATGGATGTCGGGAAAGTAATCGATGCAGAAGGCGTCGAAGTCCGCCGCCGTTGAACAGCAGGCCAAAAGGGCATCGCGCAGACGGGGTCGCAAGCGGTTGGCTCGTACCAGCGAAGACTCGCTTGGGACCGACGGCATGGCTCCGCCAGTTTACCGCTCGGCCTCGGCAAAGTCATTGCTGACGGTGCTCGGTCGGGGCTACAGCTCGGCGCGGATGCCGAACGACGGCAGGATGGGCAGGCCGGTGATAAAGGCGCGCTGCGAGTAGTCGAAGCTGTAGACAGTCTGCTCGGGCTGCGGATGGTTGTAGACGTTACTGACGTCGATATACAGCTTCATGCGCCAGGTCTTGAAGGTGAACGTGCGATCGATGCGGACGTCAAGCTGATGGAAGTCTTCGATGCGCTCTAGGTTTCGCTCGCTGGGCGCTGGAAACTGTGGCTGGTACAGGTCGGCATCGCTGTCGTAATAGCCACCGCGGGCCGGCGAGTAGGGGAAGCCGGTCATGTAGCGGAAGCGCAGACCGAGCTCGAACTTGTAGGGCAGGTAGGCGTGCACGGCGGCGATGAGGATGTGCGTCTGATCGAAGTCGAAGATGCGGTTTGTGCAGGTTTCGCAGTCGCGGCGCTCGCTGCGCAGCAGGGAATAGCTGAACCAGCCGAAGAAGTAGCGCGATAGCTTCTGGCGCAGAAGAAACGTGCCGCCGTAGATGCGGCCGCTGACTTGGCTGGCGGTTCGTTCGGGGCGGATGTCATCCGGCTGGGCGCCGCCGCCGAAGCGGCGATAAAGCTCCGACGGGCCGGCAAAGTCCCACAGGTGTTTATAAATTGCGGTGGCTTCGAAAAAGAGGCCTTTCCAGATCGCTTGTTCGACGGCTAGCGAGAACTGCGCGGCGCGTTCCAGGCGAAGCTGGCGATTGCCGAAGGCGGCGAAGTAATCCTGCGGCGCCGGGTCCTGGCCGTACAGCCCGGCCCCGAACTTGAGCCAAGTGATCGGCGAGACCTGCACCCGTCCCGACAGTCGCGGGTCGACGTTGAAGCGACCGAGGTAGCTGAAGTAGTCGACGCGTAAGCCGGGCGTCAGCGAGACGCGCTCATGCGGCTTCAGCGAGAACTCGGCGTAGTAAGCGGGGTTGATGTACGGGTCGGCGGAGTCGATCTGCAGCTTGGCCAGGGTGCCGGGTGGGCGCTGAAACTCGCCCTCGCGCAGGGGCACGGGAACGGCGGCCCGCATGCGCACGTAGGCCACCTGGATGTCGGCTCCCAGGAGCACGCGCAGCCACGGCAGGATGGCGCGGCGTAGCTCTAGCCGGCTGTCGCTGTTGAGGGCGTCGATCTTCAGTTCGACGCTGCGGCCGACGTGCAGATCGGTGCCTGAGAAGCCGGTAGTGTTTTGCAACAGGATGTCCCAGCCATCGACGCGACCGCTCCAGCGCAGCACGCCGCGGTGGAACTGGATGTGCGTGGCGAACTCGCCGTTGACGCTGGGGTCGAGATCCTGCGGTCGGGCGAAGCGCAGCGCGATGTCGTCGTCGGAGCCGATGATCATAAAGCGCAGCGTGCCGGGCCCGACGGGCAGGTTGAGCACGGCTTGGTAGTCCCAGTAGATCGGCGCGTTGACGAAGCGCAGACCCGGTGGGCCGCCGAAGATCGAGTTCGCCAGGGCCAGCCCGGCATCCATGTAGCTGCGCCGCACGCCCAGAAGCAGCGAGCCGCGCTTGGACTCGGGTGTGTTCTTCAGGCTCTTGGGGGTGCCCAGCGGTCCCTCGGCTTCGACGCCGATGTGGATGGGGTTGAGGTCAACGGCTCCACCCCAGCGGTCGCGACGTCCGGCCCGCAGATCGACATCGATGGCTCCCGCGGTGGCACGCCCGTAGCGCGCGCCGAAGTTGTGCGGCATGTACTCGATGCTTTCGAGAAAGCCAGCCGGCACGATCGACGTCGCTGCGCCGTAGTGATAAAGCTGCGACACCTCGGCCGTCGCCAAGTACACGCGCGAGTCGTTGGGCCGCGCGCCTTCGATGATGAACAGGCCGGTGTTAAACGGGGGCCGCGCCACGCCCGGTAGGTTCTCGATGGCGCGCAGCGGATCGCCAAGGGTGCCGGGGATCTTTGAGAGCTCTTCGGTGGTCAGCGTCTGGCGCGAGATCTCTTCGCGCAAGGCCAGCGAGTCGGCGTGCACCGTCGTGGCAAAGGGTCGCGCCGGGGGCAGGGCGGCTGGGGCTAGGTAGTAGCTGACGCGGATGCGCTCGGCCCCCCGTACGGTGAGCCCGGTCTCGGAGGCACGGTGCTCGCTTTGGGCCCCGCCGCGCGGCTGGATGTATACGCGGTAGATCCCGGGGGGGACCTCGGGAATGCGAAACTCGCCGGCATCGTCGGTGATGGCGCTTCGTTCATCGCCGCGACCACTGGCTGGCCGCAGCGTCAGGCGAGCGCCGGGGATGGCGGCACGCGTCCCGCGGGCGCGTACGTTCCCTTGCAGATCGGCCTTTTGCAGGGCCGGCTTCTCGCTGGCTTGCGGCGTCGCCTGGGGAGGCAGGCCGGGCCCCGTGGACGACGCGGCGAGTGTATCCGCATGCCCTACCGCAGATCCCAGCAGGAGCCTCAGCGCCACTGCGAGCGGAGAGCCCCAGAAAGAGCGGGTTCCTCGTCGCTCAGGGGTGGGTGGCCAGGGCGGCATGGCGCCCGATTATAGCAAGCACGCCACAGCCGCGGACGCGTACAAAAACGCCACATAGGTCAGACCAATCCGCCCCAGAACAGGGCCGCCGCTCTGCCGCCTTGAAGCCGCATTTTCCGACGGAAACGTCGCGCTCATGGGCGGTTGGCACAGGGGCTGCTCTAGCGACCTGGGCAGATAGGTTGTCGTTTCGTAAACAGCTCACAAGGAGAGACCCATGAACACCATCAAGACGCTTGCTCTCGGTATCGCCACCATGTTCGCCCTGACCGTGACCCCGGCCCTGGCCGATGAGAAGCCGGCCGCCGAGAAGGCTGAGAAGGCCGAGAAGAAGGCCGAAGCGGCCAAGGACAAGGCCGCCGCCAAGAAGGAGAAGGGCGCTGCCAAGGCCGACGCGGCCAAGGACAAGGCTGCCGACAAGAAGGAAGCCGGCAAGGAGAAGGCTGAGGCGGCCAAGGAGAAGGCTGGTGAGAAGAAGGAAGCAGCCAAGGAGAAGGCTGCCGAGAAGAAGGCTCAGTAGTTTTTTCTGCCGCGCGGGGTCGGCTGCAGCCTGACGGCAGCCTGACTTATCGCTAGGCAGACGCGCCATCAGCGGCAGGCTCGACGGCTTGCTGCGGTGGCGCGTTTTTTTTTGCCCGCACTGGCCGCCGCGCTGACTAAAGCGACGCGAGGTAGGCGACTAGATCGTCGATCTGTCCCGCCGAAAGCTGCGAGGTCTTGCCGTGTTTGTCGCCGCCACCACAGCCCAGCGTGAAGCGATCCCGCAGGGTGGCTGCACAGCCGCTGTGCATGTACGGCGCGCGATGCGACAGACCGTTTAGGGACGGCACTTGGAAGGTCTTGCCGGTACCGACATCCGCGCTCGCGTTGTTGGTGAAGCGCTTGCCACTGTGGCAGGTTGCGCAGCCGACCTCGGGATCTTCGAACAGCGCCCGGCCGCGCTCGACGGCGTTGGGGTCGCTGGGGGCGCTCTTGGGGACGAGAGGCTGGGTGTCTAGCCACTTGCCCATGGCGTCGCTCTGTCCGGACGATGGGGGAGCACCGGCCATGCGCCCACCGAAGACCTGTGTCATCAGCGTGTTCATGCTGTTCATGTCGCCGTCCCAGTGGAACGGGGCGGTGGCCAGGATGCCGCCGCGCAGGCTCTGGCTGCGGCGCTTGCCGATGCCTTCGAAGTCCCAGACGTGCCCGTCGTCGCCGCCTTCGGGATGACAGGACATGCAGGCGATGAGGCCCTTGGTCGGGTTGTGGAAGAGCGAATAGCCGGTGTCGCTGCGATCCTCGGCCTGGCTGAGCGGGATGCTGCCGCTGAGGCTCTCAACCCGGGGCGGGTTGCGGTACTGCACCCAGAGCGTGCCGCGCCCGTCGTAGCAGCCAGCCACTGCCTGGTCATCGGGGTTCTGCGGCATGCTGGGTACCGGCGACGGGGGGATACAGGCATCGGTGGCAGTGGTCTGCGTGGCTGGGTTTAGCTGCATGCCGCTCGAAGGCGAGATCCCGCCGTTGGGTCCGATCAAGCTGACCATGGTCCCGTCGCGACGCGCGGCGAGATCGACAGCCACCGGTAGAAAGACCGCCGTCATTCCGTTGCCAACCTGCACGCCACCGCCGGTGCTCTGGAACAGCGTCAGGCCAGGCGTCGAGATGCCGCTGCCCATGCACGGTCCCATGCCGTAGCCGCCGTTCTTGACGGAGATCTGACTGTCGAGCGCGCGCTGGTGCAGCACCGCGACGGCTCCCGATGGCAGTCCCAGCATGCGCCAGGCCGTCGTCGGCGAGGCGGTGGTGCGCATACCCGAGGCATCCACGCCCTGCCCCAACATGACGCGCGGCTTCGCTCGCCCCTGCACCTTTCCTTCGCTGTCCACCGATAGAATCTCGGCGCTGCGGAAGCGACTGATCAGCAGGCTACTGCCCCGGACCACGACATCGCGCAGGTCGTCATCGATGCGCACCGTCCGGACGACATCGCCGCCGCGCGCCTTGAGGGTCACTAGCTCGCCCTCGGCACAGACGACGTGCAGATCGTCGGTGGCGCTGTTGTAGGCCATGCCGCGCGGCGTCTTGCAGACCGCTCGTCGGGACTCGACGCTGCCCGTCTTGGGATCGACCTTCATCACCTCGCCGCCACGCCGCAGCGCGACGTGCACCTTGCCATCCTGATCTTCGACGATGCGCCCGGGATCGCTGCCCGCCCCGCAGTCGATGCGGGCCCGCACCGTCTTGCTGTTCAGATCGACCAGCCACAGCGCGTTCCGATCCGGATCCGAGGCGACCGCGGTCCCGTCATCATTCGTGACGTGCAAGGTCCCTCCGCTCATTGACGGAAGCGCGGCTGCCGAGGTGACGGGAGCACCCGGGTTCAAGGTATCGATCGGTGGCACGGGCTGCTCAGGCTGCCCTGGCATCTCAATCAGCTTCCACGGAGTGCCGCAGGCGACGGCGCCGCCGAGCAGCAAACTCATTGTCATCGTCATCGGGCCGAAGAGGCGTCGGAGGGCTGCTCCGGCTCGTCGCGAACTCAGAAAATTCAGTGTGAAAAATGACATGCACATCTCCCTTGAGCTGATCGAATCGGAAGCCGGGCGCGCGACACGCGTCGCGAGCCGCTGTCTCCAGCATATCAAGCCCGCAAGCCGGTACTGCGACGGCTCACCTACCCAGTTCCTGCGTCCGCCGACGAGGGGGCGGGAGTGCGCTGGCCAGTCCCCCTGCGTCTGTTCCGCCCGCGGCCGGGCATCGATGGTAGGGTGACTTCATGTCGAGTGGGTTGAAAGCGAGGCCGAAGGTGGCAGCATCGGCTCCGCGGTGTAGCCAGCCCTGGTCACGCGGGCTTGGCGGGGGCTGCGCATGGTGACCATCGGGGAACGAGTCGGCAGTTATCGCGTCGTGCGCGCCATCGGCTCGGGTGGCATGGGGCTGGTGATGGAGGCTGTGCACGAGCGGATTCGTTCGCGAGCGGCGATCAAAATTCTGCACACCCAGTACTCGCAGAATCCCGAGCTGCGCGAGCGCTTCCTGACCGAGGCTCTGGCCACCAACCTCGTTCAGCATCCCGGCATCGTCAGCGTCTTTGAGCACGGCCAGACCGATGGCGGCGATGCCTTCATCATCATGGAGTACCTGGAAGGGCAGTCACTGCGCGCGCGCATCGACGCCGGGCTGCAGGCCAAGCGCGAGGCGAGGCCACCTGCCTCGGGCGCGGCGCCGAGCGGTACGCCGCGCAGCGGTCAGGCCGGGGCCGGGCTGGGCCTGGGGGCCGAGAGCGGTCAGGATCGGGCGGCGCTGTTGCGACTCCTGCGTCAGCTGGCTTCGACGCTGACTGCCGCGCACGAAAAGGGAATCATCCATCGCGATCTCAAGCCCGACAACGTGATGATCATCAAGGACCCGTTCACCATGGGCGGCGAGCGGGTCAAGGTCCTCGACTTCGGCATCGCCAAGGTGCTGGGGCCCGAGGGCTCGCGCGTGCGGACCGGTGGTCTGCTCGGCACCCCCGCCTACATGGCGCCGGAAGCCTGGGCTGGCGCGGCCACCGTCGATGCCAAGGCCGACGTCTATGCCCTGGGGATGATCTTTTTCGAGGCGCTCACCGGTGAGCTGCCCATCGAAGACGCGCGCGACGACATCGGGCGCTGGCAAGAACTGCACAAGACCGCGGCTCCGCGCGCCCTGCATGTGCTTGATCCCTCGACTCCGGCGGCCCTGGATGCGCTGGTGGCGCGGATGCTGGCCAAGGCTCCGCGCAGCCGTCCCGACATGGCCGAGGTTGCGGCTGAGCTGGATCAGCTCGTCGGGCAGAACCTGCGCTTTCGGGCCGGCGGTTTCGTTCGTGATGGCGAGTTCTACGTCCGCCGCGACGCCGATGACACCCTGTTCTACGCCCTGCTCAACGGCCACAGTACCTACGTCTTTGCGCCGCGTCAGAGTGGCAAGACCAGCCTGCTGCATGCGGTCAGTCACCGCCTGACCCACGTGCGCGGTCCAGCACTGGAGCGGGGTCTACTGTGCGCCAACCTCGATCTGCGCAGCGTCGAAGCTAGCGGCACCAGCAGCGAGCGCTTTTTCTTTGAGCTGGTGCGCGAGCTGTACCGGGCGCTCAGCCTGCCTGGCGTGGCCACCGACTTTTGGACCGATGTCGCCGGCGATGCCCGCGGCGCGCAGACGACACCGGTCGAGCGCTTCACTCGCTTGCTGCGCGTGCTACCGCGCTACGTCGGTCAGCCCGTCGTCGTCTTCGTCGATCACATTGAGGTATTGCTGCGCCTGCCGGAGCGTCGGGGTGAGTTCTTGGGCGCGCTGGCTCGCGTGCTGCCGGCGCCACCGATCCAGCCCAGCGACAAGCCGCAGCCACTGTCGCTGTGTCTTTTGGGCACGGCGCTCAAAGAAGATCTGCTGCCCGATGGGGTCGAAGCGAGCAGCAGCCCCTTCGCGGGCGGCAAGCTGCGAGCGATTGCGCTGCCCGATATCACTGCGACGCAGGCGCGGGCGCTCTTGCCTGGCCTGCATCGTCTGGGGGCGACGTCGGAACAGGCCCTGGCGGCGGTGCTGCGCTGGACCGAAGGCCACCCTTACCTGACGCAGCGGCTGTGCGAGACGCTGACCACCCGGCCGCTGCCCGACGGGCTCCTGCAGCCGTTTGTCGATTCGCTGGCGGGCGAGGTCATCGCCGGTCAGCGCGAGGAAGCCAGCTTCGCCTACGCCGCTGATGAGCTACGTCGCGCCGGGGCGCTGCGTCCGACCATGCTGTCGCTCTATCGCCGCGTCTTGCCCGCCGAAGCTGCAGTGTCCTCGGGGGCCTTTCGCGCCGAGCGAGGGGCGGGCGCTGTCGACGAGCGCGAGCAGGCGCTGGCCCTTTTTCGCTTGGAGCTCTTGGGGCTGGTGCGCCGGGGCGTGGAGTCCGGCAGTGAGCCGCGACTTTCGCCCCGCAATCCGATGTTTGCCGCCGTGTTCGGCCTGGCCTGGCTGCGCGAGCAGGAAGCCCAGAGCCCGCTCGTTGCCGCCGTCGAGAAGTGGCGACAGAACCAGCGGCATCCCGAGTACCTACTGTCCGGCAAACAGCTGCGCGAGGCGCTGAGCTGGGCCGGCGATCGCAGCGAGATCTCTGCCGACGAGAGCGCCTTCCTGTCCGCTGCGGTCGATCGCGAGGGGCGGCTGCAGCGTCGGCGCATCGCCTCGCTGTCAGTGGTGGCGGTGCTGCTGTCGGCGTCGCTTTTGGGCAGCGGCTTGGCTTTTCGCAGCATGCGTCGCGCCAAGCAAGAAGTGGAAGCGCAGCAGATCCGCACCCAGATCGCGCTGCGGCAGGCCGAGGCGGCTCGCAAGGAAGCCGACCACGCGCGCGAAAAGATGCAGAACGCGCTCAATCGCGCCGCTGAGGCGCTGCAGCTAGCCAGCGATGCGCAGGCCACCAGCGAGGGGGCACAGAGCGAAGCCGCCCGCCAGCGCGGAGCCGCCGCGGCCGCCAACCTGCGCGCCAAGCAGGCCAGCGATCGCGCTCTTTTGGCTGCGCGCGAAGCGACAACCGCCACCCAGAGCGCGCTCCTGGCCAGCCGTCGCGCCGACGATGCGCTGCAGAGCGCTGGGCGCAGCCTGAGCGAAAAAGACGAAGCCCTGGCCGGTGCCGAGTCCCGCCTGCAGACCTGTCAGCGCGAGCACAAGGCCGTCGAGTCGGCGCTGCAGAGCTGCCAGAAGAACGTCGAGTCCCTGGGCAGCGAGACGCAGGGTCTGCGCGGCCAGCTCGCAGCGCAGACTGGCCAGCTCGCGGCGGCGAACAGTCAGCTATCGAGCAGCCTGGCTCAGCTCTCGACCTGTCAGGCAGCGGTCAGCCGCGCCAACGAGCCGCGTGAGCGACCTAGCGCGTCCGGCGGCAGTGAAGGCAGCAGCGCCAAAGAGTCGGGGAGCACCTCCGGCTCAGCGGCTTCCCCGGCTGCGGCCAGCAAGGATCGCGAGTCTCCGTCGGAAACTGGCAAGGTCAGCCCGAAAGAGAGCCCGCGCGAGCCCAGCAAAGACGCACCGCCCGCCGTCCCCAGCGCGAACTGAAGCGACCTTGTAGGTAGTTTGAGAGGGGGTGCGAGACGCGGTACGTAGAGGCGCAGGGGATGCCCGGCGGGATGGCTTTTCCGACGGGCCAGCCGACCGACTAAGAGATCCGTGCGAGCTCGTTGCGCAGGTTCATGGCCTGCAGCTGAAGCTCAGAGACGGCGCGATCGAAGGCGCTGATCTGATCGCGGTGTCCCGTCGCTGCGCGGCGCAGCACTTCCAGCATGGCGCGCACGCGCTCGCCTTCGCTGAGGCGGTTGCGGTGGCTGTTGCTCATGTCTTCCAGCGTGCGAACGACGCGCAAAAGCGTGTCCGAGGTGTTGACCTGGCCATCGCGCAGCTCGCGCGAGGTCTTGCTCAGCGACTCGACCAGCTCGCGCATGCGCGTGGACTGGCGCTGCAGATATTCGGTGCGGCGCTGCTGCTCGACCGCTTTGGTCGAGATGTCGTTGACGTGGCCCTGTACTTCCTGAATCGAACGCGTGACGTAGCCCGAGCTGCGGGTCTGCTCTTCCGTCGCCGCCGCGATCGACTTGGCCATCGCTGCCGAGTTGCGCAGGCGGTTGAGGATGTCGGTCATGGCGCGGGCGGCTTCAGAGGCCTGGGTGGCTCCCGTCTCGACGGCATCGGCGCCAGCAACGGCGGCGCGGCGAGCAGCGTGGGCGCCTTCGGCAACCGCCTGGATCAGGGTGTCGATGCTGCCGGCTGAGATGGCGGTGCGGCGGGCGAGATCCTTGATTTCATCGGCGACGACCGCGAAGCCGCGGCCTTCCGCTCCGGCCTGCGCCGCGATGATCGAGGCGTTGAGCGCAAGCAGGTTGGTGCGCCGCGTAAGCTCGGTGATCAGGTGCAGGACGTCGCCGATTTCTCCGACGCGCCGCTCCAGATCCTCGGTGACGGCGCCGATGGCGCGCGAGGCCTCGCGGATGTGCTCCATGCCGTTGACGCTCTCGGTGAGCACCAGGGTGCCGCGCTCGGCATCCAGGCCGGCTTGCTCGGCCAGGCTGGCGGCGGTGATGGCCGTCTCGCGCACGCGCGAGATCGAGTGCTTCATCTCCAGCATGGCGTTAGCCGTCGAGGCCGTGGTGTCGCTGAGCGTGTCGGCGTGCTTGGCAATGTCAGCGGTGATGCTGGCTGCGCCCTGGATGCTCTCGTTGGTCAGCGAGACCACGCGCTCGGCCTCTTCCACCGTCGAGGTGCTCTCTTGCACAGTGTTGACCAGGCGCTGCGCGATGCTCGATGCCTGGCGCATGTCGTCGCGCGTGACCTCGACCTGTTTGATGATGGCGCCAACCGCCTGCACGATGTCGCGCGTCGACTGCAGCGCCTCATCGACATCGCGGACCTCGCTGCTGATGCCGCGCTGCAGCGTGCTCTTGGCTTCGCCGACATCGGTGGCGGTGCGCTCAACGTTGCGGGCGGTGGTGTTGATGTGGCTGACGACGTGCGACAGGCGATCGGCAGCGGTATCGAAGGCGCGACCCACGGGCATCAGCTCCTCGGGGATCAGCTCACCCACCCGCGCTTTCAGATCGCCGCTCTCGATGCGCTGCGCGACCTCGGCGAGGCGCTCCATTCGCCGGCCGGCGCTGGCCAGAAGGAATAGCGCGATGATCAGATAGGCCGCCAGCGACACGCTGAGGATGCCGAGCAGCATGAGCAGGCCGCTGCGGACCTCGGCGCCGTAGCGGTTTAGGCCGACGCCGACCAGGACATCCCCGGGCTCGCCACCCGTCAGCGAGGGATGAAGCTGCCGACGCGAGACCACGAACTCTTGCCCGGCGAGGTTTAGCACCGTGCCGGCCGACAGCGTCGAATAAAGCTGCTTGTCGTACAGCTGATCTTTGAGCCGCGTTCCTTCCGTCCCACCCGCCGTGCCGATGAACACCTGATCGCGTACGTGCACCAGTGTGAACAAGACCTGCGGGTCGTTGTCGGCGACGGCGTTGAGCAGGGGCTGCGTCGTCTTGTCGTTGCCTTGACGAATCGCTTCGCCCAAGGACTGCGAGTTGACAAGCTCTGCCGAGGTCACATCAGCCGTGGCCTGCGCCAGCCGACGGGTCATGTCGCGCTGCCAGTTATTCCCCAGCACGGTTAGCGTGCTGAGGAGCGCGACCAGCACGGCCACGGGTGGCAGCAGGACTTTGAGGCGGAAGTTCGTGTGCGGACCAAAGATCTGACTCACGGTCACCTATCCTTTGCCCAGGTCGTCTCGACGATGGTGGCGATGCGGCACGCGGGGGCCATGCGCATCGGCAAACTGCAGAGCTTCGGGGTAGCCGGCGTCGGCATGACGCAGCACTCCCATGCCCGGATCACTGGTGAGGACCCGCTCTAGCCGGCGGGCTGCGGCTTCACTGCCGTCGGCAACCACGACCATGCCGGCGTGCTGGCTATAGCCGATGCCGACTCCGCCGCCGTGGTGCAGCGACACCCAGGTGGCCCCGGCTGCAACGTTGACGAGCGCGTTTAGGAACACCCAGTCGCTGACCGCATCGCTGCCATCGCGCATGGCCTCGGTCTCGCGGTTGGGCGACGCCACCGAGCCGGAGTCGAGGTGATCGCGACCGATGACGAGGGGTGCTTTGAGCTCGCCGCTCCGGACCATTTCGTTGAAGCGCCGACCGACGCGGGCTCGCTCGCCATAGCCCAGCCAGCAGATGCGGGCGGGCAGTCCTTGAAACTGCACGCGCTCACGCGCCAGCGCTAGCCAGCGACGGAGATGAGGCTCGCTTGGCGTGCCGGCCATGACCTCTAGCACTGCGGCGTCGGTGCGGTAGATGTCTTCGGGATCACCCGACAGCGCCACCCAGCGGAAGGGCCCTTTGCCTTCGCAGAACAGCGGTCGGATGTAGGCCGGCACAAAGCCTGGGATGCGCGCAAACAGCGCATCGTGCGACAGGCCAGCCACCGCTGCCTGCGACGATAAGAGCGCCTGACCGCGCAGGTTGTTGCCGTAGTCAAACAGGTGCGCGCCGCGCTCGCCCAGCGCCAGCATGGCAGCCAGGTGCTGCACCATCGTCGCGCGGGACCGTTCGATATAGGTCTTCGGATCGCTGTCGCGCAGCACCGCGGCTTCGGACAGCGACAGGCCCGTCGGCACGTAGCCGACCAGCGGATCGTGGGCTGAGGTCTGATCGGTGATCAGGTCGGGGACGACGCCGCGCCGCAGGAGCTCGGGCAGGACATCGGCGATGTTAGCCACCAGGCCCACCGACAGTGCTTCGCCGCGCTCGCAGGCTGAACGACACAGGGTCAGCGCTTCGTCGAGCGAGCCGGCCTGGACATCGAGATAGCGAGTCGCGAGGCGACGCTGGACACGGCTGGGATCGATGTCGATGCCCAGAAAAACACCGTCGTTCAGCGTCACCGAAAGCGGCTGCGCTCCACCCATGCCGCCCAGACCGCCCGACACCACCAGCCGACCCCGCAGCGTGCCGCCCGTCGCTGCGAAGTGCTTGCGCGCGGCGGCGGCGAAGGTCTCGTAGGTGCCCTGCAGGATGCCTTGGGTGCCGATGTAGATCCACGAGCCGGCGGTCATCTGCCCGTACATCATCAGGCCCTGCCGTTCGAGCTCCCAGAAGTGCGGCCAGTCGGCCCAGGCCGGTACGAGGTTGCTGTTGGCGATGAGCACGCGCGGCGCATCGGCATGCGTGCGCAGGACGCCGACCGCTTTGCCCGACTGTACAAGCAGGGTCTCGTCGTCGGCTAGCTGGCGAAGCTCGCGCAGGATGACGAGCAGCGCCTCGCGACTGCGGGCGGCCTTGCCGGTGCCGCCGTACACCACTAGATCCTGCGGGCGCTCAGCGACGTCGGGGTCGAGGTTATTGAGCAACATGCGCAGCGCCGCTTCTTGCGCCCAGCCGCGGCAGGTGAGCTCAGATCCGCGTGGGGCGCGCAGCGGCTCGTCGGGGCGAAGCTGCGGCAAGAGGGCGTGCGCGGGGGCGTTCTGGTCCAGCTTGGCCAGGATCGGCAGGAGCGCGCTCTGCGTAAGAGCGCCATGACGAGGGGTAGGTTCAGACATGGGCCGATACTACGCCGACATAACTCACAATTAACTCACGATGATAGCACTGGGCATGAGCGGTTTTTCGCCAATTCTGCGTCGAGAGCGCGGGCAGGCCGGACCCTCCGCAATTGCCCCGCCGACCGCCCAGGGCTTGCGGTAGCATGCGGCCCCTATGTCCGCCCCAGCAGGCACCTCGTCGGGAATTGCGTCCGCTGCCAATCGGTGGGCCGCGCGCTGGCTATCGGGGGTGCGCGGCGGGATCGTGGCGCTTTTGCTGCTGACCGGCCTGGTCTGCACCCTGCATCGCGAGGTGCTGTTTTCGGGCTCGGTCTATCACATGGACGATGCCGCCGACTGCTACTACCCCGGCCGCGTCGCCTATCGTCGGGCGCTGAGCGAGGGCAGCTTGCCCAGCTGGGAGCCCAATACGCTGGCCGGCTGGCCGCTTCTCGCCGACCCCTACTACGGCTATTTCTATCCCCTGAACTTCGTGTTTTATCTCGGTCCCCGACGGGGCGAGCCGGCGACGGGGCCCGAAGGCGGGGTGCCGTCTGGGCTTGGGCTGTCGGCGGCGCTGCACGCCATCCTGGCCGGGGTGGGGATGTACGCCTACCTGCGGCGACGTCGCAGCCCCGGCGAGCCGCTGGGCTTTTTTGCGGCGCTGTTCGGCGCGTTGTCGTATGCGCTGTCGTCGTTCATGGTGGTGCGCATCCGGCACATCATCTTCATTCAGATCCTCGCTTGGCTGCCGCTGCTGCTCTTGTTCCTAAACGACTACCTAGAGACGGCGCGGCGACGGAGCCTGGCGCTGTGCGGCCTGCTGTTCGGGGTGATGCTGCTCACCGGCGCGCACTCGATCCTGCACTTTGTGGTGCTGCTGCTCGGGGTCTATGGGCTGTTCCGTTTCCTGTGGCTGGTCGCGCAGCAGCCGTCGGGCAAGCGGCTGCGGTGGGCCTTTGCGCTGGGTTGGCCGCTGGGCTTGGCGGTGGCGGCCGGGGCGCTCTTGGGGGCGGTGGCGCTCTTGCCAACGCTGTCGGCGATGCCGAACACAACGCGCGCCCTGGGCACCGACTACAAGTTTGCTTCCAGTTATGCCTGGCCGTCGCTGCGCTACCTGACGCTGCTCATCGCGCCGGACTCGCTGGGCCCAGGCGAGACGCGACAGCAGGACTGGTTTTCGCCCTGGAACCACTGGGAGCTTGCCGGCTACTACCAAGGCCTCATCGCGGCCCTTTTGGCCCTGCCGGGGGCGCTTTTGCCGCGGCGGGGGCAGTGGGCGGCGGGACGCGGACCGGCCTTGTCGGAGGGTGGAGAGCGCGCGCCTAACCCGCGACCGCGCGGACCCTGGGGACTGGGGCTGCGGCTTGATGGCGAGCGCGTGGCGCTCTTGGTCTGCCTGCTTCTCGGCATCGCGCTGGCGTTTGGTGATGGCGGCCCGCTGCATCCGTTTCTGTATCGCTACATGCCGCTCTATGCCGCGCTGCGCTGTCCATCGCGCGGGCTGATTCTGTTTGTCGTCGCTGCCCCGATCCTCGCCGCGCATGCCGTCGAATTCTTGTTTGAGCCGCGAGGCCGCCCGGCGGCGTGGCGAAGGTCGCTGTGGCCAGGTCTGTGGCCGACGCTGGGAATTGGGCTGGCGCTGGCACTCATCGGTCTGGGGATCTATCTGGCGGGCCGGGCGGAAGGGCTGGTAGCAACGGCAACGCCGCCTCTTAAGTGGGCTCTGCATGCACGGGCGCAGATCGCGCTGGTGTTGGCTGGTCTGCTGTCTCTCCTGAGCCTGCGGTTTCTGGCTGGCCTGCGCGGTGCCGTCGTCCTGCTGCCGCTGTGCGCGCTGTCGGCGGCTGACCAGCTCCTGACCAATCGCGGCTATGTCCTGCCGCAGCCCATTGACTATCCCTACGGCATGGAGCGCTACCACTCTGTCGAGTGGCTGCGCTGGCAAGCGACCCACCTGCCGCCGGGACAGGTCGTCGCCGATCGCTTCGTCGCCGATCCGCGCGGTCCGTTCCGCCTGCTCGCTGTCGGAGAGACGCTGGGGATGCCCAGTGCCTCGGGCTATGGCTCGGTGCAGATCTGGCGCTATGCCCAGCTGCTTTACATCCTGCGGCATGGTCGGCCGTACCCGCACCGCAAGCAGGTCGATGACATGGCCGCGGCCGGGGTGTGGAACCTGCGCTCGCCGATTGTCGACATGCTGAATATCCGCTACCTCATCTGGAACGAGCCGCCGTCGGACAAGTGGGCTCTGGCTTTCGCCGTGCAGCCTCGCGAACCGGCGCGGGCACGCTACGAGCCGGCCTGGGACGCGCAGCTTTCGGTGTTCGAAAACCGTCGTGTGATGCCGCGCGCCTATCTGACCCAGTCGCTGCGCTGGGCCAAAGATGAGGCCGATGAAGCCCGGCTGGTCGCTGCCCCCGATTTCGACCCGCACCGCACCACCATCGTCGGACCGGTGCCCCCGCAGGTGCGACGAGCGTCCGCCCTGCCGGCGATTGCCTGGCCGCCGGCTGGCCTGCAAGAGGGCACGGGACCAGGCAGCGATCCGCCGGTTCCCGCGACGATCACAAGCTACGAGCGACATCGCGTGGTGGTTGAAGCCGAGACCGCGGCACCCGCGCTGCTGGTGCTGGCCGACGCTTATTATCCCGGCTGGTCAGCGACGGTGGATGGCGTGGCGCAGCCCATCTATCCGGTCAACCTGGCGCTGCGCGGCGTGGCGCTTTCGCCCGGTCGCCATCGCATCGAGTTTCGCTACGCGCAAGCACCGCTGCAAAAGGGGCTGCGTCTATCTGGGCTTGGCTTGGTTGCGCTGCTCGGCCTGGGATTTTGGCCACTGCGACGGCGACGCAAGCTGCCGGAAGGCGCGTAGCCACTCGGCCACCGACCAAGCCTGGGCCACGCAGCCGCGCGGTGCGTGCGGTGCATCGCCGTCGAAGATCTCGCTAAGCTGGCCTAGCCCAGCCTCGTGCAGGTGGTCGAGCATCGGCCGTAGGAATTCCTGGGCTCGCGCGGCGTCGCCATAGACGCGGTAATGGGCCAGCGCAAACGGGCCAAGCAGGAAGCCCCAGACGGTGCCCTGGTGATAGGCTCCGTCACGGCTGTGAACATTGCCGGCGTAGCGACCGATGTAGGCGGGCTCGCTTTGGGCCAGGCTGCGCAGCCCGCGTGGGGTGTAAAGCGCGGCTGCACAGGTATCGACCACTGACCGCGCCTGGTCGTTCGAAAGCGCGCAGTGCGGCAGCGAGACCGCGAAGATCTGGTTGGGCCGCAGGCTGGCATCGTTGCCGTCGGGACCGTCGAGGACATCGAAGCAAAAGCCGCGCTCGGGGATGAAGAAGCGGGCGAAGCCGCGGGCGGCGGCCTGGGCATGCTCGCGATAGAAGGCGGCATCCAGCGGCTGCCCGGTGGCCTCGGCAAGCTGAGCCATGACGCACAGGCCGTTGTGCCACAGCGCGTTGATCTCGATGGGCTTGCCGATGCGCGGCGTCACTACCCAGTCACCGACCTTGGCATCCATCCAGGTCAGCTGCACCCCGGGCTCACCGGCCCGCAGCAGGCCGTCGCTGGGATCGCAGGCAATGCCATGGCGAGTGCCGCGCAGGTGACAGCGCACGATCTCGCGCAGGGCCGGCCAGAGCTCTTCGACGAGGGCCAGGTCGGCGGTCGCCTCGACATAGGCGCGCAGCGCTTCTAACAGCCACAGCGTGGCGTCGGCGGTGTTGTATTCCGGGGCGCTGTCGGCGTCGGGGAAGCGGTTGGGAATCAGGCCGCCATCGATAAATCCGGCATAAGTGCGCAAAAGCGACCGCGCGACATCAGCCCGTCCCGTCGCCAGGAACAGTCCCGGCAGGCTGATCATCGAGTCGCGCCCCCAGTCGGAAAACCAGGGATAGCCGGCGATGATCGAGTGACCGACCTCCGGCGACGCCGAAGTCACTGCTTGGGTCTGGGCATCGCTGGTGCGCACCGGGATGCGCCGCTCGACCACGAACGAATCGGCGGCCAGAACAAGCTGCGCTAAGCCCGCAGCCTCGTCGGGCACGCCGGCCTGCTGCAAGAGGCTCTGTTCGCGCTGATGTAGCGAGGCCAGCACGGCAGCATGGTCGGAATCGATGCGCTGTTCGGGCTCGCTGCTGGCTATCAGGCAGGCTGACTCACCGGGCAAAAGCGTCAGCTCAAACTCGCCGATGCACAGATGATCTTCATGCCCGGGAAAGCCGCGCTCTTGCTCATGCGCAAGCAGATAGTCGTGATACCAGCTGTGCTCGGGGGTCAGCGTCGCGCCCGGCAGACGGATCGAAAAGGGCGTCGCGCCAGCGAAGGCGGCGACGTGCAGGGTGCTGTTCTGGGGACCGCGCTCGATCCGCATGCGCCAGTCTTGGGTGTGCGTCTCGCCGTGATAATCGCGATAGTTCACCAGGGCCTTTATGCGCAGACTTAGCGGCCGGGCCAAGGCGCTGCCCCGTCGCAGCGTGTACTGCACATAGGTCGTGTTGCGCTCTGCCGCCATGAAGATGCGCTTTTCCAGCACGGCGTCGGCCAGGGCATAGGTCCAGGTGGGGATGCGACCGCAGAGCTCAAATCGTTCGAGGAAGCGATAGCCGGCACCGCTGTACACACCGCTGCCCCAGCGACTGCCGCCCAGCGAATAGCTCTCGTCGGCCAAGCGGGCGGTCTCGTCGAGGTGGCTGAGCAACAGCGTGCGCCCCAGGGGGGGCGAGAGTGCCGCGATGAGCAGGCCGTGATAGCGCCGACTAAGGACGCCGCTGACCGTGCCCGCCGCGAATCCGCCGATGCCGTTAGTGACCAGCCACTCACGCGCGCTTGCGGCTGGCAAGTCGCCGCAGATGTCTCGACCCAGCTCAATGCTCATGCGCTTAAGCGTAGCGCACCCCGAGCGCAGAGCGCCGGCTAGCGCGAGATCAGCGCGACCTTGGGACCTGGGATATCGCGCGGCGGCTCCTCGATGTCGATCGTCGTCGCCAGCACCGATAGCGTGGGGTCGGGAGCACTCGGCTCGCGCGGCGCGGTCGGTTTGCCAGTCGGGCGGCCGGATCGCGCGTCGGTGCGCTTGCCATCGCTGGGGCGCTTGTCGACGGGCAGGCTCTCAGAGATGCGAGGCTGGACCGGGGGGACGACCGATGCCGCTGCCGAAAACGCCTGCTGCATCTGCGGCACCATCGAAAGCGGCATCAGGCAGGCAAAAGGCTGGCCGGGCTTAAGCGCGGCCTTCAATGCCGTCACCGACGGAAATTCTTCGATCGGCGGGCCGCCAAAGCCCGAGATGCGTGCGTAGTAGGCAACCAGCGGCGGTGGGATGGCCAGCGAGCACAGCTTGGCTCCGGCCGGAGCGTGCTGCTGCGACAGGGCAAGCTGCTTGATGCTGTCGCTCTTATGCAGCACGCCATCGCCTTCAATCATGCCCACCACCACGCCGGACAGCGCGCCGAGCGTGACCAGGCCGCCGATCGAGCCCAGCCAGCGCACTGGTGACTGCAACCCGACGGCAGCCGCGAGTGCAAGCGGCGGCAAGAGCAGGCCAATGCCGCGCGGTGCCGGCAGCGGATCCGACAGTGCTGATAGAACGCCAGCGACGGCAACCCAGCACAGCAAGGTGCGCGAGGCGCGGCGCATCGAGCCCAGGAACAGACCAAAGCCAGTCATGACGATGACCACCGCTCCGGCGTGTCGGCCGTACCAGCTTGGGCCCTGGTACCACAGCGCCCAGAACTGACGCAGCGCGACCTCGCGACCGTGGAACTTAAACAGCCCGGGCAGTCCTTGCGGATGCTTGACGACGGCGATGGCGGTCAGGATCGAGCCGCCGAGCAGCATCAGCCAGACGCGGCGCTTGCGGAACAGGTAGCGGTGCGCCACCAGCATATCGAGCAGCGCCACGCTCATCGCCAGGATCGCCGCCCGCGGATCGACGGCTGCTGCTGCCCCGATGCTCAGCGAGCCAAAGAACATCGGCAGCCGGCGCAAGGGCAGGGGGGCTGGTTCATCGGCGGCCTTGTGGATGGGCAAGATGTGGCGGTCAAACTTGTGGCCGTGCAGCGCGTGGCTGACGACGGCCACTGCGCTGGTCGACGCCACTGCCAGCAGCAGATCGGGGACGACGCGGTGCGCTAGCTGATAGGTCACGGGCAGCGCCAGGAACACCAAGCCTGCCAGCCCGCCGACGTGGCGGCCCAGACCAATGTCGATGGCAATGGCCAAAAGGCAGATGGCGCAGAGCAGCGCTGAAAAGACCGGCACCAGGCGCAGCGTCAGCTCGCTAGGCCCCAAGAGCCGCAGGCTGGCCACCATCTGCAAGAGCCCCAGCGGCGAGGCCATCGGTCGCGGTAGCTCGCCAAGCGCCGTCAGAAAATCGGTCTGCCCCGAGCTCAGTCGCAACAGGGCATTGGCCCAGACCGCATCGTCGCCCTGCCATAAGCTGCCGCTGCCGAGGTCAATGAGGTAAAGCAGGATGGGCAGGATCATGGCGATCGCCCAGCCCATCACCAGGCCGCGCGGAGCCTGTAGCTGATGGATGACTTTCTGGGCGGCTCCGACGGGATCGCGCAGCACACCGGCGGCTCCGGCCAGGCCGCGCTCGATGCCTTCTTCGATCTTTTCGATCTTGTCGGGGATGGCCCCAGGCAGGCGGTCGAGGCGGCTTAAGCGGGCCAGGCGACGCAGGCGGCGACGGGACGGCGGACCGGTGTTGATCTCGGGGCGGCTCCCCCGCCCGGATCGCGGTGGCCCACCGGCGGCACCTGAGGTTATGGACGGACGGCTGGGACGCCCTGTCCGCGTCGGCCTGGACATCCTGAAACGATAGCAAGACTCGGCCGGCGGCTATAGCTGGAATCGCCTCAGAAAGCGGCGAGGGCGGGGGGAGGCTGCGAGCGCCCGGCTAGCGCTGCTTGAGCAGGGTGACGACGCCCTGGGGAGGCAGGTAGTGATCGATGACGGGAAGCTGCTGCTGCTGCTGTAGACCCAGGCGCGAGAGCACGAACTCGACCGCCCGGATGCGCTCCTGCATCGATGGCGTGTCGATGGGCAGGTAGCGAATGCGGAACTGTTCCAGCAGCAGCTTGACCATGCCGTCGATGCGCACCACCGAGTCCCAGTCGACGCCGGCCCGCACCCCGTCTTCTTTGAGCAGCGAGCGATGCGGCCGCACGAAGAAGACCAGGCCGTTGCAGACCCACTCCATGTAGCTGCGCACTTCGATGCCGCTGTCTTCGGCCATGATGTCGCCCAGGACCATGGCGTGCTCGGCGGCGTAGGCCAGGTTGTCGAACGCGCGATCCGAGACAAAGCCCTTGTCCTGCATCCGCTCGATGGCGATCTGCCGCTCGAAGACCCGACGCTGATAGTCCCCGACGCGCTCCATATCGGTGCGCAGCGTGTCGAAGTTGGTCTCTAGCTCGGCGAGGACGGCACGCGCCACTTCGGTGATCATCGGCAGGCCGTAGCGACGGCTGACCCAGCGGGTCATGGTCGTCTTGCCGGTGGCGTGCGAGCCAACAAAGTAGATGCGCATGGGCTTATCGTTTCCGGAGTGGGTCATGACGGTGGGCCCCCGCGTACCTTGTTCAGCTCGCCGCTGTCAAGCCTCGCCATTAGCTGGTTTTGGTGCCGGTCAAGAGGATGTGCGGCTGCAGCAGGTCGGGAACGTGGCCCAGGCGCGGCATCAGTCCCGCGTCGGCGAGCAGGCCCAGCCATTCATCGTGGTGACGATAGGCGGCGGTCAGAGCCGAGGCAGCCTGGCCATCGCTGGCCAGCACGCGTTCGAGCAGCTGGGTCAGGCTCGGGCCAATGTACGTCGCCGACGAGATCTCCTTGACCACCAGCACGCCCCCCGGACGCAGCCGTCCCGCCAGGTGGCGCAGCGTCGGGACAAGCTGGCTTGGTGGCAGGCGATGCAGGGCATCGATGGCATAGATGGCGTCGAACTCTCCCTCGATGGCCGCCGACAGTGGCTCGCCCAGGATGAACGACACGTTGCTCAGCCCAAGCTCGGCCGCCAGGCGCTCGGCCCGACGCAGGAGGCTGGTCTGACCCTGCAGCGCCGTAATGTGACGGGCCGGCGCACTCCCCGCCAGATACGTCGCAAACAGCCCGGCCCCACCCCCGATATCCAGGATGCGTCCAGCCGGCGGCAGTAGCAGATCGACGGCGCCCAAGAGCTGCTTGCGGGCCATCAGCGTCCGCAGCGCGGTGAAGGCCCAGTCATGAATCGGCAGCGCCCGCCCCACGGCCTGCAGCCAGGCATCGACTGGGCCGGCCACCACCGGCGTCTCGGCAGCGGACCGCGACGCAGCAGCGACCAAGTCCTGTTCACTTCCCGCTGCAACCTCCGTTGCCGGCGGCGTAACTGGCTCCGTAACTGGCTCCGTCACAGACTCCAGCGTTGGCTCCGTCACAGACTCCAGCGTCGGTTCCACCGGCAGCACGGGGGGGCTGACTGCCTCGTCTGCGGCCGGGATCGGTGTCGGCTCTGCGCTGATCATGGCTGGTTCCGCAGCTGGGCTGGGGGCCAGGTCAGGCGGCGCCAGGTGTACCGCGGCGTCCTCTAGCTCGGCGCTGGGGCGTTCGTCGGCGTCCGTGGGCGGCACGGCGAGGGTCAGGCCCGAGCGCTTGCCGGACGTTTTGGGTGAGCTGGCGGGGGTCTTTTTCTTACGCGAGGAGGTCTTTGCACTCATGAGTTCGGCAGTTTGTCGTCCATGGCCGACGAGATCAATGAAATTGACGCAGTGCGGCAATGAGCTTGACGCGCCGCCTGTGATACGACGTCCGCATGTCCCGGCCGGTAGAAGCGGTGCTTGCTCTCGGCAGCAACCTGGGCCCGCGGGCGCAGACGCTGGCGTTCGCCCTGCATGCCCTCGGCCCGATCCATCGCTGCTCGCAGGTCTTCGAGACAGCACCCGTCGGTGGGCCGGACGGTCAGGGCCCGTTTTACAACCTCGTTGTGGTCGTGCACACCGCCCTCAGTCCGCTGCAGCTTCTGTCGCGCTGCCAAGCCATCGAGGCGCAGGCTGGTCGCACGCGGGTTGTGCACTGGGGGGCGCGCACCCTCGACATCGACCTGCTGTTCTACGGCGACCAGCGCATCGACAGCGTCGAGCTCATCGTGCCGCATCCCCGCCTGCACGAGCGACGCTTCGTGCTGCACCCCCTCTTCGA
>CALFYE010000140.1 GCA_937952145.1 uncultured Myxococcales bacterium
GAGCCGAGTTTGAGGAAGCTCTCGCGATCTGTCGCCACGTGTTTGAGCTGGGCACGACTATCCCACTGAAGTGGCGGGCCGCCTTCCACCACTATGCCGGCTGGTTCCTGTATCGCCTGGGCCGGTACGCTGAGGCACGCCGGGAATACTTGCGGGTATTGAAGCTGAGCCGACGACCCGAAGCCGATCCCAAAGGCTTGCCGGAAGCGCTGCTCTGCCACACCTACCACGATCTTGGGCTGATCGCGTCCACGCTTGGCGACTACGATCGGGCGCTTCGTCGGTTCAAGCGCAGCTACGCCATCCGTCGTCGAGACCAGCACACCAACCCGCGCGCGATGCTGATGTCGCTGCACTGGATCGGCCAGACCTATGCCGATCGTGGCAATTATGCGCGAGCCATTCGTGTGCTTCAGCTGGTGCTCACCCGAAAGCGCCAGCGCCTGCCGAGCCCGCAGGACCCTTCGATCGCCAACACGCTGCACTCGATCGGCGAGGTCCAGCTGAAGCTGGGTCATCTCGACGAAGCGCAGGGGGCGATCGATGAGGCCTGTCGCATCCATGAACTGCGTCACCCCACGCGCAACCCTGACGCCATCTCGACCTACGTACTGCGCGCTGAGCTGCTCTGCTGCCACGGCGATTTCACGGCGGCCGAGCGCACGCTGAACCACGCTTGGGAGATGCAGGAGGCGCTGCAGCCCGACCATCCCTACCTCGGCATCATCGCGCGCAGCCAGGGGAGCCTGCAGCTAGCGCGCGGCCGCGCGGGCGACAGCCGCGGTTCCGTAAGCGCGGCCCTGAGCTACCTGCAGGGGGCCTACGAGCGGCAAGTGAAAGCCTACGGTCCCCATCACCCACAGACCGCGCTCAGCCTATGCAAGCTCGGCGAGGCGCAGGCTGAGAGCGGTGACCTGCCGACCGGACGCACGTCGATTTCCCGGGCCCATACTCTGCTGCGAGACATGCTGGGGGCGGACCACGCTGAAACAGCGACCTGCGCCTACACCCTGGGCAAGGTCCTGGCCACACAGGGTGCGCTGGATGAAGCCCGGAGCTTCGTCGAGCAAGCGGTCGCCGCCTTCAAGCCAGTCCTCGGTCCGACCCATCCGCGCACGCTGGCCGCCGAGCAGCTTCTCCTCACCATCGGTAGCCGCCGAGCCCTGGAAGACCACGCCAAATAACCATCCGCCTCGCCCTCCCCTCCCCGCTATCGACCTGTCAGATCGCCCAAGTCCGCTGCGTATCCAAAGCATGGTGGCTGCTCGGAATGGATGCTTGGTACGTGACTTGGAACTCTCTCTCCTTGCGCGCACGCTCTCCCCGTCGCATCCGCACCCGCCACATAGCTCAACTCAACCGAGTCCACGAAGTCACGCCTTGATTGGCTTTGCTGGCATCGGCAAGACCGAGCTCGCAAGATGCTACGCCGAACAGTATCGCGCCTGCTATCAGCAGATCCTGTGGGTGGATGCGGCGGGTAGTGACCTCACCCCCGGCATGGCGGCGCTGGCTCCGCTTTTGGGGTTGTCAGGCTGCAGCCCCGCCGATGCCGCAGCGCAAGTGCGCGACCGGCTAGAACGCGGGGGGACCTACCTGCTGATTCTCGACAACGTCACCGATGGGGCCGCGGTCCCGCCTCACCTGCCCCGCTTCGGTGCGACGACCGTGCTGCTAACCAGCAGGCGTCGCGACCTGCACTTTGCGACTCGTCAGGAAGTGGATGCACTCTCCGAGTCGGCCGCCCTGGAACTGCTGGGAGGCGACCAGCTGAGTAGCGGGGAACACCATGCCGCGTGCCGGCTTGTCACCCTGCTGTCCGGGCATCCCTTGACCTTGCAGGCCATCGCCGAGGCCAGCCGGTGCACCGCGACCAGCCTGCAACAAATCTATGCCGCCATCAGTACCCAGGGGCTGCGTCGCTGGCTAAGCCCACAGAGCCTGCCGCCGCAGGGCGCCCGTTATCGATTGCGGCAGCTTCTGACTGATGCCTTCCTGGATACCCGCCATCCCCTGGCCCGCCCCCTTGCCCACACCAGCCTGCGCTTTCCCCGCCAAGACCTTACCCGAGACGCACTTTTTCAAATCGCCGCCACCGATCTCGCGATGTCCCGGCGCGACTGCGCGCATGCACTCGAAGACCTGGTCGACTCCGGGCTGCTAAAAGTCAGCGATAGTGGACGCGTCCGCGTTCATCAGCTGTTCAGCGAGCTCGTCGCCTAAACCGCTGACGTCCATCGCGGCCTCGCTCGCAAGCTGCAGCGCGTTCGCCTGGCGTGACCGTAGCGAAAACCGGCTGAGGGGGTAGGGCCTGGCTAGTCCAGGCACGGCGGCCGAGAGAGCTGGGGGCGGCCGGGGCCTTCGTCGCGGCTGGGGAGGATGCGGGACAGATAGGCGAAGTCGGTGTCGCAGAAGACGGCGGGGCCGCTGCCGACTAGCTCGGCTCGTTCGCGGAAGCTGCGCAAGCCGCCGGGGTTCATGATGCGACCGGGGAGGCTGCCGTTGTTGTGGTAGCTGCCGGACTTGTTGCTGGGGTTGGCGAGGCCTAAGGAGTGGCCCAGCTCGTGGGTCATCGTCGTACCGATCAGATTGCCCAGCACCAGCACGGCGCAGGCGATGACGCGCGAGCGATCGCTGGTAAGCGCCGGGCAGATCGAGCCATTGCTGAGCGCGGGGAGCCCCGCGACCTCGCTGAGATCCGCGGCCTGTCCCCCCTGGTCTTGCCGCAGCGAGTCGAAGATGGAGTCGAAGAGCTCCGCATCTTGCGCGGGAATCTTGATCTTCTCGACGCGGCCGGGGTGTGTCGAAAACCCGAGAAGCTGCTCGGCGAACACGCCGCCATAGCCGGGCGAGCCATCGCTCTGCGTGACCGCGTTGACGCCACCGATGCGGTCGTACAGGCGCGCGTTGCCCAGATCGCGGCCGGGGGTGTTGTCGTAGCCCAGGTAGCCGAGCCCATTGGGATCGCTCCCCCCGACCTCGACGAGGGCATAGTGCGCAAAGTCAGTCGGTGGCGCGGCGTCGGGCTCGACCTCGCGAAACTCGACGGCCAGCCCGGCGTAGTCGCGACGAGCGACGTCAAGCACCCGAGCCCGCACGGCGCGATCGATGGCGCGCAGTCCGAACAGCCGCAGGCTCTCTTGATACGACGGCAGGAAAGTCAGCAGCACAAGCTGCTTGGGTCGCAACAGTCTCAGCGACAGCGGCACTGCGCGGCTGGACAGCGACTCTTTGCCGTAGCGCAGCACCAGGCTGGCCGTGCCGGTGAACAGACCGCTGACCTGTCGCAAGCCCCCGCGCGGCTGCAGCGCTTGCCCCAGCGCATCGGTGTCATCGAGGACATAGCGCCCAAGCGGGCTGCCGGGATAGCGCGGCAGCCACTCGACGACGACCTGCAGATCCACGGGCAGGACGATGGGCGATCCGTCGATGCTGAACATGCCACTTAGCGATAGCAGCGTCGCTTGCCCCGGCGGCTGAGCGGCCGGTGATGCCGGGCTGGACGTATTGGGCACCGGCACAAACTGCGACGAGCCACCGATAAAGCCGGCGCCTGCGAGCTCGACGTACTGCCCCAGGCTGACCGCGCTGGGCGAAAGGCCAGTCAGCTCTGGCGCGACCTGACTTAGCGCAAGCGGTAGCGGATCGGATCGCGTCGCACCGATGACCCGTGGCTGCTGATTCTTCAGCGAGACCGTGCCGACAAAGCGCCCGGGGCGGATGCCGGCAATCCGCGGCGACCACGGGAATACGCCGACTCGACGGTCGAGCGGACCGGCTGGCTTGACGACGATCTCCATGCCGTTTACGGGGGTTCCGACCAGCAGGCAGTTGCCGCTGACTCCGTCGGGCAGGAAGCAACCGTCGATCACCGCCGTGCTCTGCCCCTCGCCCGGTCCCAGCATCAGGTTGTCGCCCTGAACGACGACCCAGTCGTTGCTGTGCACGCGGTCCTTCAGCGGAGCGGTCGCCGCCCCGGGCAGCTCCAGGCGGTCCAGTCGCGGAGCCAAGATCCGCGCCACTTCGAGGCTGACGCGCAGTGGATCCGGTGTGTGCGTCGTCAGATCGATGGCGCTATCGACGCTGAGGATGGCCTGGGCATCAATCTGGCCAGCGAAGGTGCCAAGCGCAGCGAACAGCTCGCCACCGGCCTGAACGCGGGCCTCGGTCTCGCTGCGGCGCTCAGCACGCAGTCGGACATCGAAACGGGTGGTGCCTCCGCTTGGCGCCTTGATGCTGCCCCGCAGACGTAGCGAGAGCGCGCCATCGCCAGGACTGGGAAAGCCGCGGCCGGTCAGCGTGATCTCACTGCCGGGGATGATGGTGTGCGGCCCGACGGCGGTCAGCGCCAGATCAGCGAGTCCCGGATCGGGGTCCGAGAGCGCTGCCCGATCCCCCGGCGCGCAGGCCGCAAGGCCGAGCAAGAGCGCCGCAGTCGCCAAGAATCGCGGCCGGTTGCTCGGGCTCATAGAGCCCTCCGCAAGACGATCACGTAGGTCTTTTGAATCGTCTGCCGGTCATCTTGGGCCTGCAGGACGAAGGGATAGATCGTGTCGGCTGCGATCTGCTCGGGGCTGGGGCAAAACACCAGCTCGCCGGTGGTATCGCCCTGCGGCACCAGGCGAGCGGTTGCCGGTGGGTCGCCCCCCAGCGAGAGCTCCACGCGCGCCGACAACGAGGACTCCACGACAATCGCAACATGCGCACACTCCTCGCGCCGCAGATCCAGCGTGGTGCCCTCACCGACCGGCTCGCGGAAGACCGCGCTCCCGATTCCGGAATCGACGACGAACGAAAGAACAAGCTGGCCGCTTAGGTGGCTCTGCGGCAGGTGTGCGATGAACTCGATTTCTTGGGGGCCCTGATCGGTGGCCACCGGAGTCCAGCGCCAGACCGCCCGGCCCAGCGTGTAGGCGGTCAGCGTCGGGCGCCGCAGGCGATTCGGCAGGTCTGGCAGGGTCAGCGAGCGCCAGTCCCAGTCCACGCTGCCCCCTGCCCTATCCCTGGCATCGGCGGTTGAGACGGGGACCGCCAACGGAATGCTGACCTCGCGCCCGACGCTCGCCGAGATCGGCGGTACGGCGGTAATCGGAAGGCCGTCGCGCTCTCCGCCGCCGCAGCCAAGCAAGCACAGACCGCCCAGTCCGCCCAGCCAGCCGACTAGACCACGCTGCACGACAGCGCAGGTCGCCCGGCTAGCCAACCGCTGAGGCCACAGACTTGGCGACGGAATTGCCCTCGGGATTGCCCTCCGCACCGGGGCACCATACCAAAAGCGCTTCGCAGATTACTTGCTCTTCTTGCCCTTCTTTTTCTTGCCTTTGCTGGCCTTGCCCTCAGAGCGCCCGTCGCTGTCTTTGGCCGCGACAGCGTCTGGCTCCGCAACGGCGTCGCTCTTGGCGGCGGGCGGAGACTCGGCGGGACTCGCCTTTTCCGGGCTGGCCTTCGGCTCGGCAATGGGGCTGATGTCGCTCACCGCGGGCGGCGGCGGCGGGCTCGACTTGCGGCCGAACAGGATAGCGACCAGCGCGACGAACACCATGCCCAGAGCGGCCGCGCCCCCCAGGATGTACAGCCGGCGCTGCTTACTGCCCGCCTTGGGGTCGAACTTGACCAACGGCACGACCGTCGTCGCTACCGCACGGACCTGAGATTTGCCGCCCGGCCCTGGCTTGTTGCTGTTGCCTTCGTCGAAGAAGCGCCACAGATCGGCGATGGTGCGATAGCGCGCGTCGGGGTTCGCTTCCTGCGTTCGCTCCAGCACCTGCTTTGTCGCCGGCGAGAGATCCGACACAAACGACGACAGCATTCGTCCCAAGGCCCGCTGGTCGTCGGCACTGCTGGGCTGATTACCGTCGAGAATCGTCAGCCCAGCGTCGATCAGCACCAGCCGGTGTGTGCCCTTGCCATCCGAAAGGGGGGAGTCGACCGCCAGATCGTCATAGCGACAGAAAAAGACGTTGGTGGCGCTGAGGTTGCCGTGGCAGGTGCCCGCGACCTGCAGTGCGTGCAGGGCCGAGGCCAGCTGTCGCATCATCGCCTGTCCCTCGGCGCTGCTTAGCTTGCCGCGGGCCGCGATGCGCTGGTTGAGGTCCTGCCCAGGCAGAAACGGCGTCGCAATCAGCAGCTGCTCGTCGGGCAGCACCTGGACCTCGACCGGAGGGATCAGGTGTGGATGGACGACCGCCGAGACGCGCTTGAGGTGCTCGAACAGCGCGCTACGGCGAGCCGCATCAGTGCGAAGCAGCCGCACGGCGTAGCGCACGCCGGTGCGGGTATGGCGAGCATCAAACAGCGCCCCGTGTCGCCCCTCGTTCAATATTTTGTCCAGCGTGTACACGCCGGCCAGCGTCACACCAAGCAGGGACTGGGGGTTGTTGGCAGCCGCAGAAGTCATGGAATCCCTTGCGTATCATCGCACTTGGCGACGCTGTCGGTCAACGCAGTACACGCGCGAACTGCTGCTTCAGCGGCAGGAGATACCGGACTTGGGGGCTTGGCGCCGTCCTCGGCTAGCTGCGTCTCAGCGCGAAGAACACCGCGATACCGACGATGACGATGAGCAGCCACTCTTCAGGCTCGGGGACGCCACTCACCATCAGATCATGCGGCAGGGTGAGCTGTTCTTTGCCCGTCTCAACCTGTCGATCGAAGCGGTCTTTGGCTGCCTCGGCTTCCTTCAGCGCTTGGCGCTGCGCGTCGTTCACCAAGACCAGCATCGAAGAGTACGGGCTGACCTGGCTGTAGCGTTTCGCGATGGCGTGCAGGCGGTCGAGCGCTCCTGCCACACCGTGATCGACCTCGCGTAGCTGAGCCAAGATCAGCGCGCGGGCAAGCAGGGCAGCTGCCGGATCCGCGGCTGTTGCCGATGCTGTGCCAGCCACTGCGGGCCCCATTCCAGACGGTCCGGGCTGTCCGGGCAGCGCGCTCGCTTGGCTGGTGGTCGGCAGGCGAGTGACAGTGATGGAGTAGCCATCGATGCGCTCGTGCAGCAGCGCGCCTGGCGGAGCCGCCGCCGAAAATGCGATGCGTTCGAATGCTTCCTGCACCGAGGTCAGCGCCGAGCCGCCGCGCCGCTGCATGGTGGCCAGCGTCGCGTCGTCGTAGCCAGCCGCGAGATGCCCCCCCATATGGACGAAAAAGACCGGCGCCGCGAAGTCGGCGATGGCGTCCTTGTCGTCGGCAAAGTCCATGCTTCCATCGTCGGTGAGCACTAGGACGGCGCGGTAGCGCTGATCACCACGCAGGGCGGCAAACTGGCGCAGCAGGGCGCCCAGTCGATGGCCCCCGAAGTACTGCACGGTGCTCGCATCAAATCCGGTGAGGTTGTCGATTCGCGTCGCTGCTTCGTGGCGAATGCTGGCCGACGTCAGGTACAGCTGCACGCTGTGCTGCGGCGCGATGTGGTCCCGAATCCAGCTCAAGCTGGCCGTTACTTCCGCGGCCTGCCGTCCCATGCTTAGCGTGCGATCGAGGACGATGGCGAAGTGCTGCTGCGGTGGCAGAGGCGGCACAGCGGCCCCGGCGGCAAGCGGTGTCATCTCGACGTGCAGGGGGGCCTCGGGCGTGGCGGGCGCCGCCGGCGGGAGCACAGCAACCCCAGCTGCCGTCGCTGGAATCGGCGGTGGGCTAGCCGGCCGGGGCGCGCGGACGGGCTGGGCTTGCCCGGCTGAAGGCATCAGAACGGCAGGAGGCGCTGGGGTGGATGCAGCGAGGGTCGGCAGCGGCGCGAAGTCTATGGCGTGAGCGCGCGGGCTGACGGCGGTCTGCGGTGTCAGCAAGGCCGGCAACCAAGCCTCAGCCTCGGCGCGGGACAGTGCCCGGGGCGCGCCGTTGTGGGTGCGCACAGTGTCCGGTGTCGAGTAGACGTTGCGTCGCTCGCGCAGCTGAGGCAGGGGCCAGCTACCGCGCTGCGACAGCGTGTCGTAGGTCAGCCACAGGTGCAGGATGGGCGGCGGCTCGTCGGGACTGCCGGACGGCATCGGGAAGCGGCGATGACTCAGCCGAGCGCGCGGCGGAATGGGAAACGCCCGCAGCCGATACTGTCGCGGCCCAACCTGCTCCAATAGGGCTGGGTCGGCCCGTCGCTGCACCTCTCGCGTATACACGCGCTGAGCCGCGCCGCGTGGGGCGACATTAGGGGCAAAGCGGCGGGCGCGATCGTCGGTATCCCCCAGCCACAGCCCGGTCAGCACGGCGGTCTCGGGCAGGCTGAAGTAGTAGAAAATTTCCTGCTGCTCGACGGTCTGGTTCTCGTAAACCTCGTGCAGTTCGATCGAAGCCAGGTCGCCGTGCTCAGTGACCGAGAGGTCCTGTCTTGCCAGCCAGACCTTGCGCTGGCCGATATTGATCAGACCCGCCTGACGCTGATCGCGATCGTAGGTCGCCGACATGGAGGTCTGCAGCACCTCGCGCTCGGCTTTCTGCAGCGGCTCATCAAAGAACGACTCGTACAGCTCTTCGGCGCGCGACTGATCCGTCAGCAGTCCCTCGCCGTGGTACAGAAACGGGTCGATGAGCAGGTTGTAGACCCCCTGCACCTGCCCGGCCGGGTGCTCGGGCAGGAAGCAGAGATCGCGCCACAGATACTTCACCGAGCTGGCCGATCGCGTCGCGCCAAGATAGCGATACGGCGCCAGGTATGCGTTGAGCAAGCCGCGCCGGATGGACTCCCGCTGGGCCAGCAGGCGACTGCGATCCCCGTCGCTGCGCGGCTGAAGTGAGCTGTTGCCATCACCCGCCGGATCAAGCAAAGCAAACGCGCGGGCCTGCGGCTGTACTGCGATCACTTCGTAGGTCAGCTCGGAAAGCAGCGGCGGGGCTAACGCCAGCAGTGCGACGGGCCACAGCCCAAGCTGCGTACGCGCCGCGCGCAGCACCGCGATGCCCTGCCGCGCATACCGCGTAATCAACAGCACCGGCAGCACAGCGAAGAGGCTGGCGGCATAGAAGAACACAAAGAGCACCATCGGCATCCACACCAGGGCGGCGCCATGCGTGCGGGTGACTAGCTCGAACACCTCATGCAGCCAGCGAAAGCGGAAGAAGCCGACGACCAGCCAGGCGCCGGTGGGGATGGCATGGAAGGCCAGCACGGTACCTAGGTACAGCGCAGTGCTGAGGCTAAGTCCGGCGCCGAGGCTGCGTACAATTGCACCGCTCCGGCTCGCTGCCTTGGGGCCGAACGCGAAGCCGTAGCCGTAGGCCAAGATTCCCAGCCCGATGAAGACCAGCAGCAGACCTGAGCCGGCCGTGAGTTCGCGCAGGATGAACAGTCGAAATACGGCGACGCATAGGAGCGGCGCCTCCAGCCCGTAGAGCAGCTCTAGCCAGCGCTCGGGCTGTCGCCGCAGCGGCCAGGCCGCGACCAGCGCAGCGACGGCCGGGATCGCCAGCACGAACAGCGCACTGACCAACAAGCTGGGCGGCAACAGGCCGTCTGCGACTTCCAAGAAAAGCTGCCACAGCACGTACGGCGCGACGACAAAGCCGACCAGCAGCAGGAACACCAGGTTCCACGACCAAAACAGCCCATAGCGAGTCAAGGCCAGGGCGATCTCGCGTGTCCGCGGCGAGATCCACTTTGCTAGACGGTCTCGGATCATCTTCACACTCTACTTTATTGGCGACGGTACCGGCTGCAGACTGACCGCCAGCGCAGCGTGGATCTCGCGGGCCAGTGCAGACAGCTCTTGCTGCGTCATCGAAGGGCTCGTGCCGTCCTCGGCGTCGCCCAGCCAAGTCACCATGAGCCACGGCTCGGGTCGCCGCAGCTGATGGATGATGCGACGCAGGATGTCGGGCGTAGTCGCACTGGCCGACTGAAACCAGTACAGCCCCTGGCGTCCCTGGGACAGCTCGCCAGCCTCGGGCCGCGTCGCAGGAGAGCGCTCGGCAAGGCGTAAGTGACGGACCGTCAGAACAGGGGACAGCGCGAGCGGCTCGGTCTGCACGACCCGCAGGCCCGCGGCCAGCAAGCAGACTTCGGGGGGATGGTGGGCGCGAAATGCGGTCAGTCCCGGGGCACGGACGACGATCAGCGAGCCCCGCGCTAGTCGCCACTTCCCGGCCTGCGCGCCAAAGCGCGAAAAGATCTCCTGCTCGCCAGCCGACAGCGTAAGCGGAGTGCCCATCAAAGATCCCGGCAGCTGCGGCGGCAGGCGGAGCTGAGCGCTCGACGGCAGTGGCCTTGGCAGCCAGCGGTCCACGATCCAGACCGTACCCAGCAAGCAGAGGAGCGACAGCGGCAGCCAGCGCCGCGGCATCGCCCACCACTGCGCACGCCGACCTATCGAAAGGGGGCCAAGCCCGTTCGTCATCGTCTTGCCCGCGTCGAGCGAGGCTTGGCCAGGTACCACGTAGCGCAGGAATACGAATGCCAAGGTCACGCCCATCGCAAATCCCAATAGCCCGAGCGGCACGTGCAGAGCCTCCGCCACGCGCGGCATGCCAGCGACCTGCGCAACGTAAACCAGGACGAAGACTCGCAGCACGTTGGCGGCGAATAGCAGCCCCTGCAAGAGCAGCAGTCCCAGCAGAAAGCGCCCACCCAGGCGACGGCGCTCAAGCCAGGTCAGCAGCAAGTAGCCGAGCAGCCCTGACCACAAGCCGCGCAGTCCGCTGCAGGGAATATCAATGTGAGCGATGCCGCGCTCTAGCACCAAAATGGTGTGCGCCGGAACGACCGCGATGCGCAGCAAGGACAGCAGCTGCTGGACAATCTCTGCCGTCAGCAGGCGGGCGCCGAGACCGACATAGCCTTCCGCCAGCGCAGCCAGCGGCATCGCGGTGATCAGAAGAAGCACACTCGAAAGCGCGGCGGCAAAGCGCGGCGGCGTGACGAAGCAGCCCCACAGGCCATATAGCGCGAGCGCGGCCAGAATCGCGGTCAGGGTATTGGCCTGCAGCGTGTGTTCGACCACTGCATGCAGCAGCGTGGCCAGGCTGAAACACCAAAGCGCGGCGGAAGGCACGCTGGCTCCCCTGCCCTGCTGGGTCGGATCACCGCCCCCTATCGAGTCGGCGCTGCGCGTCTGGGAAGCGCGGACGGATCGCACCAGGAACAGGACGAAAAAGCTGATGAGCAGGCCCAGGTTTAGGCGGCGATCTTCACCAGAGAACGGCACACGCCACAGCCAGCGCAGGGTCTCGCCGAACACCGCCAGCACCGCGGCGCTGACCGCGCCCCAGGCCAGGATGTGCAGCGGTTCTCTGCCCAGCATCGGGGTCACCTTCACCTCTGTCCGCTAGGCGCGGGCGCAGACGCGCATGCGCATGCCATAGCGCGGGCGCAGCGTGATCAGCGGCTCGGGCTCAACGCTCTGTCCGGGCGCCAGCCGAAACTGGAAGCGCTGCAGCAGCCCCGCCAGGATCAGCACGGCCTCCATCCACGCGAAGTGTTCGCCGATGCAGTTGCGCGGTCCGTACGAAAACGGCAGATAGGCCAGGCGCGGACGACTGGCGCGAGCCTCCGGCGTGAAGCGCTCGGGATCAAAGCGCTCGGGATCTGGGTAGTAGCGAGGACTGCGATGGATCATCCGCGTCGGAATGATCGCCAAGCTGCCCGGCTCCAGGCGGCGACCGGCGCCGAGCTCGATGGGCTCGACTACCGTGCGAGCAAAGGCGTAGACCGGCGGATATAGGCGCAGCGACTCCGCAACCACCTGCTCGCAATAGACGAGCTGCGGCACATCGTCCACCGTCGGTAGCCGTCCCCCCAGCACGCGATCGATCTCGGCTAGCAGGCGCGACTCGATCTGCGGGTGCTGCGACAGCAGGTAAAGCGTCCAGGTCAGCGCGTTGGCCGTCGTCTCATGCCCCGCCAGGATGAGCGTGATGCACTCATCGCGTAGCTGCTGGTCGCTGAGCGACGATTTTCCTTCGCCTTCGCCCTCGGTGGCGGCGATCAGCATCGACAACAGATCGCCGTGATCGCGACCGCTGCGCCGGCGCTCATCGATGATGCGATAGATCAGCGCATCCAGCGAAGCGCGCGACGCGGCGATCTTGCGCACTTGCGGTAACGGCAGCGCCTTTACCAGCGGATAGAACGGCAGCATCGTGAAGTTGAAGCTCTGCAGGAAGTCGTGCAGCGCCTGACCAATCTGTGCCTCGTCGGCGCTGGTATCGATGTCGAACAGCGCCCGCCCAACGACGGCCAGGGTCAGGCGCATCATCTCGTGGTGCACATCGCGGATCTGTCCATCGGCCAGGCTCTCGCGATAGCGGGCCGTGCAGTCGACCATGGCGCTGCCATAGCCGCGCAGTCGCTGCTTGTGAAACGCCGGTTGCACCAGACGGCGCTGTCGCAAGTGAGCCTCGCCTTCGGCGGTCAGCAGGCCCTCGCCCAGCACCTCTTTGGCCCGCTCCAACCCCAGTCCCTTGCGCACCTTGCGAGTCTGGTTGACCAGGATTTCTTTGATGTCGTCGGGGTCGAAGAGGACGTAGACGTGATAGATGGCCAGCGTCAGCTCGACGAGGGGCTCGCCGCGCTGGGCCAGCTTCTCCATAAAGCCGAGCCGGTCACGACGCATCGCAAAGAATTGCTGCCAGGCCTCGGCGCGATCCCGCAGCTTCGCGGGCAGAAGAGAACGAGCGACCGTCTGGATCATCGCTCCATGCTATCGAAAGCTACCGGGCGTGGCGACGTTTGCTCACTCGCGTCGGGGCAGCCGTCTGGGGGGCGGTGCTATCGAGCGCTCGGATGATCTCGGCAAACACCGCACGAAAGCCGCGCTCGGCCTGTGGCCCGGCGGCTGCGAAGGCCTGTGCGAACAGCTCGCGCTGAATCGACGACAGCTTCTCTTCCAAGGCCACACCGGATCGGCTGAGGCGCAGGCAGCGACTGCGGCGACTCTGCGGATCGACCCGGCTGTGCACAAGATTGCGCGCCAAGAGCTGCCGCATCGGCCCGTGCAGGGCCTGCTTGCTGATCCCGAGCAGCGCCAGGAGTTCGCTCATGCGTAAGCCAGGCTGCCGCGCGACAAAGAACAGGATGCGGTGATGCAGGCGCCCCAGACCGCGGCGGGCCAAGATGCGGTCGGGTTCAGCCACCACGGCGCGAAACCCAAAGTGCAATAGAGCCAGGGCTTCATCTAACGGTGATAGGTCAAGCTGGTTGACTATTCCAAGTGTCGTTCCGTCTGCGTTGACAAGGTCTTGCATGCCGAAAAGATAGGTCAAGTAGATTGACCCATACAAGTGACCAAGAGACCCCCGATGACTGCTTTCGATGCCACCTGGCCCGCATACGTCTGCAGCCCCCAGCCCTGTGATAGGTTCGCCGCTTGGCGCACCCCTTACTTGGAGGTTGGCTGTGCATCTGAACCGTCGCTGCGTGTCTCTGCGTCCCCCGGTCCTATGGCTACTGGTCGGCGCTTTCTTGGGGCTGGCGAGTCCCGTTGCCAGCACCGCACCGATCGTCGGCTCGGGCGACACCGCCACGGCCGAGCCGCGAGCTGCACGGCCCGGCACTGAGCCGTGCGTGGTGACGCTTTTTTCCGGCTACACCTTCGCCGACTTCACGCCCAAGTCGTTTACCTATACGCCACCCTCCGCCTGCCGAGGTCCGTGGGCCAAGGTGGTTCTAGAGGCCGACTTCGCGGTCAGCGCCGGCCGACAGTTCGACCGCACCGCTACGGTGTTTGTTGGCGGCGTGAACATTTATTTCGGCACCACCATGGAGCCCTCGCGAAGCCTGGGCCCGACCTGGCATGTCGAGCGCGACCTCACGGACTACAGCGCGCTGTTTTCGGCGCCACAGTCGGGGCTGGTCAATCTGGGCAACCTTGTGGACTCGACCTACACCGGCATCCTCACCGGCAGCGCCAAGCTGCTGTTCTATCCGCTGCCGCCACGCAGCACTGCGCCGCGTACACCCGATGTGGTGCTGCCGCTGTCGGCGGGAGCGGCGGGCGGGACGGTGTCGCTAAGTACGACGACCAGCACGCTGGCCCGTAGCTTTGCCCTGCCGACCAACATCGAGCGCGCCTACCTGGATGTCTACGTTCAGAGCCAAGGTCAGGACGAGTTCTTCTACACCTGCGTGCCCAGCGATGTGGCCGACAAGCTGCAGTCCTGCGGCGGCACCAGCTTCCGCGAGGCCGAGATCAGCATCGACGGTCAGCCGGCTGGCGTCGCCCCGGTCTTTCCCTGGATCTACACCGGCGGCATCGACCCCTACCTGTGGCGGCCGATTCCCGGCGTACAGGCACTGGCCTTCGTTCCCTACCGCGTAGATCTAACGCCCTTTTCGGCCCGGCTCAGCGACGGACGCAATCACGAAGTCGCACTTCGGGTCTACAACGCCAACAACCGATTCGAAGCGACTGCGGCCTTGCTCCTCTTCCGCGATGCGGGCAGCGATCGGGTCCGCGGTGGGCTGCTCAGAAATACGCTTAGCGCAGCGCCATCTCCGTCGATAGATAAGGCTCTGGTCACCGCCATGGACGGATCGATCAGCGGCACCGTAACCGTGCAAGCAACGCGCAGCTTCGTCATCGCTGGCTACGTCGACACCTCGCATGGTCGGGTCTACACCGAGCTCGATCAGACCCTGGGGTTTAGCAATCGCCAGGTGTTCGACATCTCGACGGTCAAGTACCAGCAGAACATCCAGCAGAGCACTAGCATCCAGGTCATCTCACGCGTTCAGGAAGCTGGACTGCACCGGCAGACCACGCAGCAGCAGAGCTGGCCGCTGCGGGTCAATTTTGCGGCAAGCGAAAAGCCCGATAAGTCGAGCACCCAGACCACCGAGATCCGCCAGGAGTACGAGAACCGTGAGCAGATCGAGGACAACGGGCACCCAGTTCACTTCCGCTTGGTCTCGAACCGCGTGTCACCCAGCGACACCCTGAACTTTGATGCCAGCGGCGCCTTCAAAGGCACCAGCGGCCAGAAGAGCGCGCAGGAGTACCTGAGCATCGACTCAGGCGACGGCTGCTACAGCCGCGAGATCACCGCGGAGTCCGGGCTGGTCACCGCGGTGCACGAGCAGCGACTCTGCTCGCCATAAGGTCGGCTCGCAGAGCGGGGGCCTGACAGCGTGGTGCAGCCTTTGTGGGCACGCGCGTGCTGGTCGCTCACAGGAGCTGTATCGACTTGCACAACGCAGCCGGGATTGCGACCCTACTGTCGAGGGTTTCCAGTATCGCAGGCTGCGGGGAAGCGCAGGCCAGCGACAGGATCCACCGGCCGCGCATTCCTTCTGAGACGCCGCACTCGATCCGAGTTTGAGCATGCACGGACCGCCTTCAGCCATGCCTCAAGGTGCACTGCGACAGCGACGCTGGGGAGCGGCGCTGTCGCTCGTGATCAGCCTGCTTTTGAGCGTGCTGGTCAGCTGGCGGACGCAGCTTGCGGTGCGGGCAGAGGCCAAGGCTCGCTTTCTCGGCGAATCAGACCGGCTGGTCGCTGAGCTCGCACGCCGCATCACGCAGTCTTCGTATGCGCTGCATGGTCTGCGGGCATCGATTGCCGCGGGCTCTCGCCTGGAGCGCCTGCAGTTCCGTCGCTGGGTCGCACAACGCGACCTGCCGGCCGAGTTTCCCGGCATCCGCGGCCTGGGCTTCATCGAGCGCGTGCCGCGAGCCGAGCTAGCGGCCTTTGTTGCTCGCGAACGAGCCGATCACGCCCCCGACTTTTCGGTCAAATCGAATGGTGCTGCGCCCGATCTGCTGCTCATCACGCACATCGAACCCATTGCGCGGAACCTGCCCGCCCTCGGTCTAGACATCGGTGCCGAGGCGATCCGGCGCGAGGCGGCCGAGCAGGCGATCGATTCCGGCAAGCTGTCGCTGACCAGCCCCATCGTGCTGGTGCAAGACGAGCGGCGTGGTCCCGGCTGGCTGCTGTTTTTGCCCGCCTATCGCTCGGATGTCCCCTTGGCCACGGTGAGCGATCGTCGCGCCGCGCTCATCGGGCTGCTGTATGCACCCATCGCCGCTGCCGAGGTGCTGTCGCCTCTGCGCTCTTTTGTCGAGGGACGGCTGCACTTTCAGCTGCACGACGTGAAGTCGAAAGGCCCTGCCCTGTACGACAGCGCAGAGGATGAGTCGCTGGCGGCACGGCGACCAGCCCTCTTCAGGCGACAGGTGCCGCTGGTGCTCGCTGGGCGGATGCTCACCGTGCACATCGAAACCACGCGCGCCTTCGAGGCTGGCCTGGCTCGGTTCAGCCCGTACGTCGTCCTCCTCGCTGGCGTTGCGCTGAGCTTGCTACTCACCAGCGTGTTCTTACGCCTGCTGGCCTCGCGCGATGCTGCTGAAGCGCGCTCGCAACAAGCCAGCGATGCGCTGGCCGCAAGCGAGTATCTCATCCGTCAGATGATCGATAGCGTCCCAGCGCGGCTCTCGCTCTGGAGTCCGCAGCTACGCTGCCAGCTGGCCAACCGGGCACTCTGCACCGCTCTGGGGCGCAGTCGTGAGGAGCTGGTCGATACGCCGCTCACCGCCGCCGCAGTGGGTATGGCCGACCTGGCCGAAGTCCAGCCAGCGATTGACGCCGCGCTGCGCGGCCAGGCCCAGCAACGTGAGTGGTCGCAGCGGCAGGCCGATGGTCGCGTGATCAGCACGCTTGCTCACTTCGTGCCCAAGCGGCGAGGCGACGAGATCCGGGGCCTGTTCATCCTGACGCTCGACATCAGCGAGCTGAAAGATGCGCAGCGGGCGGCGCAGCAAGCGAGCGAGGCTAAGAGCCGGTTCCTATCGCGCATGAGTCACGAGATCCGCACGCCGATGAACGCCGTACTCGGCATGCTGGAACTCTTGCGCGCGACCCCGCTTCAAGAACGCCAAGCGGACTATGCCGGCAAGGCCGAGCGGGCCGCGCGATCGCTGCTGGCGCTGATCAACGATGTCCTCGATCTATCGAAGATCGAGGCGGGCAAGATGACGCTGGATGTTCGTCCGTTCTCGCCGCGGGCAGTCTTAGACGAGGTCGCGCTCGTGCTCGCCGTGGCCCGGGGGGACAAGCCCGTGGCGCTGCGTTGCCACTGTGATGCGTCGGTGCCGGCGCAGCTCATCGGCGACGAGCTGCGCATCCGCCAAGTGCTGACCAACCTCGGCGGGAATGCCATCAAGTTCACCCACCGCGGCGAGGTCGACGTGCACATCGCGCTGCTATCGCAGACCGGATCCGATGCCGAGCTGGAACTAGCAGTTCGCGACACCGGCATCGGCATTCCGCAGGAGGTCCAGGCCCGCTTGTTTGACGACTATCGCCAAGCCGACGACACCACGACGCGCCAGTTCGGGGGAACTGGGCTGGGGCTCAGCATCAGTCGCCAGCTGGCGACGCTGATGGGCGGCGAGCTGAAGCTGAGCAGCGCCCCCGGGGTCGGTAGTCGCTTCTGGCTGCGCATCCGCTTGCCACTTCCCGCATCGGCAGGTGCGCTGACCGATACGCAGCGCAGCGATGCCATCGCGGGTCGTCCCCTGTCGGGACTGCGCCTGCTGCTGGTCGAAGACAACGAGCTGAACCAGCAGATCGCACGCGAGCTGCTGTGCTCCCGCGGCGCCGAGGTCAGCGTAGCCTCCGACGGCCAGCAGGCGATGCAGCAGCTGGAGCAGGCCGCGGATCGCTTCGATGCCGTACTGATGGATGTCCAGATGCCGGGGATGGATGGCTATGCGGCGACTCGCTGCATCCGGGGTCGGCTGGGGCTCACCAAGCTGCCGATCCTCGCCATGACGGCCAACGCCTTGGACAGCGACCGCGAGGCCGCGCGGCAGGCCGGGATGGACGGTCACCTGGCCAAGCCCATCGATTCGCGTCAGCTCGTCGAGAGTCTGCTTTTGCACATTGGCCGGTCGCAGAAGAATTCGCCCACCGCCGCGGTCAAGTCAGGAGAGACGGCAGAAGCGCCGGGCATCCTCGACCGCGGCGCCGCGATCGCGCTATTGGGAGGAGACGACGAGCTGTACCGCAGCATGCTGCCCATGTTCCGCCAGCGCCTAGTCGAACTCGACGCACAGCTACAGCAGCTACAGAGCGCCAGGCCGGGCCCGGATTTTGGCCCGGATCTTGGCCCGGATCTTGGCCTGGTGCTGCACAACCTGCGGGGAATGGCCAGCACGATGGGCGCTACCGCCTTGGCCACCGCGGCCCTGCAGGCCGAGCGCAGCGCGCAGCAGCCGACCGCTGACGATCTAGGGCGGCTGCTTGCTGCGGTGAGTCACAGCATCGCAGCCACGCTGTCAGCGCTGGAAGTCTAGCCGCCGCGAGGGCCCACGGTGGTGGCCGACAGCGGGACCCGCTTAGGTACCGCTGCCGCGCTGTTCGACGGAAATGTGGTCCGGCGCCAGCATGCGCAGTGCGTTTAGACTGCGCACCTGCCAGTAGTACTTGGGGTTCGAGTAGATGTGCAGTCGATACGAGGCATCGCGCTCAAGCAGCAGGCGGGCCCAGGTGCACAGACACTTGAAGCAGCCAGAGCTTAGGAACTCCAGCTCGCCCATGTCGATGATGACCGTCTGCACATGCATCTGGCGCGCCTTGTCATGAACCTGATAGACGAGCGTGTTGAACTCGGCCTGCACGCGCAGATCGGCGCAGCCCGACAGGGCGATGATGAGTCCGGCCGGCAGACTGCGCGTCGTCCTGACGGCGAAGGTCTCGCGCTCAAAGCTCAGCTCTTTGATTGGCATTGCCATGCTCCTGTCGTCACTTCGGCCCGCACCGACAACATGTCCCCGGCAAAGGCGCAGAAGAGCTTCATGTCGGCCTCGGCCCGAATCCGCGCCAACCCGAGTCCAGAGCCGGCCTTTCGCACGATACTTTTTTCGATCAGGGACTGATAGAGAGCCGCGATATCTTGGCTGCGGTTGAGCCGGCTGAGCCGCCGCCGCATCCGCTGATAAATCGCCCGATTCGAGACGTTACAGACGGTGACCCGGGCCGTCTGGCCCGAGATGATCGACAGCCGCAACAACACCTGGCGCTTCTGGTCCAGCGTGTACTTGACGGCATTCTCCAAGAGCTCGTGAGCCGCCAGCGCCAGGCGGCTGGCAACCTCATCGTGCAGGCCGATCGATCGCGCGATATCGGCGATCACGCGCCGCGCTGGCGTGATGTGCGCCGCATCCATGTGGACGACAATGCGAAAGGTCGCAAAAGCCGGACCTCCGCTTGTCTGGGATGGCGGCGATTCCTCGCTCATTTCGGTTCCTCTTTGCCCCCCTGCCCTTCGTGGCACAGGACCAGCAGCGTGATGTCGTCTTGGGGCTGCTGCGACCAGTTTCGCACGACGCTCATCAAGTTTGCGTGGATCTGTGAAGTGTTAGGGATCGCGCCTGGGGACGTGCTAGGGGAATCGCTGGGAGCATCGCTGAGGGATGCGGCAGCAACCACGGGGCTGGTGCTGAGGCTGCGCAGGATGGCGTCCTGTAGGCGATCCATCCCCAGCTGCTGTCCGGTCGGGCTGGCGGCTTCCAGGACTCCGTCGGAATACAGCACCACGACATCTCCCGGCGACAGCTGTACGACCGTATCCGTAGTGGCGCGACTGATATCCGGAATGACCCCGAGCCAGGTGCCCGGCGTCTCGACCAAGTCGCAGCGGCGGGTGGCGTGGCGATGGATCAGGATCGGCTCATGCGCTCCCGCAAACAGCAGCCGTCCGTCGGAAAAATAGCGCAGCGCGGTGAAGGTCACGTGCTCGTCTGAGCCCAGGCGATTGCGCACGTTGTCGAAGATCAGCTGGTTCAGGGCAACTACGAGCTGCCTGGGCGTCGCCTCGGGCAAGGTACGCACCAAGGCAGCGAAGGCACTCTGCACCATCAGCATGACTAGTCCGGCCGACAGCCCATGGCCGGCGACATCACCGACGCCAATCCAACAACCATCGGCGCAGGGAATGACATCGTAGTAGTCGCCGCCGACTTCAGTGGCGGGCACCATCTGCGCGCTCAGCGAGAGGCCAGGCACGCGCAGCCCCTTGGGCAAGATCGTGGTCTGGATGCGCTGAGCGATCTCTAGCTCGCGAGTCAGGCGCGTCTTTTCGGCCTGCTCGGCCCGCGAGGTCGCTAGCTCCTCGACCATGTTGTTCATTGCCGTGCCAAGCGTCTTGACCTCCTGCATGCCGGAGAGCGGCACCGGTCGCAGATCGCCCCCGGCGATGCGCTGCGCGAAGGCCGCCAGATCGTCGATCGGCTGCGACAAGCGCCGCGATAACCGCAGCCCGGCCGCCGTCGCCAGCGCCAGGGCCACCGCCGTGATGCCAAGCAGCGTCCACACCAGCCGTCGCGCCGCGGCGAGTGCGCCATCCAAAGAGCGCAGCAGCACCACCCGGATGTCGCGCTGTCCGCTGTAGTCGGGCAGCGCTGTCGTGCTGAGAAGGTAGCGCCGACCGTCGAGCAGTACCTCTTGCGGCCCGCCACTGGCCCGTGACTGCGTGGCGCGTAGGGTGGCAGCCAAGCGATCGCGCAGCAGCGGTTCGTCGCCAGCCGTGCTCGACGCGGCCACTAGCTCGCCATCCAGCAGCACGGCCACTCCTGCCCCCAGGTGCCGCCCCACCAGATCGGCCAGCGCATCGTCGACGCGATAGCCGACAATCAGCGCCCCGACAATCAGCGCCCCGAAGGATAAGCGACGTCCGTGCACTTGGAAGACCTGGCCGCCGTCGACCCACACCCCTTCGGATTCGCCGCTGGACAGGGCCTCGGCGACGGCTGGGACCTCGGCCATCGCCACACCGCTCTCCTCGGGATGGACGGCGTCGGCGACCAGCACGCCGGCCTTGTCGGTCAGCAGCAGCAGATCGCAGCGCATCGCTCGCCGCAGATCTGAGATCACACCAAGCGCGGTGGCCGGCGTCACATCGTCGGTAGCGACCACAGCCTTGAGGCGTGGCTCGTCCCCCAGCATGCGACTCTTCGAGCGATGCAGCGACTTGCGGTAGTCCAGCATGTCGGCGAAGGCCTGGCGATCGCGCAGCAGGTTGCTTGAAAGTTCGCGCCGCGCATTGCGGTCGAGCACGATCGACACTACCGACACGACGGCCGAAAGTGTCGCCGCCAGCGACAGCAGCAAGGTCACGCTGACCGCGGTGCGGAACTTCATGGACCCAGCCTCACGCGGATCGGTTCAGCTGGGGCCTTGCTGGGGACGCTGTTCGACAGCCAGCCGGCCGGCAGCGCAAGCTCGCCGTGAAGCATGGGCTCGTCGGAGGGCGGCGCGCCACCCAGCTTTTGCCAGATGCCAAGCGCGATGGGGCGACGGCGCACGAAGATCGAAAGGCGACTGCCGCTGCCGAAAGGAAGATCGAAGACGTCGGTCTCGGTCTTACCGGGGTGGATGCGGCTGTCGTGCGCGACCCGCACGGCGGCAAAGAAGGGTGCTTCCGCGCCGCTTTCATCGACAAGCACACGACCTCGGCTGTGCTCTTTCTGGACGCTCACGTGGCCAGCGGCATCGACTAGCTCGACACCGATCTGCAGTCGCCGTTCGGGCAGTCCGGTTGGCACGGCGTGTCCGGCGCCACCATTCGAAAGTGTGACGACCACATGCAGCGCTCCGCCCCGCGCGGTGACCTCCGCCTGTCCGCTGAGCGCCCGGCCCAGCAGGCGCTCGGGCAAGCGAAACGTGTGCTCGCGGACGTCGGCCCGTTCGGCGGAACCAACGGCTACTTCGCGTCGCGTGGCCGGCATGTGGCAGGCCTGGCAGTCCTGCGAGCCCTGCGCGGAGTACTCGTCGCGCCACTCGCTGTACTCGGGGAACAGGCTAGTCGGCGGGCCGGCCACAGCGGGCAGATGGCGGGGCGCATCGTGACAGGCGGCGCAGAACTGCGACTCGCGAAACCAGGGGGCGCAGCCCATGCGATGAAAATAGTGGGCCTGCGCATCGCAGAGCGGACCAAAACGCACGTTGTCGTCGGGACGAAACAGCAGGCCTTGGCCACCGCCGCTGGCCACATTGCTGAGCGTGTGACAGCCATCGCACGATACGCCTTCGTCGTTGACGCGATCGGTCGGCGCAAAGCGACGCAGCGGAGCGTGACAGGCATCGCATTCCTCGGCCTTGGCAGCGCTCTTTGAACCGGTCCGGGCCAGGGCCCGCATGCGCTGATAGCTGGGCGATGACTCAGCCTGCGCGTGCGCCGACTTGCGCCACTCGTTCTCTAGCTGGCCGTGGCACTCGCCGCAGCGTGCGGCCGGAATTAGCGCTAGCGGCTCGGCTTCGTTGGGCGCCGTACCGGTGTGGGGATGCGACACCGCCGACGCCGTCACGCCAGCCGGCAGGGGCGGCTGCCCCGACGGCCCGCGCTGACATCCAAGCTGCAGGGCGAAGCACGCCATCGCTACTTGTAGCGCCCGTATGGCGTCCCGTCCTTCCTGGTGTGGCGTAGCTCAGCCCGCCCCTGCGTCAGCGTCAGATCGACCTGCGTCTTGCCCGCCGCCGTCACCGTCACCTGGCTGCGCGCCTCGCCGCCGTTCGCCTGCCAGGCCACCACGGGATAGCTGCCCACCGGCACCTGCTCGATGCGGAAGGCACCATCGGCCCCGACGATGGCGAAGTACGTCGAGTCGAGGACCTTGATCTTGCTGATCATCTCGGGGTGGATGTTGCAGTAGACGTTGACCACTCCCGGCTTGTGCATCGTCACCGACTTGCTACTGCCGCTCTTGTACAGCCCGAGATCAAACTTGGCCGCTTCCGAAAACGAAAAGACGTTGTGGAACACCTTGTCATCGTTGGGGAAATCGACCGTCGTTCCCTGCACCACGACGGTCAGCGCCGGCATGAACTGCAGATCGCGCTGCCGGACCTGTGGATGCGCGGTGCTGGGGGCGGAACCACCAGACGCGACGAGGCCCTCGATATAGACCACGACGCCGCTCGGATCGGTCGCCTCGCCCCCCGGCTTGTTCAGCCGGACCCGACCCGTGACCGTACCCGTTCCAACGGATGGCGCGCCGCCCGACTTGCTGGGAGCAGCCGTCGGAGGGGCGGGACTCGCCGGTTCAGCGGCGCCGGCCGGATGCAGGCTGCGCTCGCCCAGCAGCCCGCAGAGCGCACCGATCATCGCCAGAAAATACCCGGAGCCTTTGTGCATGGCCGCCTCGCGCACTCAGTACTTGATGATGAGAGAGCTGGTGAACACGTCGTCGGGGAAGTCGGGCAGCGGATCGACCTCGCGCACGTGGGTGTACTCGGCTTTGAGCACCACGACGCTGCCCAGTTCGAAGCGCAGACCGCCGGTGAAGCGCACCGCGTGCGAGCTGTAGACGAAGCTCGCTCCGCTTTGATGCACCGCCTGTCGCCAATCGATCCGGGCATACGGCATCAGCCAGTTGGTCACGCGATAGGCGAACAAGCCGTAGGCGCCGCGGTAGTCCAGACAGGGCGCGGCATCGCAGGGCACGGTCGTCGATTCGGTCTTGCCCGATGCCCGTCCCTGCACGAACTCGGCCTGGACTTCAAAGCCGCGGACATCAAGGTGCAGGTCGAAGCCGAAGTGCCACTGCAAGACGCGCGGATCGCTCTGCTGATCCTGCACGCCCAGTGATCCCGATGCGCCGATTTCCAGCCCAGCGCCGACGGGCAGCTTGGTGCCGATGCGCAGGCTGCCGGTCTGAAAGTAGTTGCTGTCCGTCTCGTCAAACAGCGGGAACTGCTCGACGAAGCTGCTGCCATTGGTGAGCGCGGCATTCAGATTCAGGCGGTTGTTCAAAAACGTGAAGCGCGCCTTCAGACCAATCGGCCGACCGCAGGTGTAGCGGCAGATCAAAGAGGGCGTCACGGTGATGCGATCCGGCGCCTCTTGCACGCGGTACTCGTAGCCCAACACCGAGTCGAACTTGCCGGCGTAAAGCGACAGGCCGAAGCGCTCGGTCGGCACGGTGTACTCGACATAGCCGAGCTTGACGTCGAGAAAGTCGCCGAGGAACAAGCCATCGGGATTCGAGACATTGCGGCCGCGCGGCAGAAAGTCGATGAGCGCGTTGACCTGCAGGTTCTCGCTGAGCCCGACGAACAGCGCCAGGTTGAGGTTGTTGACGAGGAAGCTGGGCGTGCCCTTGTTGCCGATGGGGTTAAAGGTCACGGCCCGCGACTCGCCGGTGTTGGCGGGATCGCCGCGCGAGTTGATCGTCGTCGCCAGCGGGTCGCCCAGAAACACCCAGGAGTCGGGCACTACGCCACGATACTGAGGCAGCACGGCGTACCCCGTATCGCTGCGTATGCCGGTGCCATCGCCGCTGACATAGAAGAACCCGACGTCGAGATAGCCGCTAAAGCGCGTGCTCAGTGGCGAAAGCGCGCGGATCTGCTGGCTGGTGCTGCTCTGATCCTCGCGCAGGCTGGCCAGCTCTTGCCGAAGCTGGGCAAGCTCGCGCATGAGGCGCTCGTTCTGCGCCGCAAGCTCGCTCTTGCGCACCGGTGGATCGGCGGTCAGCGGATCGCCAGGTGGCGTCGCTGTACTCGTCGCCAAGTTCGGCCCTGCACTGCCCCCAGCTGCACTGGGCACCGACGAATCGGGGCCACCCGAGCCCCCGCTGGTCGCCGGCTGCGCCGACGCAACCGTCGCCCAAAGCAAGCCGACCAGCCAGGCTGCGAGCCGTCCCCCCATCTTTTCAAGGATATCGAACTTTGCTGCCTGGTTGGCCGGCGAGTTGGGTCGGCGCCGACTCGCGACATCCAGGTCACAGCGCGCCCACCGGCCTCCGTCCCAGCCAGGGGCGAAGCGGCGAACGCAGGAGCTAGGAGCTTGTTGAAGTATTGGCTCAGCAAGGCTTCAGCAGGCTGCTAATTGT